>DASSAL010000039.1:0-15863 GCA_035685405.1 Actinoplanes sp. | reverse complement strand
GGCCGGGTGGTCAGGTCGCGGGCGAGCCCCTGCCAGGCCGGCGCGCCCAACCGCTCGCACGCGGCTACGGCGGCCGCCGCGGCGGCGGTGGCCTCGTCGAGCCGGCCCAGCGCGGCGGCCAGGGCCGCCCGGTGGTATTCCACCGGGCCCTGGTACGACGCGCACCCGCCGACGACGCAGTGCAGACCGGACAGCGGGCGGAGCCGATCGTACGCGTCGCGGCGCGCGGCATCACCGCCGTACTCGATCAGCAGAATCGCCTCGAAAACCTGCCCCTCCAGATCCTGCCAGGGCGGCGTGGCCAGCCGGGCGGTGGCCGCCGCCGCGGCGCGCCGGTCCCCCTCGGCGTGGTGGAGCAGGGCCGCCAGCAGCGGCTCGTCGGTCCGCCCGAACAGGGTGTCCGGCTGCCGGAGGTCGGTCATCGGCCGGCCGAAGAGGGCCAGCACCGACGCCTGGGTGTTGGCCACGCCGAGCGCGTCCGGTTCGCCGATCTCGGTGCCCAGCCGCGCACCCTCGCGCACCAGCGCGGCTGCCTCGTCGAGGTCCCCGGTGATCAGCGCGAGGGTTGCCCGGCGGGTCACCGCGTTCCACCGGGCGCCGGGATGGCCGAGGTCGTCGGCGAGCCGGCAATAGGCGGCCAGCTCCGCGACACCAGCCGGCTCGCCCAGCTCGATCAGGGCGGCTGCGCGCAGCTGGCGGGCCTGGGCGTACCGCTCCCGGTCGCCGCAACGCCGCGCGCACTCGGCCATCTCCGCCAGGATGGGCAGACGGGTACGCGCGGAGCCCGGTGCCCACCGCGCGTCGTGCAGGGCGAGCAGGCTGGTAGCGATGGTGGCCGGGTCGCCACCGGCCCGGGCCAGCCGCACCGCCCGTTCGGCCAGCGCGGTCACTCCGGCCGGGGCGGCATCCATCCGGCCGTGATGCAGCGTGCGGGCCTGCGCGGCCAGCAGGTCGGCCAGCAGATCCGGCAGGGCCGGCTCGCCGGCCTCGGCCGCGACGGCGTCGGCCGCCTCGCCGAGGAGGGAGTAGACCTCGGCGTCCAGCAGCGCGGTGCGTGTGCCCAGGCGGTGCAGGCCGAGCGCCGCGGCGGCCAGGGCGGACGCGTCGCCGCCGGTCCGGGCGGCCGCCGCCGCGGCGTGGAAGCTGGTCCGGGCTTCGTCGGGCCGCCCGGACCGGTGCTGCGCGGCGCCGAGATGCAGGAGCAGGTCCAGGCGTACCGGCCGGGTGTCCCCGGCGACGCCGGCCAGGGCGGACAGCGCCCGTTCGAAGTGCCCGTGGGCGTCCTCGTAAGCCAGCCGTTCCAACGCGGCATGCCCGGCCAGCACGCTGTAGCGCACCGCGTCGGCGGCCGAGGCCGCACCGGCCCGCAGGAAGTGCGCGGCCACCTCGGCCGCCGGGACGTCCCGGCCGGTGGCCCGCTGCCGGCGCAACGCCTCGGCGGCCAGGCGGTGGTGAGCGGTCCGGACCGCCGGCCCCAGCGCCTCGTAGACGGCCGCCCGGAACAGCTCGTGACGAAACCGGATCCGCCCGGCCGGAGCGGGTGGCCGCACCACCACCGCGGCCCGTACCGCCTCCTCCACCACGGAGATGGCCTCGGTGGGCTCCATGCCCGCGACCTCGCCGACCGTGTCCAGTGCCGGCTCGGTGCCCAGCACGGCGGCAGCGCCGAGCAGGTGGGTGCAATCGGCGGACAGCCGGGCGAGCCGCTGCCGCAGCACCTCGCGCACGCCGGCCGGCACCACGTCGGCCGGGCGGGCGTCCGAGCCGTGGACCATGAGCAGACGGGTGACCTCCCGGACGAAGAACGGGTTGCCGCCGGTGCGCTGCCACACCTCGGCGGCGAGCCGCGGGTCCGGTGCCGTTCCAGTGATCTCCGCCATCAGGGCGGCCACATCCGGCTGGTCGAGCCCGGCGAGCTGGATGACCTGGGCGGCGCGGGCCACATCGAGCAGCGCGGGCCGGGCGTCGGCCTCACGGTAGGTGCCGAGCAGCAACAC
The DNA here is from genome assembly GCA_035685405.1 of Actinoplanes sp. GTDB lineage: Bacteria > Actinomycetota > Actinomycetes > Mycobacteriales > Micromonosporaceae > Actinoplanes. The sequence continues at coordinate 13,866 of DASSAL010000039.1, read as the reverse complement.
CCGCGCGGTACGGATCCGCCCGGTGACGTGCGCCAGTGCGAGCAGGGACGGCTCGTCGGACCAGTGCAGGTCATCCAGTACGGCGACCACGGGCTGGTTCGCGCCGGCCCGGACAAGGTGGTTCGCGATCTGCTCGAAGAGCCGGAACCGCTCGGCGCCGGTCGCGTCGGTGGATCCGGTCATGCCGGTCCGGAAGGGATCACCGAACGGGGAGGAAGCGCCGGCCGTCGGCTCCGGGGCGAGCCCGCGCAACACCTGCAGCCACGGCCAGTACGGCGGCGCACCGGCGTCCGGACCGCACGCGGCCCACGCCACCAGCACCCCGTCGGCGGGTGCGGTGCGCAGCAACCCGCCGGCCAGCGCCGTCTTGCCGATGCCCGCTTCACCGGTGGCGAGCAGCAGCCCGCCGTGACCGGCCCGGGCCTGTGCCAGCGCGTCGGCCACGGTCGCGACCGCGCGGGCCCGCCCGTACAGCATGGCTGAGCGTATCTCCTCAGTAGCCGGGTGGCGGACGGTAACCACCCGTGACCTCGGCGAGCCGGCGGGAGAAGTCGATCACCGTGCGGTCCTCCAGGTACGGGCCGACGATCTGCAGGCCGACCGGGAGCCCGCCGGCCAGCCCCACCGGCACGGCGGCGGCCGGCAGCCGGACCGTGGCGACGGCCTGCACCCACCGGACCTGGTCCCAGTACGGCACCGCGCGGCCGTTGACGTGGATGCGCCGCCGGTCCGGGTCGGGGGTGTCGTCGTGTGGCAGCGCGGTCGTCGGGGTCACCGGGCACAACAGCACGTCGTAGTGCCGGAACAGCCGCGCCCAGTCGGCCGCCACCGCGAGGCGGCGCTCGTGTGCCGACACCCAGTCGCGGACCCGGGCGGTCACCCGTCCCGCCCACTCCCGCCGCGGTGTCGCCGGTGCGGCCGGATCGCCGGCAAGGGCGGTGAGCGCGTCGAAGTCGGGCTGCGGCAGGGCGGCCCCGGCCAGCGGCTGCACCAGGTCTTGAAAGAGCCGCGCCGACTCGCCCAGGTCGGCCGGACGGACCCGATCGTCGACCGTCACGCCCGCCCGGCGCAATGCCTCCACCGCGGCGGCGAGCACGTCCAGCACGGCACCGTCGACCGGGCAGGCCGGATCGTCCAGCCAGGCCGCCACCCGGTAGCCGGTGAGGGAATCGGCGCGCGGCGGTGGCAGCGTGAGCCGCCAGCCGACCGCCCGGGCGTCGTCCGGTCCGGCCAGCGCGGCCAGCACGATGGCGAGGTCGTCGGCCGAGCGGGCGAGCGGTCCGAGCGTGGCCATGTCGATCCCGGCCCGGGTGCCTGGCGGTGGCGGCAGATGGCCGCGCAGCGGGATCAGCCCGTACGAGGGCCGCAAGCCGTAGACGCCGCAATAGCCGGCCGGCATCCGGATCGACCCCCCGAGATCGCTGCCCAGGTCGAGACCGGTCAGCCCGGCGGCCACCGCGGCGGCCGGGCCACCGGACGAGCCGCCCGGGGAACGCTCCGGGTCCCACGGGTTGTTCGTACGCCCGAAGACCGGGTTGTCGGTCTGCGCATCGCCGGCCCAGGCCGGCGTGTTGGTCTTGGCGAGGATCACCGCCCCGGCGGCGCGCAACCGGGCCACCGCGGTCGCGTCCCGCTCGGGTACGTACCCGGCCAGTTCCGGAGTGCCGCACGTGGTCCGCAGCGACGCGGTCTCGATGCTGTCCTTCACCGTCACCGGCAGGCCGTGCAGCGGGCCCAGTTCCGCACCTCGCGCGGCCGCCTGGTCGGCCGCGTCCGCCTCGGCCCGGGCCCGGTCGGCGTCCACCGTCACCACCGCGTTGAGCCGCGGATCCAGCCGCTCGATCCGATCGAGGTACCGGTCCAGCAGCTCGCGGCTGCTCAGGTCGCGACGGCGCAGGGCGGCGGTCAACTCGGCGGCCGACGCGGTGGCGATCATGGCTGCACCTGGTAGACCGCGTTCAGCGGGTCGTCGACCGGTAGCCGGCGGAAGCTACCGAACCCGGCCCTGAGGCAGAGGTCGTGCAGCGCCGGCTCGGACAGGCCGAGGCTGCCCAGCCCCGGACCGCCGGCGGCCAGCGACACCGGCAGGCAGTAGAGCACGCTGACCGCGTAGTACAGCGCACCGAACGGATTGAGGTTGCCGGCCAGGGTGGCCGCACCCGCCACTTCGGCGCACAGATAGGTGCCGGTGGGGCGCAGTACGGCGCGGATCGCGGTGAGCAGGCCGAGCGGGTCACCCACGTCGTGCACGACGTCGAAGGTGCACACCAGGTCGTACCGTCCGTCGTCCACGGTGGCCGGCACGAACCGCACCCGCTGGTCCACGCCGGCCCGCTTGGCGTTCGCTCGCGCTCGCTCGACCTGCTGCGGATCCGGGTCGAAGCCGGTGAACGTGGACCGCGGGAACGCCCGGGCCAGCTCGATCAGGGCCCGGCCGGCACCGCAGCCCACGTCCGCGACGTCGGCGCCGGCGGTGAGCGCGCGCCGCACCTCGGGCAGGTGTGCCAACCACACCGGCACCAGCGCGTTGACGAACGCCGGGGCGCTCAGCCGTTCGATGCCGGCGCGCAGGTCAGCCCCGTACGCCTCGGGCGGCACGCCCTGGCCGGTGCGGAACGCGGTCGCCACGGCGTCCAGGGCCGGAAGCACCCCGAGCGTCCACTGCAGGATCGACCCGAGCGATGCCGGTGTGTCGTCGGCGGCCAGGACCGGCACGTGCGCCGCCGGTAAGGCGAAGGATCCGGTCGGGTCGTCGTACGCGAGGTAGCCGGCGGCGGCCATCGCGGCCAGCCATTCCCGGGCGTACCGCTCGGCGATGCCGGCCTCGCGGGCGAGCTCGGCCGGTGTGGCCGGGCCGCCCGCCAGACCCCGGAACAACCCGAGCCGGTCCCCGAGCGCCGCCATGAGGAACGACACCGACGCCGTTCCGTCGGCCAGCACACGCTGCGCGAACGCACCGACCGCCGCTTCGTCCGCTGATGCACCGGACATGCCCTGCTCCCCTCCTGGTTCGGTTTACCGTCAGGCGCGAGAACCGGTCCAGCGGTCCGCCAGAACGCGGGGTCGGTGGGCGAGGAGGGGGTGATTCCTCCTGGTGTTCAGAGCAAAACGGGGCGGGGCTGTGAGGACGGTCACCCGATCTGGTTGACGAGAACGGACATCCCCCTGGGCGCCGGCAAGCGGGTCTACCTCCACACCGGCAAGGGCACCGACGCGCAGCACCGCTATCAGGGGTCGGGCAACTACATCTGGAACAACACCGGGGACACCGCCTACCTGCGCAACGCCGCCGGCAAGACGATCGACACATGCACGTGGAAGTCGGGCAACGCCCCCACCTACTGCTAGGCCGCGTCCGCGTAGCACTCCACGACGGAGACGTCCAGCGGGAAGCGGACCTCGGTGTCGCCGAACAGCAGGCGGCCGGCCTGGGCGGCGCTCGCGTGGACCGCCTCGGTCACCGCCGGCGCCTCCTCCTCGGGGCAGTGCACCACCACTTCGTCGTGCACGAAGAAGACCAGCTCGGCCTTGCTGCCCTCGAGCGCGGTCCGGAGCGTCGCGAGCAGCACCAGCGCCCACTCGGCGGCGGTGGCCTGGATGACGAAGTTGCGGGTGAACCGGCCGCGGGCGCGGCCGGACGCACCGCCCTGCGGCAGCTCGGCCGAGCCGGCTTCCTCGGGCGGCTCCGAACCGGCGTCGCGCCACCCGGTGGACGCCGGCGGGCAGGTGCGGCCCAGCCAGGACCGGACCAGGCCGCCGGCCTCGCCGGTGCGGGCGGCGGACTCGACGTAGTCGAAGGCGGTGGGATAACTCTGCCGGAGCACGGCCAGGGCCGGTATCGCGGCGCCGCCGGTCTGCCCGTACATGGCGCCGAGCAGGGCCACCTTGGCCTTGGCCCGGTCGCCGCCGAACGCGTCGGCGGCCAGCGCCGCGTACAGGTCACCGGCACTCGCCGCGGCGGCCAGCCGGGTGTCGCCGGAGACCGCGGCCAGCACCCGCGGCTCGAGCTGGCCGGCGTCGGCCACCACGAACCGCCAGCCCGGCTCGGCCACCACGGCCCGGCGGACCACCTTGGGCACCTGCAGGGCGCCGCCGCCGCGGGTGGCCCAGCGGCCGGACACCACACCGCCGGGCACGTATTCGGGACGGAACCGGCCACCGCTGATCCAGGCGTCGCACCAGGCCCAGCCGTGCGCGGTCCAGATCCGGTACAGCTCCTTGTATTCCAGCAGGGGCCGGACCGCGGGATGGTCGACCTGGCGCAGCACCCAGGCCCGGGTGTTCGGCACGTCGATGCCGGCCCGGGCGAACGCGCGCACCACCTCGGCCGGTGAGTCGGGATGCAGGCCGTGGACGCCGAACGCCGCGTTGACCCGGGCGGCCAGCTCGGCCAGCCGGCGCGGCGGGCCGACCGGCTGGGGTGGCCCGAGCAGCTCGCGGAGCAGCCGGTCGTGCAGATCCGCCCGCCACGGCAGGCCGGCGTGCGCCATCTCGGCCGCCACCAGCGCGCCCGCCGACTCGGCCGCGACCAGCAGACGGAACCGGCCGGGGTGGTCGGTGGCCGCGCTACGGCGCTGCTGGTCGGCGTACACCCGGGCGAGTTGCTCCAGCGACACGCCGGACCCGCCGGACGGTGCCGCCGGACCGGTCTCGAACAGCGCGCCCTGGCCGGCACCCGGTGGGTCCGGCTGGCGGGGCGGCGGGTCCGGCGGCACCGGAGCACCGGTCAGCCGGGCCCATGCCGCGGCCGGCGACCGCGGCGCACCCCAGCGGCCGGCGTATCCGGACAGCAGCGCCTCGGTCAGCTCCACGTCGTGGCAGCGCCGCACCCGGACTCCGGCGCGCAGCAGTGCCGGATAGATCTCCCCGGTGGCCGGCCAGACCCAGCGCGTGTCGGCGGGAGCAGCGCGCACCGCGGCGGCCAGGTCGGCGACCGGCTGCACCGGGCCGGCCGGCTCGCCGCTCGCGGTCAGCGGCTGGAGCCGGCCACCCCCGTGCGCGGCCGGCCCCTCCGCCATCACCCCGATCAACACCCCGTCATTCTGCCGACGGGGTACGACATTCCTGCGCGATCTTGGACTCGTGGTGGGGACAGACGTCGCCAAGAGGGCAAAGTGCCCACCACAAGTCCAAGATCGGCGGGCGAGGCGGGCGGGGGTTACTTGACGGCGCCTGCGGTTAGGCCGGCCTGGATCTGGCGCTGGAAGATGGCGTAGACGACGATCATCGGCAGGATCGAGAGGGTGAGCGCGGCGAACAGCGTGGACCACTGCGCCTGGTATCCGGCCGAGGTGCTGATGTTCGCGATGCCCTGGGTGAGGACCCACTTCGAGTCCGCGCCGGCCCCCTGCATGATCGCCAGCGGCAGCAGGTACTGGTTCCACTGCCCGACGATGTTGAAGATGGTGATGCTGACCAGGCCGGACTTGGCCATCGGCACCATGATCTGGAAGAACTTGCGGGTGTGTGAGGCGCCGTCCACGGTCGCCGCCTCCTCGATCTCCACCGGCAGCGTCTTGAAGAACGCGGCCAGGAAGAACACGGTGAACGGCAGCGAATAGGCGATGTACACCAGGATCAGCCCGGTGAACGTGTTGATCAGCCCGAATCCCTTGAGGATGAAGAACAACGGGACGAGCGCCATGAACGTGGGGAACGCCAGGCCGGAGACGAACAGGTAATAGAGGAAGCGGTTGCCGAAGAACTTGTAGCGGGCCAGGACGTACGCCGCCATCGAGCCGAACAGCATGGTGCCGGCGGTGCTGACCGTCACCACGAACACGCTGTTCAGGAAGTACCGGCCGACGTGCGCGGTGTTCCAGGCGTTGACATAGGTCTCGAAGGAGAACGACTCCGGCAGCGCGAACGGCTGGCCCAGGAAGATCTCGGTGTTGTTCTTGAACGAGGACAGCAGCACCCAGATGAGCGGGCCGGCGGTGGCCAGCGCCCAGACGAACAGCGCGATGTGCGCCAGTGCGCTGAAGCCGTTCACCTCCCGTTTGGCGTCCGGTTTGCGGCCGGCGGAGGCGACCGGGACGGCGGGTGCCTCGATCACATTGCTCATCGTGGCCTCACAGCTCCACGGCGTCGCGGCGGGTCACCCGCAGGGTCAGCGCGGCGAACGCCAGGGTCAGGATGAACAGCGACACGCCCAGCGCCGAGGCGTAGCCGGCCTGGGAGAACTCGAAGGCGTTCCGATAGATCATCATGGCCAGCACCGAGGTCGCGCCGTCCGGGCCGCCGCGTTCCACGGTCATGATGTTCACCAGCGCGAACGCGTCGAACGCGGCGATGCCCAGGTAGACCCAGGCGACCTGGATGGTGCCCCAGAGCAGTGGCACGGTGACCCGGAAGAACAGCGTCACCCGGCTGGCGCCGTCCAGCGCTGCCGCCTCGTAGATCTCCTGCGGGATCGAGCCCATCCCGGCCGAGAACAGCACCACGTAGAAGCCGATCGCCTGCCACACCAGCACGGCCAGGATGCAGGCCAGCGCGTACCGCTCGTCGGCGAGGAACAGCAACGGTCCCCAGCCGGCCGGCAGCAGTCCGTTGATCAGGCCGCTCTCGTCCGGCGAGAACACCCGTCCGAAGATCACCGCCACGATCGCCAGGGCCAGCAGCTGCGGGAAGAAGAAGATGACCCGGTAGAACTTGGAGCCCCAGACGCCCCTGGTGATGCCGCCCTTGGTGCCGCCGCCGACGTTCAGCAGGAAGGCGAAGACGAGTGCGACCGCGATGGTGATGATCGGCAGCGCCAGCAGCAGGACCAGATTGTGGCGTACCGAACGCCAGAACAACTCGTCGTTCCACATCGTGACGAAGTTGTCGAAGCCGACGTACGTGATCGGCCCGAGCCCGGACCAGTCGGTCAGCGCGAGCTGGAAGGTCTGCAGGTAGGCGGCCACCACGAAGGTGACGTAGAGCGCCACCGGCACGGCAAGGAAACCGATGATGAAGGGATACTTGCCGTGCCGCATGACGTCATTCTCCTTCCGCCGCCGCCGCCGTCAGAGCGCGTCGGCGGCCTTCTGCATCCGGGCGCAGAACGCGTCCGCCGTACCGCCCTCGAACATCAGCTCGTTGGTGGCCGCCTGGCACTCCACGTCCAGTTTCTTGTAGAGGTCCGGCCAGCGGTACCCGAAGTAGTCCGAGCCGGCCGCCTTGACCAGCTCGTTACCGCTGGTCAGGCCGGGCGAGACGGTGAGGCCGTCGGCCGCGCCCTGCACCACGGTGAGCACCTTGGTGAGCTTGGTGAACTCGGCCGCGTTGGCCTTGCCGAGCATGTGCCGCAGATACTCCATGCCGCCGCGGGGGTTCTTGCCCCTGCTGGAGGCGTAGTACATCTCGCCGGCCGCGGCGTAGATCGCGGTCTGCGGCAGCTTGTCGGCTCCGGTCACCGAGGGCAGCGGGATGACCGCGTACTCGAAGCCCTTCGGGGTGTCCTTGGCCTGCTCGTTCTCCAGCCAGGACCCGCACGGGTAGAACGCCACCCGGTCCTGGTTCTGCTGCAGCTGGACCTCGGTGTGCCGCAGGCCGGCGAACTTGCGGTCGGAGTACTTGGCGCCGATCTCCGCCCAGGCGGCCGCGGCCTGCTTGATCGGCTCGGCGGTCCAGGCGCCGTCGGCGTTCTCGTCCAGTGCCGTGAGCAGCTCGGTACCGCCGATCTTGGCCGCGCTGGTCAGGATGGCCAGGTACATGTAGTACGGGGCGTTGGCGCCGGCGTACGCGAACGGGACGATGCCGGCCGCCTTGATCTGGTCCAGCAGCGCGGTGAACTCCGACCAGGTCTTGGGGAGTGTCCAGTTGTTCTTCTGGAACAGCGCGGCGTTGTACCAGAGGCCGTAGACGGTGAACGCGTAGTTCAGCACGTACGGCTTGTTGTCGAACAGGCCCTGCTCGTACGCGCCGGGCACCAGCGTGTCCTTGACCGTCTTGCCGGCGATGTCCAGCGACGGGGCGTTGAACAGGTCGGTCAGGTCCTGGGCCTGGCCGGCCTTGACGATCGCGGCCATGTCCATCAGCCCGGCCCCGGCGTTGTTCACCATGTCGGGCGGGTCGCCCGCGTTGATCCGCGGCTGGACCACCTTGCCGATCTCGGTGGTCTCGGAGAAGTTGACCGTCGCCTCCGGGTACATCTTCTTGTACGACGGGATGTGCACGTCGGTGGCGTACTTGGTGCCCAGGCCGCCGTTGAAGATGATGACCTCGAGCGGCGCCTTGGGGTCGACACCCAACGGGTTGGTATCCGACTTCTCACCCTCGGCCTGCTCCGGCGCCTCGTCGGAGCCACCACTCACGCAGGCGCTCAGCATGCTGGCCGCGGGCGTGGCGAGCAGGCCCACGGCGGCCGCCCGACGCAGCAGCGTACGGCGGTCGAGCTCGGGTTGGGCAAATACCTCGGTCATCGGAAACTCCTCGTGGTTCGAAGGGCCGGGATCAGCCCTTGACGGCGCCCGCCGTCAGGCCGGTCGCGATGTGGCGCTGGATGATCAGGAAGAAGATCACCACCGGAATGGCGGTCATGATGGATCCGGCCATCATCGGTCCCCAATACGTTCCGCGTTGCGTCTGATTCTGCAGCAGCCAGGCCATCAGGTTCTGCTGTGACTGGTCGTTGAACGTGTTGATGATGATGAACTCGTTCCAGGCCTGAATGAAGCCGTACACCGATGTTGCGACCAAACCGGGACCCGTCAGCGGCAGGATGATCCGCCAGAACACCTGGCGCTGGGTGCAGCCGTCGATCAGCGCCGCCTCGTCCAGCTCGCGCGGGATGCCGTAGATGAAACCGCGCAACGTCCAGATGGTGTACGGCAGGATCAGCACGATGTACACGATGGCGACGCCGAGCAGGTTCTTGGTGAGCCCGAAGCCCTGCATCATCAGGAACAGCGGGATCAGGACGGCGACCAGCGGCACCATCTGCACGCCGAGGACCACCAGGATGATGCCCTTGCGGCCGTAGAACCGGAACCGGGCGATGGCGAGCGCGCCGAGAAAGCCGACGACGATCGCGCCGAACACCGCGCCCAGCGTGATCAGCACGCCGTTGATCAGCGATTCCTGGAAGTACGGCGCGTTGAACGCGGAGACGAAGTTGTCGAACGTCGGGTTGTGCGGGAACAGCGTCGGATCGAACTGGAGGATCTCGTTGGACGGCTTGAACGCCGTGTTGAGCACCCAGTAGACCGGGAAGGCCATCAGGATGACGAAGCCGATGCCGACCACGTTGGCGAGCACGGTGGCGAGTTGGCTCCGCCCGACGGTGACCGTGTCCGACTCGCGGGCCGGGCGGCGCCGCGGCCGACCGCTGGTGGGGGCGATGGTGGCCATCAGTCCACATCTCCGATCTTGAACATCTGGCGGATGTAGTAGGCCATGACGCCGAACAGCAGCACCACGGTGATCACCGAGATGGCCGACCCGAGGCTGTAGTTGTTGTTCTTGAAGGCGACGGTGTACGCGTACGTCGCCAGGGTCTGATAGCCCGGCTCGGGCTGGCCGCTGCGGATCACCCAGGGCTGGGTGAAGACGCCGAAGTTCCAGATCACCGACAGCGTGGTGACGATGATGATCAGCTGGCGCAGGATCGGCAGCGTGATGTTGCGCAGGATCTGCCACGGGGTCGCGCCGTCGACGGTGGCCGCCTCCACCAGTTCCTTGGGCACCTGGGTGAGGCCGGCGTTGAGGGTGATCGCGATGAACGGGATGCCGGCCCACACCACCAGCGCGGTGATCACCGCCCAGCCCTCGAGCGGCTTGGCGAACCAGCTGTGGTTGACGTAGTCCAGGCCGAGCTGGGTGAGCAGGTAGTTGATCACGCCGAAGTCGGAGTCCACCAGCCATCGGAAGATCTGCGCGGCGACCAACTGCGGGATGGCCCAGACGAACATCATCGCGACGATCATCGCGATCCGCACGCTCGGCGCGACGCGCCGCATCAGCAGCGCGATGGCCAGCCCGAGCACGACGGTGAGCGAGACGGACACGATGGTGAAAACGACGGTACGGGCGGTCACCGTCCAGAACACCGAATCGGTGAGCACCCGGGTGTAGTTGTCCAGTCCCACCCACGGCGGGGCGATGCCCTGGAACAGCTCGCGCAGGCGCATGTTCTGGAACGACAGGATGATCATCCGCAACATCGGCCAGCCGAGCAGGCCGATGATCAGGATCAGCGAGGGCACCGCGAGCCAGTACGGCGTCGCTCCCCCGGAGCTGGCGGAGCGGCGCCGGCGGCGTCGCGCGTGGGACTGCGGCGGGCCTCCGGGGCGGGTCGGCCGCGCCGGCGCGGAGGGGGTGTCGACGGCGGACATCGGGTCCTTCCTCGGTTTCTCGAGGGGCAGGGAGCGGACCCCGGTCGCCCGCCCGGGAGATCCCGGGCGGGCGGTGCCGGCGGTCAGCTGTTCAGGATCGTGTTGATCTGGTCGTCGGCCTTCTTGGCCGCTTCCGCCGGAGACGCCTGGCCGCTGGCGATGCTGCCCAGCATCTCCTGGATGACCAGCGCCGACTCGACGTCGGCCCACTTCGGCGCCATCGGCACGAACCAGCTGCTCTTGGCGGCCTCGGCGCTCGCCTCGTTGCCCTCCACCTGGGCCGCCTTGTCCAGCAGGTTGGTGGCGTTGGGCAGCACCTTGTTGGCGATCAGCAGCTCCTGCGACTTGGTGTCGGTGAAGACCTTGATCCACTGGGCGGCCAGGTCCTGGTTCTGGCTCTTGCCGACCACGGCCAGGTTGGAGCCGCCGAGGAAGGACGGGATCTCCGGCATGGCGACCGCCGCGACCTTGCCGTGCACCTTGGTCTTGACCTTCGGCGAGTCCGGGTCGTTCGGGTCCTTCGGCTGCTCCTGGACCGAGCCGACCTCCCACGAAGCGCCGTACATCATGCCGGTCTGGCCCTGCGCGAAGATCTGCGCCTGGTCCACCTCGTTCTTGGTCTTGTCACCGACCGAGTACTTGTCAACCAGGTCCTTCCACTTGGTGAGGCCTTCCTGAGCGCCCGGCTCGGACAGCTTGGCGACCCACTTCTCGCCCTCCTGCTTGGCGATCTCGCCGCCGGAACCGTGCACCCAGGCCAGGCCGGCGTACTGGTAACGGCCCGGCATGTAGTACGCGTTGAACTTGCTGCTGGAGTTGTCGGCCTTGAGCTTGTCGGCGGCGGCGAGCACGTCGGCGTACGTCTTCGGCGCCTCGAGGCCGGACTTCTTGAACAGGTCGGTGTTGTAGATCAGCACGCGGGCGCCCGCGTAGTAGGGCACGCAGTACGTCTTGCCCTCGTACTCACACGGCGCCGACAGGCCGGTCAGCCAGTTGGCCGAGTTCTCGAACTGGTTCTTGTCCAGCTCCGCGAAGGCGCCGTTGAACACGTACTTGGGCATCTCGGTGTTGCCCAGCTCCATCACGTCCGGCACGTCGTTGCCGGCCAGCGTGGCGTCCTTTTTGGCCAGGTGGTCGCCCCACTGCTGGTACTCCACCTGGACCTGGGCGCCGGTGGCCTGGGTGAACCGGGCGTTGGCCTCGTCCACGACGTTCTTCCGGCCGGACTGGGCGTCGACCATCAGCCAGACCTTGAGGGTCTTGCCGGCGCCGTCGACCGAGGCATCGGCGTTGGGGGTGGTGCCGCCGTCGTCCGAGCTGCCGCACGCGGCGGCGAGCATGGTCGCGGCGAGCGCCGCGGCAACCGCGATCTTGCGCTTCACGCTTCCTCCTGAAGGGGTGTTTTTGATCTTCGATTGATGAGCTGTGCGAATCACGGTGATGACGTCCCGTCCTTGGCGGCCTTGTGTCCGTGGACGGCGTGGGCGGTGCGCTGGAACGCCGCGTGCGATCGTTCGTGGGTCCGCTGCGCGACGGCGACGTAGAGCAGATCGAGGACGACCAGCTGGGGATGCCGCGCGGACAGCGCATCCGGCCGGAACGTGGTCGCCTGGCTCGCGGTGAGCAGCACGATGTCGGCCAGCTCGGCCAGCGGCGAGCGCGGGAAGCTGGTCAGCGCGATGGTGGTGGCGCCGCGGCTGCTGGCTTCGGCGAGCAGCTCGATGGTCTCGCCGGTCTCCCCGCTGTGCGAGATGCCCAGGGCGACGTCGCCGGAGCGGGACAGCGCGGCACTGGCCAGCCCGTTGTGCACGTCGTTCCAGGCCCATACCGGTACGCCGATGCGGTGCAGGCTGAACTGCATCTCCTCGCCGACCAGTGCGCTGCCGCTGGCGCCGAAGATGTTCACCCGTGGGGCCGCGGCGATGGCCACCGCCGCCCGTTCCACCTCGGTGAGGTCGAGCAGCGCCGCGGTGTCGTGCATGGCCCGGGTGTCGGCGGCCATGATCTGGCCGAGCACCCGCTCCAGCGGGTCGCCGGGCTGGATCTCCCGGCCGATGTCCACGGTCCAGCCGGCCGAGCGGGCCCGGCCGGTCTCCGCGGCGATGCCGAGCCGCAGGTCGGCGTACCCGTCGAAACCGAGGGCCCGGCAGAACCGGGTGACCGTGGCCGGCGAGGTGCCGCTGCGCTCGGCGAGCTCCACGATGGTCGCCCGGGAGGCGGCCGCCGGATCGGCGAGCACCTGCTCGGCGACCCGCTGGAGGGCGCCGGTGAATTCCGGCAGCAGGGTCCGGACCCGCACCAGCACGCCGTCGGAGCCGTTGCGCTCCGGCGCCGGTGCCTGATCGTGCACCGGGGCGACGACGACCGCGGTCGATGCGGTGCCGTCCACCTCTGGCTCGACCATGGGCCGCCCCGTTCAGGAAGGAGTGTTAACTGTCGCGGTAAAAGTTCTTACTGACAGCCCCCTTCTGTCAAGGAGCTGGGCGAAGTTTTCAAACTGTGACCTGACGGGCGAGGCCGTCGATCTTGGATTCAGGGCGCCCACAAAAGCCACATTTCGTCAATAAGGGCAGCCAAGAGTCCAAGATCGCGCGAACGGGGCGCGAACGGGGCGCGAACGGGGCGCGGGCGGCGGCTAGCTGCCGGTGGCCTGGATGGCCTGCCGGAAGGCTTCGGACCGGTGCTCGAAGTTGCGGTACCGGCCGTAACTGGGCGCGGCGGGCGACAGCAGCACGACCCCGTCGGCCGGGGTGAGCTTGCGGGCCAGGCGGACCGCCGAGGGCAGGTCCTCCGCCTGCTCGGTGCGCACGCCGGGCAGCCCGGTGAGCTCGGCGACGATCCGCGGGCCGCTGTCCGGAATGCCGATCACGGTGAGCTCCCGGCCCTCGAGGTGCCGGCGCAGCGGGGTGTAGTCGAGCCCCCGGTCGGTGCCGCCGACCAGCACGGTCAACGGGCGGTCCGGGTACGCGTCGATCGCGTGCATCGCCGAGTAGGGGCTGGTGGACAGGGTGTCGTCGACGAACGTGAGGCCGGACGGGTCGGCGATCTCGGCCAGCCGGTGCGGCAGGCCCTCGAAGGCGCGCACCGCGGCCGCCACCTCGGGGGTGCGCACGTCCACGCCGATGCCGTCCAGCACGGCCAGCGCCACACACAGGTTGCGCCCGTTGTGCACTCCGCGTAGCCGGAAGTCACTTCGCGGGAACAGCATCTCGTCGCTGCACCACACGGATCCGTCTTCCACCCGGAACCGCGAGTCGTCCGCGGCAGCCGGCACGGGGCCGAACCCGCCCGCGTCGGTGACCGTGGCGACCTCCGCCATGAGCCGCTCGTCGGCGCCGTTGACCACGATCAGTTCCGGTCGGTGGGCGAGCAGGTTCAGCTTGTCGCGGTAGTACTCACGCTCGCCGCCGTGCGCGTCCAGATGCTCGGGGAACAGGGCGGTCACCACCGCCACCCGCGGCGAGTCGGTCAGGTCCGCGCACTGGTAGCTGGACAGCTCCAGCACGTACAGCTCGGCCGGCGGCAGGTCCAGCAACGGCACGCCGATGTT
>DASSAL010000038.1:0-38488 GCA_035685405.1 Actinoplanes sp. | reverse complement strand
AGCCGGCCGGCGCGCCCACCGCGGCACAGCCGGCCGGCGCGCCCACCGCGGCGCAGCCGGCCGGCGCGCCGGCCGCGGAAGCGCCCGAAGCGGGGGAAGAGTCGGAAGCGGGGGAAGAGTCGGAGGCTGGGGAAGAGCCGGTCGTCGCCGAGCAACCCACCGCTGCGGAAGAACCGGTGGAGGTACCGGTGACCGCCGAAGTGGCAGCGGCAGAAGAAGAGACCGCGGCACAAGAACCCGTTACCGCGGGGCAACCCACGGCCGCGGAAGAACTCGCCGCGGAAGAGCCGGCCGAGGCCGTGGAAGAGCCGGCCGAGGCCGCGGATGAGCCGGCCGAGGAAGAACCCTCCGTCGCAGAACCGGCCGCGGCGGAACCCACCGCAGAAGAAGCGACTGCCGACGAGGAGGCGCTCGCCGAGAAAGCCGACGCGGACGAGCCGGAAGTCGTGGATGAGCCGGAAGTCGTGGACGAGCCGGCCGTCGCAGCGGCGCACGAGCCGTTCCCGGACGAGGACCCCAGCGAGCGCACCCAGATCATCCCGGTCGTCCCGGTCGCCCACGACGAGGTCACCCGGGATCTTCGCGGATTTCTCCGGGCGCGCGACGACGAGGTCGGTGAGCAGACTCAGGTCATCTTCCGGCGGCCACCATCGGAGGCGGAACGCCGGCAGGCGGAGGCCGCGCAGGCGGCCCGGGACCGGATCGCGCAGGAGCGGTCGCGGCAGGCGTTCCGCGATCTGGCGGCGCAGGAACGAGCGCGCTGGGCGTTCGCCGAGCGGGCCGCCGGGGCCGCCCGGGAGCACGGCGAGGAAACCCAGGTGATCGACATCGCCGCGGTGCGTGAGCACCTCGACGGCGCGGAGACGGAAGAGCCGCCGGACGAGCGTACCCAGGTGCTGTTCGCACCGCCGCCGGGTCAGCACACCACCCCCGCCCAGGAGCCGCCCGACGACGCGGCACCGTCCATCGTGGAAGCCGAACGACCCGATCCGGCCGCCGACCCGACCACCCACCTGGCGCCGTTCCCACGCCGGGGCGACGAGGGCGACGACGACCGGGTCGATGAGACCGAGGACGACAACGACCCGCGCGCCTCCAGTTTCCTGGACCTGGAACGCCCGGCCGACGAGATCGCCGAGGACTCGACCCGGCGGCTGACCCTCCCCGCGCCCCGCAGGCCGCAGAGCGAGGAATCGGCGCACCCGGCCCAGTGATCGGCGCGCAACGCGGCACCCGCGCGCGGTTTCGAGTCCCGGCCGGCTACCGGATCCCGTTCTCCAGGCACAGCCGCTTGAACAGCTCGCCGGCACAGAGGTCGGAGGCGAACACGAAGCTGTCGTTGATCACCGTCTGGATGTTCGCCTTGGTGATCAGCACCGGCGTGAGGCCGAGGAACCCGATGTATGCCCCGGTCTCCGGATCCTTGATCTGGCCGAGGGTGGCACCTTGGCCCAGTCCCAAGCTCCGCGGCGTGGGCTGCCAGCCGCGGAACAGGTCGATCGCCAGCTTGGCCGCCGCTTGCGCCTCCGGCTGGATGGCCTGGTACACGGTCATGCACTGGTCACCGGTGAGGATGTTGCGCAGCCCCTCCACGGTGGCGTCCTGACCGGTGACCGGCACCTTGCCGTTCAGCCCGCGCTCCTTGAGCACGCCGATCACCGCTCCGGCCAGGCCGTCGTTGGCGGCCAGCACGCCGTTGATCCGCGGCTGCTGGGTGATCATCTGCTCGAAGATGGCACCGCCCTCGACGTTGTGCCAGTCCGGCACGTCCTGGTCCGGGCCCTTGACGTAAGTGGCGTTGTCGTAGAGCGGCTGGAGCACCGAGTCGTACCCCTGCTTCAGCAGCGTCGCGTTGTGGTCGGTGGGCGAGCCGTTCAGCTCGGCCACCACCGGCTCGACCACCTTCCGCCCGCGCAGGCAGTCGACCAGGCCCTGGCCCTGCAACACGCCGGCCTGCACGTTGTCGAAACCGACGTGGTAGTCCGCGCCGCCGCCCAGGGTCAACCGGTCGTAGTCGATCGTCTTGACCTTCGCTTCGCGCGCCTTGGCCAGCACGGCGGCGCCGCTGCGCGCGTCCAGGCTGACGATGATCAGCACCTTGACGCCGCGGGCGATCATCTCGTCCGCGATCTGCTCGAACCGGGCCCGGTCACCGAACGCGTTCTGGATGTCGACCGGCACGTCGGCCTCGTCGAACGCCCGCTGCAACAACCTCGGGTCGTGCGTCTTCCACCGCGGCGAACTCGTCGTGTCCGGCAGGATCACACCCACCGTGGCCGCGCCACGGTTACCGCCCGCGCTGCCGCCGGCATCGTTCGTGCAGCCGGATATCCCGGCGGTCAGCACGCCCACCGCGACCACAGCGAGCAAACCCCTGCGCATCCGGTCCCTCTCGGGTAGTCCCGGAGCACAAGATAGTTGCGGCTGGTAGCCGGCCGATACCCTCACGCGACGGAGATCACCCGACGTTCGGCGACGCCAGGTCAACGGTCGGTCAGGGGGTCAGCCGATCCCGTGCTCGTCCGGCCGGGTCTGCAGCACCCAAGAGAGCGGCGCCTTGGCGACGACCTCGTAGGTCCCGCCGCCGACGAGCGTGTGCATGGTCACGGTCTGCGCGGCGTCCCTGGCCACCACCCAGTACCGCGGAATGCCTGCCGCCGCGTACTCGGCCACCTTGGCGAAGCGGTCGATGGCCTCGGAGCCCTGAGACACGATCTCGACCACCAGCAGAAGATCGGTGACGTCCAGCCACACCGCGCGGGGTTGCGGCCGCGCCCACACCGTCAGGTCCGGTATTTGCCCACCGTCGCCGTCCGGACCGGGGATACGAATGCCGGCGACCTGCATGATCTGTTCGAGAGCGATGCCAGCTGCAATCAACCAGGCCATCAAGCGAGTAGCGATGACGGCATGTTCGCTGTCCGGCGGCGGCACGACGAAGAGCGTACCGTCGGGGCTCGTCTCGTATCGATGCCCGTAGGCGTCCGCGGCGATCATCGCCGCGAGGTCGTCGAGCGTGACCACGCCGGGCATCGACCTGCCGACGGCTCCCGCGCTCATGCCGTCATCCTAGCGTCCGTCGCTCAGGAGCTGGCGGGCCATCACGATGCGCTGCACCTGGTTCGTGCCCTCGTAGATCTGGGTGATCTTGGCGTCCCGCATCATCCGCTCGACCGGGTAGTCGCGGGTGTAGCCGTACCCGCCGAGCAGTTGCACCGCGTCCGTGGTGATCTCCATGGCGGCGTCCGAGGCGAAGCACTTCGCGGCCGCGCCGAAGTAGGTCAGGTCGGCATCCTCGCGCTCGCTCTTGCCCGCCGCCACGTACGTCATCTGCCGTGCCGCCTCCAGCTTCATGCCCATGTCGGCGAGCATGAACTGCACACCCTGGAAGTCGGCGACCGGCCGGCCGAACTGCTTGCGCTCCCGGACGTAGCCGAGGGCGAAGTCCAGCGCGCCCTGCGCGATGCCGACGGCCTGGGCGGCGATGGTCACCCGGGTGTGGTCCAGCGTCCGCATCGCGGTGGCGAAGCCGGTCCCCTCGGCGCCGATCATCCGGTCGGCCGGGAGCCGGACGTTGTCGAAGTACACCTCACGGGTGGGGCTGCCCTTGATGCCCAGCTTCTTCTCCGGCGCGCCGAAGCTGACCCCTTCGTCGCCCTTTTCCACCACGAACGCGGAGATGCCCTTCGACCGCGACGGGTCGGTGACCGCGAAGACCGTGTAGTACTCCGACACGCCGGCGTTCGTGATCCACCGCTTGACGCCGTTCAGCACCCAATAATCGCCATCGAGGACAGCCCGCGTGGTCATCGCCGCGGCGTCGCTGCCGGCCTCCGGTTCGGACAGGCAGTACGAGAACATCGCCTCGCCCCGGGCGACCGGCGGCAGGTACCGCTCCTTGACCGACGACGAACCGGCCAGCAGCAGCGGCAGGGTGCCCAGCTTGTTCACCGCCGGGATCAACGAGGAGGACGCGCAGGCCCGCGCCACCTCCTCGATCACGATGGCGGTGGCCAGGGCGTCCGCACCGGCACCGCCGTACTCGGCGGGGATGTGCGGGGCGTGGAAGTCGGACGAGCGCAGCGCGTCGTAGCTGGCCTTCGGGAACTCCCCGGTCTCGTCGGCCTCGGCCGCGTGCGGCGCGACCCGGGCGTCGCACACCTCCCGGACCGCCGCCCGGACGGTCTCGTGGTCCTCGGGCAGGCGGTAGACGTCGAAGTCGCTCATGGCCATATGTTACTGATGCGTAGCGCGCACATGTCGGCCGCGCGGGCCACGGCGTGAGAAGGTGGCACGCGAAGGAGTGTGAACGTGACGATCCCGTACTCGATCAACCCATCCTCCGGCGCCTTTCCGGTGATCCGGCCCCGATCCGGGCTGACCCGGCCGAAGCTGTCGTTTCTGGGCACTGGTTATCTCGGTGCGACGTATGCGATCTGTTTCGCCGAGTTGGGGTACGAGGTGCTCGGGTTCGACGTCGATGAGGCGAAGATAGCGAAGTTGGCTGGTGGGCAGGTGCCGTTTCACGAGCCGGGGCTGGATGAGTTGTTGCGGGCGAATCTGGCGTCCGGGCGGTTGCGGTTCACCACTTCGTATGCGGAGGTGGCGGAGTTCGCCGATGTGCATTTCATCTGTGTGGGGACGCCGCAGCGGGCGGATGGGATGGGTGCGGATCTGTCGTACGTGGAGGCGTCGGTGACGAACCTGGCCCGGCTGTTGCGGCGGCGGGCGTTGATCGTGGGGAAGTCGACGGTGCCGGTGGGCACGGCGGAGTGGGTGGAGCAGTTGGTCGCCAAGCACACCGATGCGGCGCTGGCGGTGGAGGTGGCGTGGTCGCCGGAGTTCCTGCAGGAGGGGTTCGCGGTCGAGGATGTGTTGCGGCCGAACCGGATCGTGGTCGGGGTGAAGACCGAGTGGGCCAACGCGATGTTGTATGCGGCGCACAAGGCGGTGTTCGACCTGGCGGCCACCGAGGATCGGGAGGTGCCGCTGGTGGTCACCGATTTCGCGACCGCGGAGCTGGTGAAGGTGGCGGCGAACGCGTTTCTGGCCACGAAGATCTCCTTTATCAACGCGATGGCCGAGGTGTGTGAGGTGGCCGGGGGGGACGTCTCGCAGTTGGCGAAGGCGATCGGCTACGACCCGCGGATCGGTAACCGGTTCCTGCAGGCCGGGGTGGGGTTCGGTGGGGGGTGTCTGCCCAAGGACATCCGGGCGTTCCAGGCTCGGGCGCAGGAGTTGGGTGCGGGTGAGGCGTTGCGGTTCCTGCACGAGGTGGATCTGATCAACAGCCGGCGGCGCAGCCGGGTGGTGGCGTTGGCGGCGGAGTTGCTGGGCCGCCCGGCCGGGCCGGCCGGCCCGGATCTGGGTGGCACCCGGATCGCGGTGTTGGGGGCGGCGTTCAAACCCGGCTCCGACGACGTGCGGGACTCACCCGCGCTGGCGATCGCGGCCTCCCTGGCCAAGGCCGGCGCCGACGTGCGCGTGTATGACCCGCAGGGCATGGAGAACGCCCGGGCGGCCCAGCCGCAGCTGACCTACCGCGAGTCGATGACCGACGCGGTCACCGGCGCCGAGCTGGTCTGCGTGCTCACCGAGTGGGCGGAGTTCCGCAACGCCGATCCGGTCGCGCTCGGCGAGCTGGCCGCCGGCCGGCGCGTCATCGACGGCCGCAACTGCCTGGACGCACCGCTGTGGGCAGCCGCTGGCTGGACCTACCGCGGCATGGGACGACCACAACCAGTGGTTTAGTGGAGTTCGGTGCCGTTTCCATAGATCTCGCCCGCGGTGCGGCTGTTCTAATGAGGTGTCGTACCGGCATGCTCTAGTCAACAGACATGCGAATGCGGTCGAGGAGGTGCCGTGGCGCAGGCTGAACAGCCCGACAGCTACGACGAAGAGCTGGCCCGCATCGATGCCTCGATCGCGGATCTGAAGATCCGGGACATGGCGGCCGCCAAGGAACGCACGCAGATCGCCGCCAAGCTGCAGGCCGCACAGTTTCAGCGGGACATCCTGGCGCACGCCAACGCACAGCGCAAACCCAAGGCCACCAGGCGGCGGGTCCGCCGGGCCCTGGATCGGCCCGCGGACCAGCCGGTCACCGATGAGGCCGCTGCGCGGCCCGGTGCGGGTCAGCCACCGCCCAGCCGATCCGAGCAGCCGCCGTCCTGGTCCGCGCCGGGCACCCCGTACACCGGCCCGCCCGGCGTGGCGACCGACGGGGTCACCCTGCTGGTCGACGACCCGCCGCCGTCCGAACGCCCGGCACCGCCGCCGCGCCGGGCGCAGCCCAGCGCACCGCCGCACGCGCCCGAGGCCTCCTCGCAGTCGGTGCAGAACATCCTGCTGGCGCTGGGCGCCCTGCTGCTCGGCGCAGCCGCCGTGGTGTTCGCCGGGCTGGCCACCAACCCGTACGCCAGCGCGGCCATCCTGGCCCTGGCCACGGCGCTGACGCTGCTGCTGGCGCCGGGCATCGCCGGGCGCGGGTTGTCCTCCACCGCCGAGACGGTCGCCGCGGTCGGCCTGATCCTGCTACCGATGACCCTGTACGCGCTGGCCGACAGCCCGCTCTCAATCGGCGCGCCGACCCAGGTGTACCTGGGGGTCACCTTCCTGATCACCGCGATCGCCGGCTTCCTGTACGCGGGCGTCACCCGGCTGTCCGCACCCCGGTACGCCACGGTGATCGCGGTGCAGCCGGTGCCGCCGCTGCTGGCGTACCCGGCGATCGAGAGCCCGGCCGGCTGGGGTCTGGCCCTGGCCGCCACCGCGCTGATCGATCTGCTGCTGCTCACCACGGTGATCCGCCGGGGCCGGCTGGTGCCGCGCTGGCCGATCGGCCGGCCGGTGGCCGGTGACCGGGAGGGCCTGGCTGAGGCGGATGCCCGGCTCATCGGCGCCCGCGACTACGAGCTGCGCGACACCGACCCGGAGCTGACCCCGGACCGGCCGGAGTCCCGCCCCGAGGAACCGGACCTGATCATCGGTGGTCTGGCCGGCCCGGGGCGGCGGCGCTGGCTTCCGACCCGGATCTTTCCCGGCCGCCGCCCGGCGGGCGCACCGCCGGCCGGCACGGTGGCGCTGCACCCACCGGCCAGCCCGCCCTCCGCGGACTGGCTGCGTGAGCTCACCTTTGCTCTGCTCTGCGTCGCGGTAGCGGGCTCCCTGCTGTACGCCGGCGGCGCCCTGATCGGCGCCGGCACCGTGCCGGACGCACTCCGGTCCGGCCTGATCCTGGTGCTGGCCGCGGTGATCGCGTCGGCCGCGGCCGCGCTGCTCGACAACGTCACCGCGCGCAACATCGCCGGTGCGGTGCTGGTGCTCGCGGTGATCAGCGCGTGTGCCCGGGTCGCCGCGGTCGCCGACCCGCGCTGGACGCTGATGGCCGCGGCCGGCGCGGTCGCCTGCACCGGTGCCGTGGTCGGCCTGGTGCCGCCCGAGGTTCGCCGCGGCCCGCAACTGGCCTCGGCCGCCGCCCTGGTCCTGATCGGCCTGTTCATCGCGGTGGACGCCCTGCGCGCGGCACTCGCCCCGGTGCAGGCGGCGCGGCCGGTGTGGAACGCCGACATCGCCGCCTACGCCGACCGGATCGCCGACGCGGCCGGCCCGTCCGGCTGGCTGCTGGCGGTCAGCGCGCTGCTGCTCACCTTCGCCGCCGCCCTGGCGCTGCCGGCCGAATACCGGCACGAGGGTGCCGTAGCGGGCGTGGCGCTGACCGCTCTGGCCGTACCGTCGTCGCTCGGTCTGCCCTGGTCCGAGGCGCCCTGGCCGCTGGTGCTGGCGGCGATCGGGCTGGGCGCGGCCGGCCTGATGGCCCGCACCCGCCGGATCGCCGTCGCGCACGTGGCCGCGGCCGGCGTGGTCGGGCTGTTCGGCGCGGGTGCCGCGCTGAGCGCCGTCTGGCTCACCGCGGCCGTGCTCACCGCCCTGGCCGGGGCCGGCGTGATGGTGGCGATCGCGGCCCGGCAGATTCCGATGCGGCTGTACGCCTGGCTGGTCGGCGACTGGGCCTCCGGGGCGGCCGCGCTGGCCCTGCCCGGTGCGGCGGTGACCGCGGTGCTGGCCGTCTCCGATCCCGGCGGGGGGCCGCCGCCCAGCGAGTCGGTCACCGTTCCGGCGCTCGCCATGGGCTTCCTCGCGGTGGCGGCCACGCTCGCCTACGCCGCCGTCTTTCAGGTGGCCCGCCGCGAGATCAGCCTGCCGCTGACCGTCGGCACCGGCCTGGGCGCGGTCGCGATGGCCCTGGCCGCCCTGCTCGCCCCGGGCGCCACCTCGGCCGACGTCTGGGTCGGTGCGCTCCTGCTGGCCGCCTCGGGCCTGCTCTTCTTCGCCAACACGATCGACTCCGGGCGCCGCAGCGACCGGATCATGGACGGTCCGGACATCGCCGCCGCCGCGGCCACCGTGGCGATCTGCGGCGCGCTCGCCCGGGTCGCCGCGCTGGCCTTCCCGGACGCGCCGTTGGTGATGGCCGGTGTCGTTGTGCTGGTGGTCGGGCTCGGCGTCCGGACGCTGCCGGTGGACTGGCGCCGGGGGCCGGTCCGGGGCCTGGCCGTGGCCGGTGCCGTGGTGGGCCTGATCGCGGCCTGGCTCGCGCTCGGCGCCGGCCTGGGCATCCTGGCCGCTCCCGGCCCGATCTGGGGCTCGGACCTGACCGGCTATCCGGCGAGCGTGTCGCCGGACGCCTGGCAGGCGCCGATCACGCTGCTGCTGATCGCGATCGGGGCCGCGGCGGCGCTGCCCCCGCCGTACTCGTACGACGTCGGAGCGGTGTGCGCCGCGATCGCCACCATCGGCGCACCGGCCTGCTTCGGCCTGCCCTGGTGGTCGCCGCTGCTGATCGGCGGCGCGGTGGCACTGGGGTACGGGGTGGCCGCGGTGATCGCCACAGATCCCCGGGCCGCCCTGGCCCGGACCGCGGTCGCCACCGTGGTGGCCGTGCACTTCAGCGCGGTCGGGTTGGTCCGGCCGTGGTCCACTGCGGTGGCGCTGACCCTCGTCGTGCTCATCGGGGTGCTGGTGGCCGTCCTGTCCCGGACCGACCTCCCGGCGTTCGGGCCGGTTGCACCCGACGACCCGGCTCTGATCACCCGCGACGACACCGGCATGCCCCGGCACCGCGCCCAGATCGGCGGCGCCGCCACCGCCGGTGTGCTGCTCGCCGTGCCCGGGGTGTTCGCCGCGGTGGCCGCCGACCAGGGCCGCGGTGCCCAGGTCGTCCTCACCGCCGCCCTGGCCGCCTCGGCGGTCAGCCTGGCCGTGTTGTGCGCGCTCGGCCGGTATACGCCGCAGTACCTCCCGTGGGCCACGGTGGGCCTGGTGCTCGGTGCCACCATCACTGCCGCGGCCTCGATCCCGACTGCGCACCCCACCGCCCTGTACGCGGCCGCCGCCGCCCTGTTCGGGGTGATCGCCGAACTGCTCCGCGGCGCGGTGCAGGCACCCGGGCTGACCGTGGCACCGGACCGCTACTGGGCCACCCGCCGCGGCTGGACCTCCATCCGGCCCAGCGGCCTGCGCGGCCGCTGGCTGGTCGACCCGGCCACCGGTGCGGTGATCGTCGCCACGCTCCCCACGCTGCTCGCCCTGGTGTCCCTCGGCCCCGCCCTGGCGGTCGCGCTGTTCGACCCGTTCCAGCAGCTGAACGCGATCTGGGACGGCCCGGTGGCGGTCCTGTTGAACCCGGATCCCGGGGTGATGGACGGCACCAGCGTGCTGGCCGCGGTGCTGCTGACCGTGGCCGCGGCCCTGGCCGCCCTCGGCTTCGGCGGCAAGCCCGCCGAGTCCGTACCGGTGATCCTGCCCGGCCTGGCCATCACGCTGCTGATCGCGCCCATCGCGCTGGACTGGGCCTGGCCCGCGTCGACCAGCGCCGCCCTGGTGGTGTTCACCATCTCGATGCTCGGCCTGGCGGTGACCCCGCCGCCGGTGCCCGGCCGGTCGCCGGTCCTGACGGTGACCCGCGGCGTGGTGTTCGTGCTCGGGCTGATGGCCGGCGGCGCCGGGCTGTCCGGGGCGCTCGCCACCCGGCAACTGACGCTGTTCACGCTGGGCTGCGCGGTCGGTGTCGGCCTGGCCGCGGCGCTCGCCGGCCGCAGCGCGCACGCCCGCATCATGGGCTGGCTGTTCGCCGCGGTGGAAGGACAGTTCTTCGTGCTCGCGCTGGCCCTGGTGCTCGGCATGGACCGGGCGTGGGCCGCGTTCGGGGTGCTCGGGGTCGGTGCGCTGCTGCTGTTGCTGGAGGCCGCCCTGCCCCGGCTGGGCCTGCCCGAGTACCGCCGCGAGGCGACCACCATCGAATGGAGCGGCTACGGGTCCGCGGTGCTGGCCGGTGTGCTGGCGTACGACTCGCCGGAGCACCTGGCCGCGCTGATGGCCGCGTTCGGCGCCGTGCTCGGCCTGTCCGCGACCCGGCCGGACCGGACGCCGTACCAGCGCCGGAGCCTGTTCTGGCTGGCCGTCGGCTTCGAGATCATCGGCTGGTGGCTGTTCATGACGCTGTCCGACGTGGTGCTGCCGGAGGCGTACACGCTGCCGTTCGCCGCGCTGGCCCTGGCGGTCGGCCTCATCGAGGTCCGGCAACGGCCGGAGCTGAGCAGCTGGGCGGCGTACGGCCCGTCGCTGCTGGCCGCGTTCGTGCCGACCGTCGGCATCGTGCTGGCCACCGACGGCGGCGAGCTGCGCGAGGTGCTGCTCCTGCTGGGCGGGGTAGTCACGGTGATCATCGGATCCCGGATGCAGCAGCAGGCCCCGGTGGTGATCGGCGCCGCGGCCACCGTGATTGCGGCGATCCACTTCGCCGCCACCCTGGTGGGACCGTGGCTGGTCCTGGTACCGGTGGGCGTGATCCTGCTGTTCCTGGGCGCCACGAACGAGAGCCGCCGCCGCACCCAGCAACGCCTGCGCGGCGCCCTGGTCCGGATGCGCTGAGATCAGCCGAGCAGTCTCTCGCGCAGCGCGGCGTCCTTCTCGGCCACCAGCTTCTCCAGGCCGGCCTGGAAATCACTCATCCGGGCGCGCAGCACCGGGTCGGCCGCGCCCAGGATGCGCACCGCCAGCAGGCCCGCGTTGCGCGCCCCGCCGACGGACACCGTGGCCACCGGCACCCCGGCCGGCATCTGCACGATGGACAGCAGCGAGTCCATGCCGTCCAGGTGTTTCAGCGGCACCGGCACGCCGATCACCGGCAGCGGGGTCAGCGCCGCCACCATGCCGGGGAGGTGGGCCGCTCCCCCGGCACCGGCAATGATCACCCGGAGGCCGCGGTCGGCGGCGGACGACGCGTAGTCGACCATCTTGCGCACGGTCCGGTGCGCGGAGACCACCCCGACCTCGAACGGCACCTCGAACTCGGTCAGCGCGACCGCTGCGGCCTCCATCGTGGGCCAGTCGGAGTCGCTGCCCATGATGATCCCGACGGCCGGTGTCATGACGAGCCTTCCTGCAGGCGGCGGACGGCCCGGGCGGCTCTCGCCCGGACCGAGGTCAGATCGTCGCCGAGCACGGTGACGTGGCCGATCTTGCGGCCGGGGCGTACCTGCTTGCCGTACAGGTGCACGCGCACCCCCGGATCGTCGGCGAACAGGTGATGCAGCCGCTCGTCCATCGAGACGCCGCCGGGCGGTCCGCCCAGCACGTTGGCCATCACCACCACCGGGGCGGTGAGCGTGGTCTCGCCCATCGGATAGTCCAGCACGGCCCGCAGATGCTGCTCGAACTGCGACGTCCGCGCACCCTCGATGGTCCAGTGCCCGGAGTTGTGCGGGCGCATGGCCAGCTCGTTCACCAGGATGCCGGTGTCGGTCTGGAACAGCTCCACGGCGAGCAGCCCGACCACGCCCAGCTCGGTGGCCAGGTCGATGGCCAGCTGCTGCGCTTCCAGCCCGAGCTCCTCAGCCAGCCCCGGCGCCGGTGCGATCACCTCGACACAGATGCCGTCGCGCTGCACGGTCTCCACCACCGGGTACGCCGCGACCTGCCCGAACGGCGACCGCGCCACCAGCGCGGCCAGCTCGCGGCGCAGCGGCACCCGTTCCTCGACGATCAGCTCAGTCCCGGTCGCCAGCAGCTCCGCGGCCTGGGCCTCGGACTCCAGCATCCACACGCCACGCCCGTCGTAGCCGCCGCTGGCCGCCTTGGCCACCAGCGGCCACGGTCCCATGTCTGAAAAGTCGGAAAGTGACTGGGCACGCCGCCACCGCGGCAGCGGCGCGCCCAGCTCCGACAGCCGTTCCCGCATTCGGGCCTTGTCCTGCGCGAACACCAGGGCATCCGCCCCCGGGAACACCTTCACACCCTCGGACTCCAGGGCCCGGATGTGCTCCCCCGGCACATGCTCATGATCGAAGGTGATCGCGTCGCAGCCCTTCGCGAACTCCCGCAGCGCCGCCAGATCGAGATGCGTCCCGATGTGCACGTCCGCCGCCACCAGCGCGGCACTGTCATCCGCCGACGCCGCCAGCACCCGCAGCGATTGGCCCAGCGCGATCGCCGCCTGGTGCGTCATCCTGGCGAGCTGACCGCCACCCACCATGCCGACCACCGGCAGCCCGGTTCGACCATCCATACGGCGCAGCGTAGTGAGCCGCACATCAAACCCCGTCAGCGGTACGCACCCCGCCCGCCCCGCCCGCTCACCCGCCGATCTTGGAGCTGTGGCGAGCCCTCCGCCCGATTTGTCCGGCATAAGCGGCTCTTCGGGCGCCACAAGTCCAAGATCGCGGGATGTGGCGTCGTGGTCCGGGCCGGCCCTGCGCGCTCGGCCGCTCTTGACTCCGTCGATCTTGGACTTGTGGCGAGTCGGGCTGCCTGACTTTCCCGGCGAAAGGGGCTGATCCGGGCACCGCAAGTCCAAGATCGACGGGGGCTACGGGGCGGCGGGGCACGGGGCGGCGGGGCGGCGGGGGTCAGGAGGGGGCGGTGAGGCGGTGGGTGAGGGCGTCGGGCGACGTGACGGGGCGGTCGCACACGAAGCCCCGGCAGACGTAAGCCGTCGGGACGCCGTCGACGAGCGGCCGGTCCGCCAGCAGGGGTACGCCCGGCCGGTCCGGTTCGCCGGCCACCACCACGGTGCCCGGCCGGGCGTGGCGGCGCGCGGCCGAAACGAGCGGGTCGGCGGACGGGGCCGGGCCGGCGATGGCCACCTCGTACGGGCCGTCCAGCGCCGCCTCGGCCACCGCTGCCGAATAGCCGGCGAACCGGGGGTGACCGCCGATCAGCGGGGCCAGCGTCGCCAGGGCTGCATCGGCCGCCTCCCGGTAGCGCGTCTCACCGCTCAGCGCGCCGTACGTCACCAGCGCCGCGCAGATCGCCGACGCCCCCGACGGTGTCGCGTTGTCGGTCGGGTCGGCGGGCCGGGTGACCAGGCGCTCGGCGTCGTCGGCGGTGTCGTAGAAGCCGCCCTGGCCGGTGCCGAAATGGGCCAGCGCCACGTCGAGCAGCCGGCCGGCCAGGGTCAGCCATCGGCCTTCACCGGTGAGCTGGTGTACCGCGCAGAACGCCTCGGCCACCGTGCCGTAGTCCTCGAGCACGCCAGCGGGTGCGCCGACCGCGCCGTCGCGGGAGACCCGGCGCAGTCGCCCGTCGACGATGTGCCGCTCGGCCAGGACGGTGGCCAGCTCGACGGCGGCAGCCAGCGATTCGGTCGACGAGGTCAGCGCTGCGTGTTCGGCCAGGGCGGTGACCGCGAGACCGTTCCAGGACGCCACCACCTTGTCGTCGCGGGCGGGCTGCGGCCGCCGCGCCCGGGCGGCCAGCAGCCGCGCCCGGACGTCGCGCCACCGCTGAACGAGGGCCGGGTCGGCGGCGTCGATGTCCCGGGCCAGCACCAGCACGCTCGTGCCGTGCTCGAAGGTGCCCGCCGACGTGACGTGGAACAGGTCGGCGGCCCAGTTGCCGTCCTCCGTTCCCAGCGCCTCGGTCAACTGCGCCGGTGTCCAGGAGTAGGTCAGGCCCTCCACACCCTCGGTGTCCGCGTCCAGCGCGGAGGCCAGGCCACCGGTCGGGGTGCCGAGGTCGCGCAGCAGGAACGCGACCGTCTCGTCGGCGATCCGGCGGGCCAACGGGTCGTCGGTGAGCCGCCACAGCTCGGTGTAGACGCGGAGCAGCAGCGCGTTGTCGTAGAGCATCTTCTCGAAGTGCGGCACGGTCCACGTGTTGTCCACGGCGTACCGGGCGAAGCCGCCGGCCAGCTGGTCGTAGATGCCGCCGCGAGCCATCTGCTCGGCGGTGTGCCGGACGATCTCCAGCGTCACCTCGGAACCGGTGCGCTGATGGTGGCGGAGCAGGAAGAGCAGGTTCATGTGCGGCGGGAACTTCGGCGCGCCGCCGAGCCCGCCGTAATGCTGATCGTGCTCCTTGACCAACCCCGCCGCGGCAGCGTCGAGCAGCCCTGCCGACAGCGGCGCCGTCGGCCCGCCGACCAGCTGGGCGCCACCGATCGCCTGGACCACCGCGGCGCCCTGCTTGATCACCTCCTCCCGCTGGCCCTGCCACGCGGTGCTGACCGAGCCGAGCAGACGGATGAAGGTGGTCTTGGGAAAGTAGGTGCCGCAGAAGAACGGCTGGCCGTCGGGCGTGGCGAAGACCGTCATCGGCCAGCCGCCCTGCCCGGTCATCGCCTGGGTGGCGGTCATGTAGACGGCGTCCACGTCCGGGCGTTCCTCCCGGTCCACCTTGATCGCCACGAACCCCTCGTTGATCAGCCGGGCCACCGCGTCATCCTCGAACGACTCGTGCGCCATCACGTGGCACCAGTGGCAGGCGGCGTAGCCGACCGAGATGAGCACCGGCACGTCCCGGCGCTTCGCTTCAGCGAACGCCTCCTCCGACCATGGCCACCAGTCCACCGGGTTGTCGGCGTGCTGAAGCAGGTACGGGCTGGTGGCGGTCGCCAGACGTGGGGCCATGGGGCCAACGTACCCAGGGTGCCGGTCAGGATGCGTCGTCGGCGCGCAGGACGACGATCTTGCCGGTGGCCGCCTCGGTGAGCTGGTGTAACGCGGGCACGATCGTGTCGGCCGGCAGCGGTCGGCAGAAGTGGTAACCCTGAGCGGTGGTGCAGCCCAGCGCCAGCAGGGCGGCCCGCTGTTCGGCGGTCTCCACACCTTCGGCGACGACCCGGGCGCCGAGCCGGTCCCCGAGATCCACGGCGCTGCGGACCACCGCCTCGGCGGCCGGCGAGTCGATCATCGCGGCCACGAACGACCGGTCCACCTTGAGTTCGTCCACCTGGACCCGGGTGACGAAGGCGAGTGACGAGAAACCGGTGCCGAAGTCGTCCACCGACACTTGCACGTCCATCTCCCGCAGCGCGGCCAGCACTTCGTCGACGATCTCGCGGTCGCTCATCGCGATCGACTCGGTGATCTCCAGCACCAGGTGGCCGGCCGGCATCCGGTGCCGCCGCAGCAGGTCGGCGACCTGCGCCGGCAGGCTCGGGTCGAGCAGGCTGCGGGCGGACACGTTCACGGACACCGGTAGGGCGTATCCGGCCTCGATCCATTCGGTGGCGGCCTCGAGCGACCGATCCAGGACATACCGGGTGAACGCCCCGAGCAGCTCGCTGTTCTCCACCGCGGGAATGAACTCGGCGGGGGGCAGCGGGCCGCGCCGTGGGTGGCGCCAGCGGGTCAGCGCCTCCACGCCGGTGGGCGCGCCGGTTTCCAGATCGACGGCCGGCTGCAGGGCGAGCACCACCTGGTCCCGGACGGCGAGTGCGTCGCTCAGTTCGGCGAGCAGGGTGAGCCGGTCGGTGCTGCTGGCGTCCCGGGCGACGTCGTACGTGGCCACACCCGCACGCTGCTCCTTGGCCTGGGCCAGGGCCAGACCGGCGCGACGCAGTAGCTCAGCCACGTCACCGTGGCCGGCCTGGGCGACCACCACGCCGACCGAGGGTTCGACGGTCAGGCGTACCCCGGCCACCTCCATCGGCCGGGCCACGTACTCGATCAGCTCGCGGGCCCGGCGCACCGCCTGCGGCAGCGCGGCCGACACGTCGTGCGGTTTGGCCTGAGCGTCGCTGAGGGTGACCACGGTGGGCAGCAGCAGGGCGAACTCGTCGTCGCCGATCCGGGCGACCAGGTCGTCGTCACGGGCCAGATCGGTCAGCCGCTCGGCGACCACGGCCAGCACCCGGTCGCCGGAGCGGTGGCCGAGGGTGTCGTTGACCTCGCGGAAGTTCTTCAGGTCGATCAGCAGCATCCCGGCGTGGTGGTCGCCGTCGCGGCGGCGCAGCATCCGGTCGCCGTCGGCCACCAGTGCATTGCGGTTCGCCAGCCCGGTCACCGGGTCGGTCACGTCGTCGCGGGCTACCCGGGCCTCCAGCGCGGAGAGGCGTTCATGCGCGGCGGCGTCGTGCAGGGCACCGGCCAGCGCATCCCCGTACGCCGACACCGCCGACTCGTCCCGGGCCACCGGCAGGGTCGGTTCGGCCAGCCAGACGGTCAGCTCGCCGACGGTGGTCCCGCCCACCGCCATCGCGCGGGTGATCACCGGGCCGGGCAGCCCGGAGGCGGTGACATCCTGCCCCGGCGCGTCGCGGTGGTAGCGGCGGCGGCTGCCGTCCGGCGCGGTGAGCTCGACCTCCACCCGCCGGGCGCCGAACACGTCCAGCGCTCCGCGCAGCCCGGCTTCCACCACCTCCGCTTCGGCGTCGCCGGGCAGGTCCGCGGTGGCCTTGGCGAAGGCGGCCCAGGTCCGCCGTTCCTCCTCGGCGCGCAGGTGATGCCGGTAGGTGCGCTGGAGCAGCCACAGGGCGGGCGGGATGGCGAGCAGCCACAGCGGCTCGCGGAGCATCACGAACAGCGCGAACATGCCGATGAGCACGTTGCCGACAAACATCGGGAGCTTGCCGTGCAGCGCGCGGACCACGATCAGGCCCGGTGCGGCGTCCCGGTGCAGGGTCAGGGTCAGCACCGCCAGCCCGAACGTGATGGCGAGGTACGTCGCCGCGCCCGCCACCAGGCCCATCTGCGTGCGGGTGTCGGTCGACGGCGCGTCGCCGGCCACCAGCCGGGCGACCAGGGCGGCACCGCCGGCGCCGAGGCTGAGCGAGGCGGCCAGGTGCACTATGTCGGCAATCGACCGGTGGTCGCTCCACCGGGAGATCAGCAGCCAGGCGCCGGCCGCACCGACCAGGGTGGCCAGCGGCAGCCAGCCCGGTGGCGCCAGTGCGTAGCCCAGGATGAACGCGGCCTCGCCCCACGACACGCTGACCGTGCCGCGGCCGACCCGGAACCGCAGCCGGGCGAATTGGCCGGCCGCCACCAGGGCGGTAGCGGCGCCAACGCCGGCCAGCGCCGACAGTGGACCACCGGTCGGCCGGCCGGCCGGCAGCAGCACGCCGATCACGGCCACCACAATGGCCGTCGCGAGCACCGAGACGGTCAGCGTGACCACCGCGCGGGAACGTCCGGCAAGACCGAACCGATCACGTATCCGATCCGTATTGGAGTACGGGGGAACGGTCATGTGTTCCCCCGATTTGCCGAGAACCGGGGCCAGATCAACAACGGCACTGGCGGATGCACGTGCATCTGCAGTGGAGAAATCCAGGGGCGGAAAGTGGTCATTTTCATCGCCCCCTTCCGCACAGGGTCCGGAGGCAATCAAGCCCCCGGCGGAAGGCTAAGCCAATCTTCGGATCAGCAACAGGGGGCCGCAGAGCGTGATTGCCCATGTCCACTAAGTAACTGAGCGAAATGTCCACCGGAACGGCCAGGGCGGCCACTGTGGACTGACCACGACGCCGTTAACCAGGAGGTGAGCCAGCGTCGCGAGAAGTCCGACCTTTCCGGTAATCCACCTCGCTGACCTGCGTCTCCGCGGACCTCGGCAGAACATCTGATCGATCAACGTCGATGTCCGCCAGGCCCGCGGAAGAGCCGGCGTCGAGGACGTCGGTGTCACGATCCGCCGTGTTACCGTCTCGACCGGTTGTGCGCGGGTCGTCAAAACTGTCGGGAAGCCGACGCAAGCGCTTGTTCATGTTGCGAATCAGCAGAACAGTCGCTATGGACAGCA
Organism: Actinoplanes sp.; assembly: GCA_035685405.1. Classification (GTDB taxonomy): domain Bacteria; phylum Actinomycetota; class Actinomycetes; order Mycobacteriales; family Micromonosporaceae; genus Actinoplanes. Next base: position 20,464 of record DASSAL010000038.1, on the reverse strand, counting down.
TCACGATGATGAACAGCCCCATCGGGCCGGCCAGGCCGCCCGACCGGGTGTCACCGAAGTTGTTGACCACCAGCACGTCCACCATCCGAGCGTACCGCTCAGTCCGGGACGGTCTGCTCCCGGATGCCGGCGAACAGGTCGGACTCCGGAACCGGGCTGTCCACCAGCGACCGGACCAACTCGAAGTCCTCGGTGGGCCAGACCTTCTGCTGCAGCTCCAGCGGCACGTGGAACCAGAAGCCGTCCGGATCGACCTGAGTCGCGTGTGCGCGTAGCGCATTGTCGCGGACCTCGAAATACGCACCGCACTCGACGCGGGTGGTGATCCGGTCGCCGCGGTCCTCCCGGTCGGACCATTTCTCCACCCACTCGGTGTATGGCGACTCCAGGCCCATCGCCAGCATGCCTTCGTGTAGCGCCAGCATGCGGGCCCGGGTCCAACCGGCGTTGTAGTACAACTTCAGCGGCTGCCACGGCTCGCCGAGCTCGGGGTGCGCCTCCGAGTCACCGGCCAGGTCGAACGCGATCACCGAGATCTTGTGGCACATGATGTGATCAGGGTGCGGGTAACCACCGTTCTCGTCGTACGTCGTCATGACGTGCGGCTTGAACTCGCGGATCAGCTTGACCAGCGGGAGCGCCGCCTCTTTGGGCTCCTGGAGGCCGAAGCACCCGTCCGGCAGCGGGGGCGGCGGGTCACCCTCGGGCAGCCCGGAATCGACGAAGCCCAGCCAGGCCTGCTCGACGCCGAGGATCTCGCGTGCCCGGTCCATCTCGGCGCGCCGGATGTTGGTGATGTCGGCCAGCACCTCGGGACGGTTCATCTGCGGGTTCAGCACGCTGCCGCGTTCGCCGCCGGTGCAGGTGGCGACCATCACCCGGACGCCCTCCGCAACATAGCGGGCCGTGGTCGCCGCACCCTTGCTCGACTCGTCGTCGGGATGCGCGTGCACCGCCATGAGACGCAACTGCTCAGCCACCAAAGCTCCCTCGACCTGGCCCTGGAAGAATAGTCACAGCCATTCTTGCCGACCCCACCGACAGAAACCGTACGAGAGGGCTCCAGGTGAGCGAGACGCGCGCCACAACTCCGGTCTTTCCGCCGGGCCGCTACGGCCGGCGGCGGGACGGACGGCGCCGGCCCGCCGTACCGATCATCGCCGGGCTCCTGGTGCTGGCCGTCTCGGTGCTGCTCGCGGTGCGGCTCTACGACCGCTTCGGCGACCCCACCTACGAACCGCAGATCGTGGGCTGGCGCGACGTCACCCCGGCGAGCATGACGATCGAGTTCATCGTCCCGGTGCCGGCCGGCGGCTCGGCCGAGTGTGTGGTGCGGGCCCGGTCCTACGACGGCGCCGAGGTGGGACGGCGTACGGTGGTAGTCACCGCCCCCGCCGGTTCGACCACCGCGGAGGGCCGCGAGCGGGTGCCCACCACGGCACTCGCCTCGCATGGCGACGTGCTCCGGTGCCGGGCCCCCAGGTGAGGCGCAAGATCCATCAAGCCCGGCAGCGCGCGCACCGCTGGTAAGCTTTGTGATTCGCTCCGTTCCGCAGCTCGTTTGACGAGGAGATCGACCGTGTCCAGTTCAGAGGCGTCGAAGACCTGGCTCTCGCAGGACGCTCACGACCGGCTGCAGGCCGAGCTCGACCAGTTGATCGCCGCCCGCCCGACCATCGCGGCCGAGATCAACGCGCGCCGGGAGGAGGGTGATCTCCGCGAGAACGGCGGATATCACGCCGCCCGCGAGGAGCAGGGCAAACAGGAGCACCGCATCCAATACCTCAAGGAGCTGCTGCGCACCGCCGAGGTGGGCGAGGCGCCGGACGCCGACCAGGTGGCCCCCGGCACCGTCGTGACGATCTACTTCGACGACGACCAGAGCGACACGGAGACCTTCCTGCTCGGTTCCCGGGAGATCGCCGCGACCACCGACCTGACCGTGTACAGCCCGGAGTCGGCGCTCGGCACCGCGATCCTCGGCGCCCGCGAGGGCCAGACCGTGACCTACACCGCGCCCAGCGGCGCCGACATCAAGGTCACCGTGGTCAAGTTCAGCCCGTACGGGTCCTGATCCACAGCGCTGTCCGGCGCGCCGCTCAGCGCACCGTGCCGGAGAGCAGCGATACCTGATATCCGTTCTCGCGCAGCGCGCTCATCAGGGCGGTCGAGTGGTCCGGCCCCCGTGTCTCCACCGACAGCGCCACCTCGACCTCACCGAAGTTCAGCCGCGGGTTCTGCCGCGAGTGGAGCACGTCGACGACGTTGGCCCGGTGCTCGGCGATCCGGGCCAGCAGCCGGGCCAGTTCGCCGGGCTGGTCACCGCAGCGCACCGACAGCCGCAGGAACCGGCCCGCACCGGCCAGGCCGTGCTCGATCACCCGCAGCAGCAGCATCGGGTCGACGTTGCCGCCGGACAGGATCGCCACCACCGGACCGGAGATCGCCACCTTGCCGGTGAGCAGGGCGGCCACCGCGGCGCTGCCGGCCGGCTCGACCACCATCTTGTGGCGTTCCAGCAGCACCAGCAGCGCCGCGGAGAGGTCGTCGTCGGTGACCGTCACCATGTCGTCGACCAGCTTGGTCACGTGCGCGAAGTTCAGGTCGCCGGGCCGCAGCACCGCGATGCCGTCGGCGATGGTGGTCGACTCGGGCAGCTTCACCGGCTCACCGGCGGCCAGCGACGCCCGGTACGCCGCCGCGCCGGACGCCTGCACGCCGATCACCCGTACCTCCGGACGCAGTGACTTGGCCGCCACCGCCACGCCGGAGATCAGCCCGCCCCCGCCCACCGCGGTGACGATCGTGTTCACGTCCGGGCACTGGTCCAGGATCTCCAGCCCCACCGTGCCCTGACCGGCGATGACGTCCGGGTGGTCGAACGGGTGGATCAACACCGCCCCGGTCCGCTCGGCGAACTCGCGGGCCCCCACCAGCGCGTCGTCCACGCTGTTCCCGGCGTACTCGATCGACGCGCCGTACCCCTTGGTCGCCGTCACCTTGGGCAGCGGCGCATTCTCCGGCATGAACACCGTCGTGCGGATGCCGAGCAGCCCGGCGGCCAGCGCGACGCCCTGTGCGTGGTTGCCGGCGCTGGCCGCGACCACGCCGCGGGACCGCTCGGCCGGCGACAGCCGGGAGATCCGCGTGTACGCGCCCCGCACCTTGTAGGAGCCGGCCCGTTGCAGTTGCTCGCACTTGAGCCAGGTCGGCACGCCGAGCGACTGGCTCAGCGGACGCGACTCCTCCAGCGGCGTCGTGCGTACCACCCCGGTCAGCAGTTGCCGGGCGGCTTCGATGTCGGCGAGCGTGAGCAGATCGAGCACTCCGGTCATGGCACGATCGTCCCACTTCCTGGACGGTCCCCGCCGCCGGCATCACCATAGAGCCCCGGGATGCTGCTGAGCGAAGCGCCGCACAGCTCTACCGGTCCTGAACCTGTAGACCACACCAGTCGATGACCGTGCGAGCGTATTCGGCGGGGACTTCGAACGGTGGCGCGTGACCCACGCCGTGGAGGACCCCCAGGTTCCAGTCCGGCCGCTGCGCCGTCCAGTCATCGATCGTCGCGCGGGGAGTGAGGCGATCCTCGTCGCCCCAGACAAGGAGAGTCGGCGACGCGACCCGGCGCATCGCGTCGAGCACGGGTCGCCGCCGGACGAACATCAGCGACATCAGCGAGGCGTACACCGTGACCGCGCTGCCCAACCGCGCCGGCTCGACCGCCGACATCTCGTCCCGCATGAGACCGGCGATTTCCGGCGACATTCTCGTCAGGTCACCGCCGGTATTCCATCTGCTGCCGGCGATCGACGCGGGATCGTCCAGTACCCGCAGCTGCGCAGCGAGGATGCGCCGCCCCGAAACGCGGAGCAGCACAAGGGCCACCGGTGCGACGATGGCCAACCCCGCCCTGCCGAGGGTTTGCCACATGCGCGCCTCGCCGTCGCTCAGCGGGGGAGGAAGTGCCGGCACCACCAACACCAGCCCGGCGACCCGTTCGGGTGCCCGGCCGGCGAACAGCAACGCGATCATCCCGCCCGCCGACCAGCCGTGGACCACGACCCGGTCGAGCTCGAGTGCGTCAGCGAAATCGCGCAGGAACAGCACGTTGGTTTCGATGCTCGCCGCGCGCCGGTTCGGCAGCGCGGTGTGGCCGGCGATCGTGCCGGGCAGGTCTACCGCGATCGCGTGCGCGTGTGGCCGCAGTTCCGCGAGTACGTCGAGCCAGTTCGAGGCGCTGTTGGCCGGGTTGGGAACGAGCAGGTGAACCGGCACTTCCGACGTCCGCGTCTGATCAGTTACCAGGTAATGCACCTTCGTGCCCCGCACATCGACTGTCTCGCTGCGGATTCCGGACCAGCGAGCGGCGCGGTCACCCCAGTCGGTGTACTGCACTGGCCCAGGCTACGCCCGTCGACAGGGGCTTGCGCGAACTCACCGCCGCCCGCTGCCATGCCCGTACCAATCCGCCTTCGTAAACGGCCGACGTCATCGAAGGTGGAGGACTGTACGGAGCGCCTCGTCCACGTCCGCCAACTCGTTCCTGGTGAGATGACCGACCAGGTCGCCGAGTCGTTCGGGATCGACTGCGGCGGTCTGCTCGACCAGCACGTGGGTGGTCTTTCCCTGGACTTCGATCTCTGGGCGAAAGCTGGTCGGTCGCGCACTTGTGGAAGTGGGCGCGACGAGCCAAGTCGACAGCGGCAGGAGGTCCGGCTGAACCACGATCGCGTAGCGGTTGCCGCGCTGTTCGTGGCCCTGCGCATCACGCGGCGCTTTCAGGCGGTACACGTCACCACGCACGTAGGGAATCCATGTCGGCGAGCACCGCGCGTGCTTCCGCACGGTCCTCCGGATCAGCGGCCACCGCCTCGGCCTCCGCTCTCAGTTGCTCGTCACGCCGGGCACGCCAGGCCGTCAGGATCGCCTCACGAATGACCTGCGATCGATCACGATCACCGGACGTCAAGTCGGCCAAGGCTCGATCCACTGCCTCGTCTGCGCGGAACGTAATCGTGGACATAAGACAAACTGTATGACGTCCGCCGCAGATGCGCGATGCTTCGCGAGACCAAGCCGGCGACTGCGATAAGACAAGGCCATCGGAGCCCGGCAACCTTGTCACCACACGAGTTCCAGCGGTCAGGCGTCGGCCTTGCCCACCCCGATCGGGCAGGTCATGCCGTTCGGACCGTGGTTGCAGTACCCATACGGGTTTTTGTCACTGGATAGGTACTGCTGGTGGTAGTCCTCGGCGTAGTAGTAACCCCGCAGCGGCCCGATCTCGGTCGTGATCTTGCCGTGCCCGGCCGCCGTGACCACCGGTTGGAACGCGTCCAGCGACGCCTTCGCCGTGGCCAGCTGGGCGTCGGTCGTGGTGTAGATCGCCGAGCGGTACTGGGTGCCCACGTCGTTGCCTTGGCGCATGCCCTGCGTCGGGTCGTGGTTCTCCCAGAACGCCTTGAGCAGCGTCTCGTAGCTGACCTTGGCCGGGTCGTACACCACCTGGACCACCTCGGCGTGGCCGGTGCGTCCGGAGCAGGTCTCCTCGTACGTGGGGTTCGGCGTGCTGCCGCCGGCGTAGCCCACCGAGGTCGAGTACACCCCGGGGAGCTGCCAGAAGATCCGCTCCGCGCCCCAGAAACAGCCCATCCCGAAGACCGCCGTCTCCATGCCGGGCGGCCAGGGGCCCTGGAGCGGGGTACCCAGTACGGTGTGCCGGTCGGCCACCGGCATCTCCAGCGAGCGGCCCGGCAGAGCCTGGTCGGGGGTGGGCAGGTCCAGCTTCTTGTACCGCAGGAACACGGTCACTCCCTTCATCCGCCAGATGTAACGCCGTCGCGGCCCAGTTCCTTACCAATGCGTTCGGCGTACGACCGGGCTTCCTCGTCGGAGGCGTACTTCGTGCGCGGCCAGAAGAACCCGCGCAGCCCATCTCCTTTCGTGCGTGGCACCACGTGGGCATGAAGGTGCGGCACGGATTGCGACACGACGTTGTTCATCGCCACGAACGTCCCCTGCGCACCGAGGGCGCCGGGAACGGCCACAGCCACCCTCTGCACGAGGCCGAAAAATTCCGCCAAACGGCCCAGGGAAGCCAGCTGCGGCACGTGCGGGCGCGGGACCACCAGGACGTGACCCTTGAACACCGGGCGGATGTCCAGGAACGCAACCCCCTCGGCGCCGTCGAACACCTTGAACGCGGGCACGCGGCCCGCCACGATCGCGCAGAAGAGGCAGTCGGCCACGGCTGAAGACTAGCCTTGCCCAATGAGTGCTGACGCGTACGGATTCGACACCCTTGCCATCCACGCCGGCCAGGAGCCGGATCCGCGGACCGGGGCGGTGGTGCCGCCGATCTATCAGACCAGCACGTACGCGCAGGACGAGGTCGGCGCACCCCGGCTGGGCTACGAGTACAGCCGCTCCGGCAACCCGACCCGGGACAGCCTGCAGGAGTGCCTGGCCGCGATCGAGGGCGGCCGCCGCGGCCTGGCCTTCGCCAGCGGGCTGGCCGCCGAGGACACGCTGTTGCGGGCGGTGTGCCGGCCCGGCGACCACGTGGTGATCCCGGACGACGCGTACGGCGGCACCTACCGGCTGTTCGCCAAGGTGGCCGAGAAGTGGGGCCTGGACTGGACCGCCGTGCCGCTGGACGACCAGGGCGCGGTCCGGGCCGCGTTCCGTCCGGGGCACACCCGGATGATCTGGGCGGAGACGCCGACCAACCCGCTGCTCACCATCGCCGACATCCCGGCGCTGGCCACGCTGGCCCACGAGTACGACGCCATGCTGGTGGTCGACAACACCTTCGCGTCGCCGTACCTGCAACAACCGTTGACCCTCGGCGCGGATGTCGTGGTGCATTCCACGACCAAGTACCTGGGCGGCCACTCGGACGTGGTGGGCGGCGCGCTGATCACGGCGGACGACGGGCTGGGCGAGGAACTGGCCTTCCACCAGAACGCGATGGGCGCGGTGAACGGGCCGTTCGACGCGTGGCTCACGCTGCGCGGCATCCGGACCCTCGGGGTACGGATGGACCGGCACTGCGACAACGCCGAGCGGATCGCCGCCTTCCTGCTCGCCCACCGGTCGGTGACCGAGGTGCTGTACCCCGGCCTGGAGTCCCACCGCGGGCATGAGACCGCGGCCAAGCAGATGCGCCGGTACGGCGGGATGGTCTCGTTCCGGGCGGCCGGCGGCCCGGATCAGGCGGTCGACATCTGCAACCGGACAAAGCTCTTCGTGCTCGCCGAGTCACTCGGTGGCGTGGAATCGCTGATCGAGCACCCGGGCCGGATGACACACCTGAGTGCTGCGGGCTCGGCGCTTGAAGTCCCCGCGGATCTCGTGCGACTGTCTGTCGGCATCGAAACGCTTGACGATCTGCTGGCCGATCTGGAGCAGGCGTTGAGCTGAGCCTCTCGACTCCGGACGGAACGCGATGGAATACGTACCGACCACATTGGTGGGCGCCACCGCGAAACAGATCGCGCGGGCGGTGCGCCGCGGCGACACCACGGCGACCCAGGTGGTCGCGGACCATCTGGAGCAGATCGCGATCAGCGACCCGGAGTTGCACGCGTTCCGGGTGGTCCGCGGCGGCGAGGCGATGACCGAGGCGGAAAAGGTCGACGAGCAGGACGACCTGTCGAACCTGCCGCTGGCCGGTGTGCCGGTGGCGGTGAAGGAGAACACCCCGGTGGCCGGCGTACCCACCTGGAACGGCTCGGCGGCCGCGCGTTCGCCGGTGGCCGAGGAGGATCACGAGGTGGTCCGGCGGCTGCGCGGCGCGGGCGCGGTGGTGGTCGGCACCACCCGGATGCCCGAGCTGGGCCTGTGGGCGGTCACCGACGACCCGGACGAGGCGACCCGGAACCCGTGGGCGCTGGACCGGACGCCCGGCGGTTCGACCGGCGGCGGCGCGGCGGCGGTGGCGGCCGGCCTGGTGCCGCTGGCGCAGGGCAACGACGGGCTGGGGTCACTACGCATTCCGGCCGCGTGCTGCGGGCTGGTCGGGCTCAAGCCGGGCCGCGACGTGGTGCCGAGCGACCTCGGCTGGTCCGGCCTCACGGAGAACGGCGTGCTCACCACCACGGTGGGCGACGCCGCGCTCGGCTTCAGCGTGCTGGCCGGTCGTCGCCCGCCGAAGCTGGTCGAACCGTCACGGCTGCGGGTCGGCGTCTCGCTGCGCTCCCCGGTGACCGGCATCCGCACCGACGGCCCGAACCGGTCCGCCGTGAGCGCCGCGGCCCGGCTGCTGGTCAACGCCGGCCACAGCACCATCAAGGCGGATCCGCGGTACACCACGACGATGGCTGGGGCGGTCGTGGCCACCTGGCTGGCGTCGGCGTACGAGGAGGTGGAGGCGGCCGGGCTGGACTGGTCGGCGCTGCAGCCGCGCACCCGCCGGCACGCCCGGCTCGGCAAGTGGATGGACGGCCGGCGGCTGACCAACCAGGCGCACCGGGACACGTGGCGCGAGTATTCCATCGAGTTCTTCACCGACCGCGGCATCGACGTGCTGCTCACCCCGGCGCTGGCCCAGACCCCGCCGCCGGCCGACGGGCACGCGGGCCGCGGCTGGCTGCACAGCATGCTGGTCAACGTGCGGTACGCGCCGTACGCCGCGCCGTGGAACTTCGCCGGCCTGCCGGCCATCGTGGTTCCGGTCGGCGTCCGGCCGGACGGCTTGCCGCTGGCCGTGCAACTGGTCGGGCCGCCGGACTCGGAAATGCTGCTGCTGTCCATCGCCGGCCAGTTCGAATTGCAGAACCCGTGGCAACGATTGGCGATCGTCTGACACCCGCCCGAGTGGAAAAGATCGACATATCCCGACATGGCGCCGCACACTGACAGTGGATCGCCGACATCGGGAGGTGCACCATGCCGGGTTTCCCGCACGACGACGAACGGGCCGCGTGGGCGGTGGCCGAAACTCTGCTCGACAAGGCCCGCTCGATGATGCGCCAGGCCGAACGGGCCCTGGAGACATGGAAGCTCGGCAAGGAACTGAACCAGCAGTATTGTGCGCGGCGCGGCATCAGTGAGACCGACGCCGAGATCCGGTGGGCCGGTACGGCGAAGGCGAAGAACGCGCTGACCGACAACACCTTCCACACCGGCCTGGCCACCATGTACTTCGGCGCCGCATCGGCGTACTACGCGCGAGCGCTGTACCTCCGCTCCCGCCGCTCCGAACTCACCATCGACCATCGGTGAGGGCGGCGCCGGTGCGGCCTCGGGACCGGTCAGGTCGCACGGGGGACGAGCCGGCCGGTCCCGAGGGGTCTGCGCGGACACCCGGGCGTTGGCCGCAGGGTTCCGACCAACCACGGTGCCAAGCGAAGCTGGAATCCGGCTGGAGAACAGCCGGGAGTTCGCTGCTAACGCGAAGCCCCTGTGTCACGGCCCGGCAACCAGGCACCATGGTGAGATGCAGATCGCCACCGAGACCGAGCGGAAGTACGACGTCCCCGCGGACTTCACGCTGCCGGCGCTGAGTGGATCGGGCAGTGCCGCCACCCACGAGCTGGACGCCACCTACTTCGACACCGAGGACCTGCGGCTGGCCCGGCACAGGCGGACGCTGCGCCGGCGCACCGGCGGCACGGACGCCGGCTGGCACCTGAAGACCCCGGGCGACGGCACCAGCCGCACCGAGCACCGGCTGCCGCTGGGCAGACGGTCCGGCAACCAGGTCCCCGCGGAATTGCGGTCCGAGGTCCGCGCGATCATCCGGGACCGCGAGCTGCGCCCGGTGGCCCGGCTGCGCACCGAACGGGTGGAGACGCCGCTGTGCGACGCCGACGGCCGGACCCTCGCGCTGATCGCCCAGGACCGGGTGACCGCCGAGACCGACGGCACCCGGCAGGAATGGCAGGAAGTCGAGGTGGAGCTGGTCGACGGTGGACCAGAGCTGCTCGACGCGGTCGACCGGGAGCTGCGCCGTGCCGGGGCTACGCCGGCCGGCGGTCCGTCCAAACTGGCCCGCGCGCTGGGTGACCGCCTGCCCGCGCCGCCGACGGGCAAGTCCAAGATCAGTCCGGTGCTCAGGTACGCGCGGGCGCAGCGCGACGCGATCCAGGCGTACGACCCGGGTGTCCGGCACGGCGATCCGGAGGCGGTGCACAAGATGCGGGTGGCCACCCGGAGGCTGCGCAGCACCCTGCGTACCTTCACGCGCTCCTTCCCGACGGACCGGGCCGGCTTCCTCTCCGGTGAACTCAAGTGGCTGGCCGGGCAGCTCGGCGAAGTGCGCGACGGGCAGGTGCTGGAACGCAAGCTGCTGGCCACGGTGGAGCAGGAGGGCGCCGAATTCGCGCAGATCGCCGACCGGATCCGCGAGCACCTGGACGCCAAGGTGGAGAACGGCCGGCGGGCACTGGCGCAGGACCTCGACGGCGACCGCTACCTGCGCCTGCTGGACGCGATCGACGACCTGGTCGCTGCGGACGACCGCGGCGAACCCCACCCGCTGAAGCGCGTGCGCCGGGCGCTGGACAAGGCCGACGGGCTGCTCGACGAGGCCACGCTGACCGGGGCCGACGAGCCCCTGCACGAGGCCCGCAAGGCGTACAAACGGGCCCGGTATGCGGTCGAGGTGTTCGTTCCGTCGGCCGGCAAGCCGGCCGAGAAGCTGGCCGACCGGCTCACCGACCTCCAGGACGTGCTCGGCGCGCATCAGGACTCGGTGGTGGCCCGGGAAGTGCTGTACGACCTGGGGCACAACGACCGGGAGGCGTTCCGGTACGGCATCCTGTACGCCCGCCAGCACCAGGTCGGCCGCGACACGATGGGCGACCTGCCGAGGGTGATACAGCCGCTCCGCGATCGGAAGCTTCGACGCTGGTTCGACTGACCGGCACCTGTGCGGGGTATGACCCCGGGCATGCAGGCCGAGGCAGAAGAACAGGCGTACGACGCGACCGAACTCGATGACGCGGTCACGATGCCGTACGACGGGCCGATCGTCGAGCTGGGCGGATATCGGGTCGCCGACGACGATGACGACGATCCGGTGCTGCTCAATGCCGACGGCACGCCGGTCGACACGTGGCGCGAGGGCTACCCGTACGACGAGCGCCTGAGCCGGCCGGAGTACGACCACCAGAAGCGCCTGCTGCAGATCGAGCTGCTCAAGCTGCAGAACTGGTGCAAGGAGAGCGGCGAGAAGCTGGTCATCCTGTTCGAGGGCCGGGACGCGGCCGGCAAGGGCGGCACCATCAAGCGGTTCATGGAGCACCTGAACCCGCGCGGGGCGAGCGTGGTGGCGCTGGAGAAGCCGAGCGAGCGAGAGAGCAGGCAGTGGTACTTCCAGCGCTACATCAATCATCTGCCGGCCGACGGTGAGATCGTGCTGTTCGACCGGTCCTGGTACAACCGGGCCGGCGTGGAGCGGGTGATGGGGTTCTGCACCCGGCAGGAATACCTGGAGTTCATGCGCCAGGCCCCGGAGCTGGAGCGGATGTTCGTCCGGTCCGGCATCCACCTGGTCAAGTTCTGGTTCTCGGTGACCCAGGGCGAGCAGCGCACCCGGTTCGCGATCCGTCAGGTGGACCCGGTACGGCAGTGGAAGCTCTCCCCCAACGACGTCGCCTCGCTGGACAAGTGGGACGACTACACCGAGGCCAAGGAGGCGATGTTCTTCTACACCGACACCGCCGACGCGCCGTGGACGGTGGTGAAGAGCAACGACAAGAAGCGGGCCCGCCTGGAGGCGATGCGGCACGTGCTGAACCGCTTCGCCTACGACGACAAGAACACCGAGGTGGTCGGCACGCCGGATCCGCTGCTGGTCGGACCGGCGTCGCTGGCGGTCGAGGGCACCGAGATGTCTCCCCGCGTATTCCCGCGCCTTTAGTGACGATTAAGGCGTTGTCGTGGGGCACTCTCCCTGGTTAACGTTGCCGTACACGTGAAGGGAGGTGGTCCGAAGTTGTATACCAACGGGACTCGTGAGGTGGCTGTCCGCTAGCCGCTGTCCTCGACAGCTTCGTAGAGATACATCGTCGAGACCGTGTGGCAGCGGTGCGGCGAATACCAGGTAGCCACCCGGCCCCCGGGAATCCGGCCTTGTCCGACCGGACCTCGCCTCGCGTGAGGAAGTTCCCGGGGGCCGCTTCATGTCTGGACCTCCAATGACACGTGAGCTCTTCGTTCTCGGGACCGCCAGCCAGGTCCCGACGCGGTACCGCAACCACAACGGATACCTGCTGCGCTGGGACGACGAGGTCATCCTGTTCGACCCGGGCGAGGGCACCCAGCGCCAGATGCTGATGGCCGGGCTGTCGGTCAGCCCGCTCACCCGGATCTGCGTCACCCACTTCCACGGGGACCACAGCCTCGGCCTGGCCGGCGTCATTCAGCGCATCTCGCTGGACCGGGTCGGGCACCCGGTCACCGTGCACTTCCCGGCCGGCGGCAGCGAGTATTACCACCGGCTGCGGCACGCCACCAGCTTCTGGGACCACAGTGACCTGCGCCCGGAGCCGGTCGGCGACGGCTTCGCCGTCGCCACGGGCGCGGGCCGGCTCACCGCGCTGCCGCTCTGGCATTCCATCGAGACGTACGGGTACCGCCTGGTCGAGCCGGACGGCCGGCGCATGATCCCGGACCTGCTGGCACGGCACGGCGTCACCGGGCCGGCGGTCGGCGAACTGCAGCGCACCGGCCGGCTCGGCGACGTCACCGTGGATCAGGTCAGCGCGGTGCGACCCGGGCAGAGCTTCGCCTTCGTCATGGACACCGGCCTGTGCGACAACGTGTTCGCCCTGGCCGACCGGGTGGACCTGCTGGTCATCGAGTCGACGTTCCTGACCGAGGACGCCGAGATGGCCGGCCGGTACGGGCACCTGACCGCAGCCCAGGCCGCCGCGGTGGCCCGGGAGTGCCGGGTGCGGACGCTGGTGCTGACCCATTTCTCCCAGCGGTACACCGACGCCGGCCGGTTCCTGCGCGAGGCGCGTCAGGAGTTCGACGGCGAGATCGTGGTGGCCCAGGACCTGATGCGGGTCCCGGTGCCGCCCCGATTACCGTCGGAGGAGTGAGCGTCGTCCTGCGTACCGGAACCGATCGTGATCTCGTTGCGGTCGGCGCCCTCCACTATCGCTCCCGGGCGGCCGCGTACGCCGGTCTGGTGCCGCCGGAGGCGTTGACCGTCGGGTCCCCTGAGGCGCTCGGCGCGTGGTGGGTGGAGCGCTTCGGATGGGAACGGGACACGCACCGGCTGACCGTGGCGGAACGGGACCGGACGATCATCGGGTTCACCTACCTGGGGCCGGCCGAGGAGCCGGGCGTGACCGAGCTTTACGGCATCCACGTCGACCCCGATCACGTCGGCACCGGGGCGGGGCGAGCGCTGATGCGCGACGCGCTGACGCATCTCGGCGAACGGGCCGTGCTGTGGGTGGTCGAGGGCAACGCGCGGGCGCGGCGGTTCTACGAGAAGGGCGGCTGGGTTGCCGACGGAACCAGCCGGGAGGCACCGATCGGCGGGGTGATGATCCGCCAGGTGCGGTACCGCCGATTGTGGCGGCGGGAGCGCGTGACCGAGTGAATGCGGGGGAACCGGTGGTCACGCACTCCCGCCGACCGGGCCCGCCCAAACCGGGGGTGCGCCTGGCCGGAGGCGCTCGGACCGGCGGAGGCGTGCCGATCCGGATTCCGTTCTTGGGCGGGTCTGGGTGCGGGATGCCGTTGAGCTGGCGGGGCACAACGGCGTCACCGCGGTAGGACGACATCCGGTCCGAAGGTCTCGGTCCTTGCCGGGGGACGGTCAAGCTCCCGGAGGGCGTCCGCAGTCTGGAGTTAGTCGAAGTACCCCCGGTTGAGCCCGGTGCGTCGCTTGGTGGCGCGCCGGCCCTGGCTGGTCCGGCGGCTCGGGGCCTGGCGTTCGCCGTTGCCGTCCAAGCCGGTACGCAGGGCCGGCATGGCCCGGATGCTGTTCAGGTCGTGCCGGAGGGTCCAGGCCACCCGCCACGGCCGCCGGGACGCCACCTCGGCGCGTTCGGCAACCCGGCGCGACGCGCACGGCCAGCGCCATCCGCACCAGACACACTCGCCGTCCGGGCCGGGTCCGGTGTGCCGGCGGAGCATCCGCTGGGCGTCCTGCCACAGCAGCCGATCCACGACATCGCCGGGTTGAAGTTCAGTTTGGTCAGTTCCGACCATTCCTTACTCCCTCCGTCTCGACACATACAACCCCCGATTCCCCCCACCCGGTCGGACTTTCTGTGCGATTCACCCACACAGACGGTGACGGACGTTCGCCGTGGGCGGACGCCGATCCGGTATGGCCGGCGTCCCGCCCGGCGTTGGCCGGAACATGGATACCGAACAAACGGGTATCGACAACGAGGCGCTCGATGCCTACAGCCGGGTGGTGACCGGCGTCGCCGCCAAACTCCTACCCTCCGTCGCAGCCCTCGCCGTCCGCACTCCCCGCGGCAGCGGCGCCGGCTCCGCGGTCACCTTCACCGACGACGGATTCCTGCTCACCAACGCGCACGTGGTGAGCAGCAGCAGCGGCGGCACGGCCGCATTCGCCGACGGCACCGAAACCCCGTTCGACGTGGTCGGCGCGGATGCGCTGTCCGATCTGGCGGTGGTCCGGGTGCACAACCCCGGGGCGCCGGCCGCCCCGTTGGGCGACGCCGACGGCCTGCGCATCGGCCAGCTGGTGGTGGCGGTCGGCAACCCGATGGGCCTGGCCGGCTCGGTCACCGCCGGCGTGGTCTCCGGCCTGGGCCGCTCCCTGCCGGCCCGCGACGGCCGCCAAGTCCGGATCATCGACAGCGTCATCCAGACCGACGCCGCCCTGAACCCGGGCAACTCCGGCGGCGCGCTGGCCAACGCCACCGGCACGGTGGTCGGCATCAACACCGCGGTCGCCGGGTACGGCCTGGGCCTCGCCGTACCGGTGAACACCACGACCCGCCACATCATCAGCGAGCTGCTCGCCCGCGGCCGGGTCCGCCGCGCCTGGCTCGGCGTGGCCGGGGTGCCGACACCGCTGCCGCCGCAGGTGGCCGGCCGCCTGGGGCAGAAATTGGGCCTGCGGGTGGTCGAGGTGGTGCCCGGCAGCCCGGCCGGTTCCGCCGGCATCTACCTGGGCGACATCCTGATCACCGCCGGCGGCCGTCCGATCGAGAGCGTGCAGGCTTTGCAGCGCTTGATGCTCGGCCCGGCCATCGGGATGAACCTGCCCATCACGGTCCTGCGCCGGAACGCCTTCGTCGACGTCGTCACGGTCCCCGCCGAGTTGCGCTGAGTGATCCGTTGTTCGGAACTCCGGCCGGTACCACTTGCCACCGCTTTGCTCTGAGTACCACGAGTAATCACGCTCTGACCTGCGCTTACGTTGCGGGCCGCCGAGGTGATGCGCAGTGGTGTTCAGAGCAAAGCGGTGCGCGGACACCATCGGGGTTGGAAGCCGCGTAGCGGCGGAGAGTCACCACGCACGGACATGGCAGTGAGGCCGGCCGCGGAGCGAAGCGTGCGGCGGTCCGGAGCGGCCTCGGCGTGAGCGACGGCCGGTACGCCCCACGAGCTACGACATCATGCTCTTGATCTAGACGATGTGCGCGAGCAGGTCCTGGCGGGTCAGGACGCCCGCGGGTTTGCCGTCGATCAGGACCATGGCGGCGTCGGCGTTCTCCAGCAACGCCACCGCCTCGGACACCGGCTGGCCGCCGCCGATCATGGGCAGCGGGTCGCTCATGTGCCGTTCGATCGTGTCGTGCAGGTGGGCCTGACCGCTGAACAGTGCGTCCAACAGCGCCTTCTCGGCGATCGCGCCGGCCACTTCGCCGGTGACGACCGGGGGCTCGGCCTTGAGCACCGGGAGTTGGCTGACGCCGTACTCGCGCATGTAGTCGATCGCGTCGCGCACCGTTTCGGTGGGGTGGACGTGCACCAGCGGCGGCATCGTCCCGTTCTTGGCTTCCAGCATGGTGGCCACCGTGGGTGAGCCGTTGCCGGTGTGCAGGAAGCCGTACCGGGCCATCCACTTGTCGTTGAAGATCTTGGACAGGTACCCGCGGCCGCCGTCCGGCAGCAGCACCACCACGACGTCGTCCGGGCCGGCCTTGCGTGCCGCCTCGAGCGCGGCCACCACCGCCATGCCGCACGAGCCGCCGACCAGCAGGCCTTCTTCGCGGGCCAGCCGCCGGGTCATCTCGAACGAGTCCCGGTCGGAGACCTCGATGATCTCGTCGCACACCTCGCGGTCGTACGTGGTCGGCCAGAAGTCCTCGCCGACGCCCTCGACGAGGTACGGGCGACCGCTGCCGCCGGAGTAGACGGAGCCTTCCGGGTCGGCGCCGATGATCCGCACCGGGCCCTGCTCCTTGAGGTAGCGGCCGACGCCGGAGATCGTGCCGCCGGTGCCGACGCCCGCGACGAAGTGCGTGATCCGGCCGGCCGTCTGCGACCAGATCTCCGGGCCGGTCTCCTCGTAGTGCGAGCGCGGGTTCGCCGGGTTGCTGTACTGGTCGGGCTTCCACGCGCCGGGGATCTCCCGGGCCAGCCGGTCGGAGACGTTGTAGTACGAGCGCGGGTCCTCCGGCGCCACCGCGGTGGGGCAGACCACCACCTCGGCCCCGTACGCCCGCAGCACGTTCTGCTTGTCCTCACTGACCTTGTCCGGGCAGACGAAGACGCAGCGGTACCCCCGGGTCTGCGCCACCAGGGCCAGCCCGACACCGGTGTTGCCGCTGGTCGGCTCGACGATGGTGCCGCCCGGGCCGAGCAGGCCGGCCTTCTCGGCGTCCTCCACCATGCGCAGCGCGATCCGGTCCTTGACCGATCCGCCGGGGTTGAAGTATTCGACCTTGGCCAGCACGGTGGCCCGGATGCCGTCGGTCACGCTGTGGAGCCGGACGAGCGGCGTGTTACCGATGATGTCGACGACGTTGTCGTAATAGCGCACGCCTCAGACTACGACGACGCGCGCCTGCTCCTTCTCCCACTCCAGGAACCGCTGCGTCTCGGCCAGCAGGGCCCCGGCCATCCAGGTGATCATCGCGGCGTCGTCGATCAGGCCGAAGATCAGGAAGAAACCCTCCGGGATCACATCGATCGGCGACACGACGTACGCCGTCGCCGCCGCCAGCAGCAACAGCCGCTTGCCGCCGTCGTACTCGCCGGACGCGGTGGCGCGCAGCATGCGTGGCAGTGCGGCCACGCGTTGGCCGAGGGACGGGCCGCCCCGCGAGCCGGACATCAGCGCCCGCGCCAGCGCGGTGAACGCGGCGGTGCGCTTGAGCGATTTCACCATGGCGTTAAGTGTGACGCGCCGCTGCCAGTGTCGCTCGTCGAAGGCGCCGTACTGTCGCACCAGCGCGTTAGCTTGAAACCGTGCGGAGGGTCAACTGGGTCCGGACGGGGCGCATCGCTGCGGGCGTGACCGGTTCGGTGGCGGGTGCGGCGGGGCTCTCGCTCGCGCTCCTTCTGCACCAGGCGGCCGGTGCGCGGCGGATCATCCCGATGGCCGAGGCGCCACCGCCGCGGGGGGACGGGGTGTACGGCCCGAAGTTCCCCGGCAAGCCGCTCAACTTGGTGATCCTCGGTGACTCGTCCGCGGCCGGGTACGGCGTGCACCGGCCCCGGGAGACGCCGGGCGCGCTGCTGGCCACCGGGGTGTCGCGCCGGTTGCGCCGCCCGGTACGGCTGCACCGGCTGGCCGTGGTCGGCGCGATGTCGGCGGGCCTGGCCTATCAGGTGGACGCCGCGCTGGAGTACGACCCCGAGGTGGCGGTCATTCTGATCGGTGGCAACGACGTCACCCACGCCACCTCGTTCGCCTCGGCCGCGAGACATCTCGGTGACGCGGTCCGCCGGCTGCGGGCGGTGGGCTGCAAGGTGGTCGTCGGCACCTGCCCGGACATCGGCGCGATCCAGCCGATCAAACCGCCGCTGCGCTGGCTGGCCCGGTCCTGGAGCCGCCAGCTGGCCGCCGCCCAGACGGTCGCGGTGGTGGAGGCCGGCGGGCGTAGCGTCTCGATCGGCTCGCTGCTCGGCCGCCGGTTCGAGGCCGAGCCGCACCGGATGTTCAGCTCGGACCGCTTCCACCCGTCGGCGGAGGGGTACGCCCGGGCCGCCGCGGTGATGATGCCGACCCTGATGGCGGCGCTCGGCGAGGACGACCGCACCCCGGTGGCCGGCACCGAGGGCGTCCGCAGCCTGCCCGAGGCCGCGCACGAGGCGGTCCGCGCGGCCGGCACCGAGGTCAGTGCGGCCAAGGTCGACGTTAGTGAGCGCGGGCCGGCCGGTCGCTGGGCGCAGCTGCGCCGCCACCCGTGGTTCGGTGAGCAGCGGTTCTGGTTTGGGTACAAGCCTTCGGTGCCGGTGAATGCACCCGTTCCGAGCAGTCGGTCCGCGGAGACGGCCGTAGGGTGGACACCAGAGGGAGGCGGCTCATGACAGGCCTGGCGGGACGCATCGGTAAGGCGGCGGCGACCACGCTGCTGGCCGGCGCCGTGGGTGGCGTCGCCCTGCTGGCGGGCGAGGCGATCGCGGCCAAGGGCCGGCGGTACGCGAAGCCCACCATGGGTCTGGCGCTGCGCACCTCGATGGGGCCGGCCGGCGCGCCCACCCTGCGGCTCGTCCTGCTCGGTGACTCGGCGGCGATCGGCGTGGGCGTGGAGTGGCTCTCCGAGACGGTCGGCGGCCAGCTGGCCCGCATGCTGGCCGAGGGCAGCCCGGAGACCGGCGAACGGCACGTGCTGCTGTCCAGCGTCGGCGTGGCCGGTTCCCGCTCCGCCGACCTGGCCACCCAGGTCGCCCGGGCACTGCTGGGCGACAAGCCGGACGTGGCGGTGGTGCTGATCGGCACCAACGACGCCACCGGCCTGCGGGCGCCCGAGGAGGCTGCGGACCATCTCGGCGCCGCGGTCCGCCGGCTGCGCGACTCCGGTGTCGAGGTGGTCGTCGGCACCTGCCCCGACCTGGGCGCGGTCCGCTCGGTGGCGCCGCCGCTGCGGCAGGTCGCCGGATTGCTCGGCCGGCGGATGGCCCGGGCGCAGGCGCGCGCGGTGGAGGCGGCCGGCGGTGTCGTGGTCGACCTGGCGGAGGAGACCGGCGCGGTGTTCCGCGCGGACGCCGGCACGTTGTGTTACGACGGCTTCCACCCGTCGGCGGACGGCTACCGGGTGTGGGCACACGCGCTCTATCCGGCGGTCGAGGAGGCGGCGCTGTCCGCCGCGGTGTGACGAATCCGCGCTTCCGGCGCATGTTACCGCCGAGTTAACGTGAACGGCATGCCGGAAGCAGTCATCGTCGCCACCGCCCGCTCCCCGATCGGACGCGCCGTCAAGGGTTCGCTCCGCGACGTACGTCCCGACGACCTCGCCGCCACCATCGTCGACGCCGCACTCGCCAAGGTCCCGCAACTGGACCGCACCCTGGTCGAGGACCTGTACCTGGGCTGCGGCCTGCCGGGCGCCGAACAGGGTTTCAACATGGCCCGCGTGGTGGCCATCCTGCTCGGGCTGGACGGACTGCCCGGCGCCACGGTGACCCGGTACTGCTCCAGCTCCCTGCAGACCACCCGGATGGCGTTCCACGCGATCAAGGCCGGCGAGGGCGACGTGTTCGTGTCGGCGGGCGTGGAGACCGTTTCCCGGTACGCCCGCGGCAGCTCGGACGGGCTGCCGTCGGAAGCGCAGGCGCTGGTCGGCGGCAGCTGGCACAACCCGACGTTCGGCACCGCCGAGGAGCGAACGGCCGCCTTCGCGGGCGGCGGAAAGACCTGGTCCGATCCCCGCGACTCCGGCGATGTGCCGGACATCTACATCACGATGGGCCAGACCGCGGAAAACCTCGCCCAGCTCAAGGGCGTCACCCGCGAGGACATGGACGAGTTCGGCGTACGCAGCCAGAACCTGGCCGAGAAGGCGATCGCGGACGGCTTCTGGGAGCGGGAGATCACTCCGGTCACCACGCCGGACGGCACCGTGGTCTCGGTCGACGACGGCCCCCGCCCGGGCGTCACGATGGAGGCGGTGTCGCAGCTGAAGCCGGTGTTCCGCCCGGACGGGCGGGTCACCGCCGGCAACTGCTGCCCGCTCAACGACGGCGCCGCCGCGGTGGTGGTCATGAGCGACACCAAGGCCCGCGAGCTCGGCATCACGCCGCTCGCCCGGATCGTCTCCACCGGCGTGACCGCCCTCTCCCCCGAGATCATGGGACTCGGCCCGGTGGAGGCGTCCATGCAGGCGCTGCAGCGGGCCGGTATGACCATCGACGACGTCGACCTGGTGGAGATCAACGAGGCGTTCGCCGCGCAGGTCCTGCCCTCGGCGCGAGACCTCGGCGTCGACCCGTTCGGCGACAAGCTCAACGTCAACGGCGGCGCGATCGCCCTCGGGCACCCGTTCGGCATGACCGGGGCCCGGATCACCACGACGCTCATCAACGGGCTGCGCGCGCACGACCGATCGATCGGGCTGGAGACGAT
>DASSAL010000037.1:0-20025 GCA_035685405.1 Actinoplanes sp. | reverse complement strand
CGCCCTGGACGCCATCAACGACGTCGGCCGGCCCAGCTCGGTGCAGCTCGCCGTGCTGGTCGACCGCGGCCACCGGGAGCTGCCGATCCGCGCCGACTACGTCGGCAAGAACATCCCGACCGCGCTGACCGAGAGCGTGCGGGTCTCGCTGACCGAGATCGACGGGGGTACGGACGAGATCCGGCTCACCGGAGGGGAGTCCCGATGATGAAGCACCTGCGATCCGCGGCCGACCTGGACGCCGACACCGCGACGCTGATCCTGGACACCGCCGCCGAGATGGCCACGCTGGCCGGCCGCGAGGTCAAGAAGCTGCCGACGCTGCGCGGCCGGACCGTGGTCAACCTCTTCTACGAGGACAGCACCCGGACCCGGATCTCGTTCGAGGCGGCCGCCAAGCGCCTCTCCGCGGATGTGATCAACTTCTCCGCCAAGGGTTCCAGCGTGTCCAAGGGGGAGAGCCTCAAGGACACCGCGCTGACCCTGCAGGCGATGGGCGCGGACGCGGTGGTGATCCGGCACCCGGCCTCCGGCGCGCCGCACCGGCTGGCCGGCTGGGTGGACGGCTCGGTGATCAACGCCGGTGACGGCACCCACGAGCACCCGACGCAGGCGCTGCTGGACGCGTACACCATGCGCTCCCGGCTCGGAAAGCTGGACGGGCTGAACGTGGCGATCGTGGGCGACGTACTGCACAGCCGGGTGGCCCGGTCCAATGTGCTGCTGCTCACCACGCTCGGCGCGCAGGTCACACTGGTCGGCCCGCCCACGTTGATCCCGGTCGACATCGCTGAGCTGGCCGGCTCCGCTTCGCTCCGCGGGACAACCGGTGAGATGACGCCGCACTCACCGAGTCTGAAAGTGTCGTACGACCTCGATAGCGTCCTGCCCGACGCGGACGTCGTGATGATGCTGCGGGTGCAGACCGAGCGGATGCAGGACTCCTACTTCCCCTCCGCCCGGGAATACAGCCGCCGCTACGGACTCGACGTGCCGCGCATGAGGCGGCTGCCCGAGCACGCGATCGTCATGCACCCGGGACCGATGAACCGGGGCATGGAGATCGCACCGGAGGTGGCCGACTCGTCCCGCTCCACGATCGTCGAACAGGTCGCCAACGGGGTCAGCGCCCGGATGGCGGTCCTCTATCTCCTGCTGGGAGGAAAAGCGTGACCTCGTACCTGCTCCGCGGCGTCTCGGTCGTCGGCGGCGATCCCACCGACCTGGTGATCCGCGAGGGGATGATCGCTGAGTCCGCTGCCGACCCGGAGATCATCGAGGCCGGCGGGCTGGTCGCGCTGCCCGGGCTGGTCGACCTGCACACCCACCTGCGCGAGCCGGGCCGGGAGGACGCCGAGACGGTGGAGACCGGCTCGCGGGCCGCGGCCATGGGCGGGTACACGGCGGTCTGCGCGATGGCCAACACGTCGCCGGTCGCCGACACCGCCGGTGTGGTGGAACAGGTCTGGCGGCTGGGCCGCGAGGCCGGGCTGGTCGACGTGCAGCCGATCGGCGCGGTGACGATGGGGCTGGCCGGCAGGCAACTGGCCGAGCTGGGCGCGATGGCGACTTCGGCCGCGAACGTCCGGATCTTCTCCGACGACGGGTATTGCGTGGCCGACGCGCGGTTGATGCGGCGGGCGCTGGAGTACGTGAAGGCGTTCGACGGCGTCATCGCCCAGCACGCCGAGGAGCCCCGGCTCACCGAGGGCGCGCAGATGCACGAGGGTCAGGTGTCCACCCGGCTCGGGCTGACCGGCTGGCCGGCGGTGGCCGAGGAGGCGATCATCGCCCGCGACGTGCTGCTGGCCGAGCACGTCGGCAGCCGTCTGCACGTCTGTCACGTGTCCACCGCCGGGTCGGTCGAGGTGCTGCGCCAGGCCAAGGCGCGGGGCGTCCGGGTGACCGCCGAGGTCACGCCGCATCACCTGCTGCTCATCGACGAGCTTGCGGCCAGCTACGACCCGGTCTACAAGGTGAACCCGCCGCTGCGCACCCAGGCGGACGTGCAGGCGCTCCGCGAGGCCCTGGTCGAGGGTGTGATCGACGTCGTCGCCACCGACCACGCGCCGCACGCGGTGGAGGACAAGGAGTGCGAGTGGGCGTACGCCCGGCCTGGCATGGTCGGGCTGGAGACGGCCCTGCCGGTGGTGCTGTCGGTGTTCGGTGAGCGGTGGGACCTGATCGCCGACCGGATGTCCCGGACCCCCGCGCGGATCGCCGGGCTCACCGGGCACGGCACCGGCCTGGCGGTCGGCGCACCGGCCAACCTCACGCTGGTGGACCCGTCGGCGCGCCGGGTGGTCGACCCGGCCGCGTTGACCAGCCGCAGCCGCAACACGCCGTACGCGGGCACCACCCTGCCGGGTCGCATCGTGGCGACCTTCCTGAGGGGCGAACCGACGGTCCTGGACGGAAAGGCGGTCAAGTGAAGCCAGCGATTCTGGTGTTGGAGGACGGGCGTTCGTTCTCCGGCACGTCGTTCGGCGCCGTGGGGGAGACCTTCGGCGAGGCGGTGTTCACCACCGGCATGACCGGCTATCAGGAGACCCTGACCGATCCCTCGTACCACCGGCAGGTGGTGGTGCAGACCGCGCCGCAGATCGGCAACACCGGCATGAACGACGAGGACGACGAGTCCTCGCGAATCTGGGTCGCCGGCTACGTGGTCCGCGACCCGGCACGACGCCCGTCCAACTGGCGGTCGACCACGAGCTTGGACGACCGGCTCGCGCAAAACGGCATTGTCGGAATTTCCGGTATAGACACGCGGGCGCTGACTCGTCATCTGCGGACCCGCGGAGCAATGCGGGCGGGCATCTCCAGCCTCGACCTCGACGAGCGGTCCTTGCTGGAACGGGTCCGGAAAAGTCCTGAGATGACCGGCGCCGACCTGTCGGCTGAGGTGTCGACGCCGCAGCGGTACACGGTGGACGCCGTCGGCCCCCACCGGTACACGGTGGCCGCCCTCGACCTGGGCATCAAGCGCAACGTGACCCGCCGGCTGGCCGAACGCGGCGTGACCACGCACGTTTTCCCGCAGTCGTCCAGCGTCGAGGACCTGCTCGCGGTGCGCCCGGACGCGGTGTTCTTCTCACCCGGTCCGGGCGACCCGGCCACCGCCGACCACCCGGTGTCGCTGGCCCGCGAGGTGATGCGGCGCGAGGTGCCGCTGTTCGGGATCTGCTTCGGCAGCCAGATCCTCGGGCGGGCACTGGGCTTCGGCACGTACAAGCTCGGCTTCGGCCACCGCGGCATCAACCAGCCGGTGCTCGACCGGACCACCGGAAAGGTCGAGGTGACCAGCCACAACCACGGTTTCGCGGTGGACGCGCCGGTGAACACCGTGATCGACACCGACTTCGGCGGGGTCGAAGTCAGCCATGTCTGCCTCAACGACAACGTGGTCGAGGGCCTGCGGGCGCGTGACGTGCCCGCGTTCACCGTCCAGTACCACCCGGAGGCGGCGGCCGGTCCGCACGACGCGGACTACCTGTTCGACCGGTTCGTGGAGCTCGTGGAAAAGAGGAACTGATCGATGCCGAAGCGGACCGATCTGCAACACGTCATGGTGATCGGCTCCGGGCCGATCGTGATCGGGCAGGCCTGCGAGTTCGACTACTCCGGCACCCAGGCCTGCCGGGTGCTGCGCGCCGAGGGTCTGCGGGTCTCGCTGGTCAACTCCAACCCGGCGACGATCATGACGGACCCGGAGTTCGCCGACGCCACGTACGTCGAGCCGATCACCCCGGAGTTCGTCGAGCTGGTCATCGCCAAGGAGCGCCCGGACGCGATCCTGCCCACGCTGGGCGGCCAGACCGCGCTGAACACGGCGGTGGCGCTGCACGAGAACGGCGTGCTGGAGAAGTACGGCGTGGAGCTGATCGGCGCCAACATCGACGCCATCCGCCGCGGCGAGGACCGGCAGCTGTTCAAGGACATCGTGGCCAAGGCCGGCGGCGACACCCCGCGGTCCCGGGTGTGCCACTCGATGGACGAGGTCCGGGCCACCGTCACCGAGCTGGGCCTGCCGGTGGTGATCCGGCCGTCGTTCACCATGGGCGGTCTGGGCTCCGGCATGGCGCACACCACCGAGGACCTGGGCCGGATCGCCGGCGCCGGCCTGGCCGCCTCTCCGGTGCACGAGGTGCTGATCGAGGAGAGCGTGCTCGGCTGGAAGGAGTACGAGCTCGAGCTGATGCGGGACAAGCACGACAACGTCGTGGTGGTCTGCTCGATCGAGAACGTGGACCCGATGGGCGTGCACACCGGCGACAGCGTCACCGTCGCCCCGGCCATGACCCTGACCGACCGCGAGTACCAGCGGCTACGCGACCTGGGCATCGCGGTGCTGCGCGAGGTCGGCGTGGACACCGGCGGCTGCAACATCCAGTTCGCGGTGCACCCGGAGACCGGCCGGCTGGTCGTGATCGAGATGAACCCCCGGGTGTCCCGCTCGTCGGCGCTGGCCTCCAAGGCCACCGGCTTCCCGATCGCCAAGATCGCGGCGAAGCTGGCCATCGGCTACACCCTGGACGAGATCCCGAACGACATCACCCTCAAGACGCCGGCCGCGTTCGAACCGGCGCTGGACTACGTGGTGGTCAAGATCCCGCGGTTCGCGTTCGAGAAGTTCCCCGGTGCGGACGCCGAACTGACCACCACGATGAAATCGGTCGGCGAGGCGATGAGCCTGGGCCGCAACTTCGCCGAAGCACTGAACAAGGCGATGCGCTCGATGGAGACCTCGGCGGCGGGCTTCTGGACGGCTGATCGGGGCGACGACCTGGCGACCACGATGGCCGCTCTGCGCACGCCACACGACGGCCGGATCTACACCGCCGAGCGGGCGCTGCGGCTGGGCGCCACGGTCGAGCAGGTGCACGAGGCCAGCGGCGGCATCGACCCCTGGTTCCTGGACGAGATCAAGGCTCTGGTGGACCTGCGGCAGGAGATCCTGGACGCGCCGGTGCTGGACGAGCCGTTGCTGCGTCGGGCCAAGCGGGCCGGGCTGTCCGACCGGCAGCTGGCCGCGCTGCGCCCGGAGTTCGCCGGCGAGGACGGGGTGCGCACGCTGCGGCACCGGCTGGGCGTCCGGCCGGTGTACAAGACCGTCGACACGTGCGCGGCCGAGTTCGAGGCCGCTACGCCGTACCACTATTCGTCGTACGACGAGGAGACCGAGGTGGCGCCGTCGGCCCGCCCCAAGGTGATGATCCTCGGCTCCGGCCCGAACCGGATCGGGCAGGGCATCGAGTTCGACTACTCCTGCGTGCACGCGGTGATGGCGCTCCGCGGCGCCGACTACGAGACGGTCATGGTCAACTGCAACCCGGAGACGGTGTCCACCGACTACGACACCGCCGACCGGCTCTACTTCGAGCCGCTCACCTTCGAGGACGTGCTGGAGGCGTTCCACGCCGAGGACTCGTCCGGCAAGGCGGCCGGCGGCCCCGGCGTGGTCGGCGTGATCGTCCAGCTGGGCGGCCAGACCCCGCTCGGCCTGGCGAACCGGCTCAAGGCGGCCGGTGTCCCGATCGTCGGCACCTCACCGGAGTCCATCGACCTGGCCGAGAACCGCGGCCTGTTCGGCGCGGTGCTGGCCAAGGCCGGCCTGCGCTCGCCCGAGCACGGGACGGCGACCAGCTTCGACGAGGCCAAGGCGATCGCCGACGCGATCGGTTATCCGGTGCTGGTCCGGCCGTCGTACGTGCTGGGCGGCCGGGGCATGGAGATCGTGTACGACGAGCCGACGCTGAACGCGTACATCGACCGGGCCACCGAGATCTCGCCGGACCACCCGGTGCTGGTCGACCGGTTCCTGGACGACGCCATCGAGATCGACGTGGACGCGCTGTGCGACGCCACCGGCGAGGTGTACCTGGGCGGCGTGATGGAACACATCGAGGAGGCCGGCATCCACTCCGGCGACTCGGCCTGCTCGCTGCCCCCGGTCACGCTGGCCGGCTCGCACCTGGCCGAGGTGCGCCGGTACACCGAGGCGATCGCCCGCGGTGTCGGGGTGCGCGGCCTGCTCAACGTCCAGTACGCGCTCAAGGACGACGCGCTGTACGTGCTGGAGGCCAACCCGCGCGCCTCGCGTACCGTCCCGTTCGTCTCCAAGGCCACCGCGGTGCCGCTGGCCAAGGCGGCCGCCCGGATCATGCTCGGCGCGACCATCAAGGAGCTGCGGGCCGAGGGCGTGCTGATGCCGGACTCCGACGGCGGTGACACCCCGGCACACGCGCCGATCGCGGTGAAGGAGGCGGTGCTGCCGTTCAAGCGGTTCCGCACTCCCGGCGGCCAGGGCGTGGACAGCCTGCTCAGCCCGGAGATGAAGTCCACCGGCGAGGTGATGGGCATCGACGCCGGCTTCGGCCAGGCGTTCGCCAAGTCACAGGCGGCGGCGTACGGATCCCTGCCCACCAGCGGCAAGATCTTCGTCTCGGTGGCGAACCGGGACAAGCGCTCGATGATCTTCCCGGTCAAGCGGCTGGCCGATCTCGGCTTCACCATCGTCACCACCGCCGGCACCGGCGAAGTGCTGCGCCGGCACGGCATCGAGTGCGAGGTCGTGCCGAAACACTTCGAGAGCCCGGGGCAGAACGCGATCGCGCTGATCCAGGCCGGTGAGATCGCGCTGATC
The DNA here is from genome assembly GCA_035685405.1 of Actinoplanes sp. Classification (GTDB taxonomy): domain Bacteria; phylum Actinomycetota; class Actinomycetes; order Mycobacteriales; family Micromonosporaceae; genus Actinoplanes. The sequence goes on along the minus strand of DASSAL010000037.1, from coordinate 13,379 downwards.
ATCAACACCCCGCAGGGTTCCGGCGCCAGCGCCCGCTTGGACGGGTACGAGCTGCGCAGTGCCGCGGTGACCGCGGACATCCCGAGCATCACCACGGTCCCCGGCGCGGCGGCCGCGGTGATGGGCATCGAGGCGTTGATGCGCGGCGACATGACCGTCCGGCCGCTGCAGGATCTGCACGCCACCCTGCGGGGCACGGAGTGAGCGCGGTCCGGCCCCGACGCCCCGGCCGGAACCGGGGCGGGCGGCCGTGACCCTGTTCGAGAACGCCGTCCGGCCGGTGCTGTTCCGGCTGGGCGGCGGCGACCCGGAGACGGCGCACGAGGCCACCCTCCGGCGCCTGTCCCGGCTGGGCGGCCGGTCGCTCGCCCTGCTGCGCGCCCGGTACGCCGTGGACCGCCCGGTCGAGGTGTTCGGCATCCGCTTCCCCAACCCGGTCGGGCTGGCCGCCGGGATGGACAAGAACGGGCTCGCGCTGCCCGCCTGGCCGGCCCTCGGGTTCGGCTTCGCCGAGGTCGGCACGGTGACCGCCCACGCACAGCCGGGCAACGAGCGGCCGCGGCTGTTCCGGCTCCGCGACAGCGAAGCGGTGATCAACCGGATGGGTTTCAACAACGACGGCGCGAGCGCGCTGGCCGCCCGCCTGGCGGCCCTCGGTCCGCTCGGCTACCCGCTCGGCATCTCCCTGGGCAAGTCCAAGGTCACCCCGCTGGAGGCGGCGGTCGAGGACTACCTCACCTCGTACAACCTGCTGCAGGGGCACGCCGACTACATCGCGGTCAACGTGTCCTCGCCGAACACCCCCGGGCTGCGCACGCTGCAGGACAAGCCGGCGCTGACCGCCCTGCTCGGCGCGCTCACCGGGCGCACACCGGTGCTCGTCAAGATCGCCCCGGACCTCACCGAAGCCGCGATCGCCGAGGTGCTTGAGGTCTGCCTCGCCGCCGGCGCGGCCGGGCTGATCGCCACCAACACCACGCTGGCCCGGGACGGGCTGGCCCCGGCCGACCAGCCGCGCGCCACCGAGGCGGGCGGGCTGTCCGGCCGGCCGCTGACCGAGCGGGCCCGCAAGGTGGTGCACTTCGTGCACCAGGAGACCGGCGGCCGGCTGCCGGTCATCGGGGTCGGCGGGATCACCACGCCGGACGACGCGGAGCGGCTGTTCGACGCGGGCGCGTCCCTGGTTCAGCTCTACACCGGCTTCATCTATCACGGGCCGGCGCTGGTGCGGGCGGTCGCCGGAAGCCGGCCGCGGCGATGATCCCGGCGCAGCCCCCGGCGAGCACACCGGCGCCCTCCGTGGCGATGCGCTCCGCGGAGCTGCTGGCGCTGGACCGGGCGCACGTCTGGCACCCGTACGGCCCGATGCCCGGGCGCAGCGAGCCGTACCTGGTGGAGGGCGCCGAGGGCGTCCGGCTGCGGCTGTCCGACGGCCGGGAGCTGGTGGACGGCATGTCGTCCTGGTGGGCGGCGATCCACGGGTACCGGCATCCGGTCCTCGACGCCGCGCTGCACGAGCAGGCCGGCCGGATGAGCCATGTGATGTTCGGCGGGCTCACCCACGCGCCGGCCATCGAGCTGGCCGCCACCCTGGTGGAGATCACCCCGGCCGGGCTGGAGCACGTCTTCCTCTGCGATTCCGGTTCGGTCGGCGTCGAGGTGGCGATCAAGATGGCGTTGCAGGCGCAACGGGCCCGCGGCCGGCCGGAGCGGCACCGGCTGGGCACCTGGCGCGGCGGCTACCACGGCGACACGTTCCATCCGATGAGCGTCTGCGACCCGGTCGGCGGCATGCACGCGCTGTGGACCGGGGTCCTGCCCGCCCAGGTGTTCGCCGGTCCGCCACCGGCCGGCTTCGACCGGGCGTACGCCGCCGAGCTGGCCGAGCTGGTGGAGAAGCACGCCGGTGAGCTGGCCGCCGTGATCGTCGAGCCGATCGTGCAGGGCGCCGGCGGCATGCGGTTCCACCACCCGGACTACCTGCGGGTGCTGCGCGCGGTGACCGCCGCGCACGGGATCCTGCTGATCTTCGACGAGATCGCCACCGGGTTCGGCCGCACCGGATCGTTGTTCGCCGCCGGCCGGGCCGGGGTGACCCCGGACATCCTGTGCCTGGGCAAGGCGCTGACCGGCGGGTACCTCACCCTGGCCGCCACCCTGTGCACGCCGGAGGTGGCCCGGGACATCTCGGCCGGCGCGGGCGGCGGCCTGGCGCACGGGCCGACCTTCATGGGCAACCCGCTCGCCTGCGCGGTCGCGAACGCCTCCATCGGCCTCCTGCGGGCCCAGGACTGGGTGGCCGCGGTCCGGCGGATCGAAGCGGGCCTGTCCGCGGGCCTGGCGCCCCTGCGGGCCGCGCGCGGGGTCACCGACGTCCGGGTGCTGGGCGCCATCGGCGTGGTCCAGCTGGATCACCCGGTGGACGTTCCGGCGGCCACCGCGGCCGCCGCCGGCGCGGGCGTCTGGCTGCGCCCGTTCCGCGACTTGATCTACACCATGCCGCCGTACGTCACCGGCGACGCCGATCTGCAGCGCATTACCGCCGGAATCGCCGCCGCGGTGTCCGCCACCTGACACGGAAGAGGGAAATCTGGCCATGAGGACCTTCGGAGACCGCCTGCACCGGGCGGTCCGGGAACGCGGCCCGCTGTGCGTCGGCATCGATCCGCACCCGGCTCTGCTGTCCGCCTGGGGGCTGTCCGACGACGTGGCCGGCCTGGAACGCTTCGCCCGGACGGTGGTCGACGCCCTGGCCGATCGGGTAGCCGTGATCAAGCCGCAGTCCGCGTTTTTCGAGAGATTTGGGTCACGCGGCATCGGAGTTCTTGAGTCAACTATCCGACAGTTGCGAGCGGCCGGAGCGATCGCTCTGCTGGACGTCAAACGCGGCGACATCGGCTCGACGATGACCGCGTACGCCGACGCGTACCTTGATCCGGCGAGCCCGCTGTGCGCCGACGCGATTACGGTGAGTCCCTATCTCGGGGTCGGCTCGCTACGCCCGGCGTTCGACGCGGCGGCCGCGCACGGCGGCGGAGTTTTCGTGCTCGCGCTCACGTCCAACCCGGAGGGTCCGACCGTCCAGCATGCCGCCACGGCCGGCGGGCGCACCGTCGCGCAGACCGTGATCGACGAGATTTCCCAGCTCAACGCGGGTGCCTGCCCACTCGGGAGCATGGGTCTGGTGGTCGGCGCGACCATCGGCGACACCGGGCACGACCTGTCCAAGGTGAACGGACCACTGCTTGCTCCGGGCCTCGGCGCGCAGGGTGGAACCCCGGATCAGCTCCGGACGATCTTCGGCGAAAGTCTGCAAAGCGTGCTTCCGTCGTACTCGCGCGAAGTGCTCGGCGCCGGTCCGGATTCCGCGTCGTTGCGGGCTGCCGCCCAGCGTGCGGTCGATGCCTGCCGCGCCGTGCTGGGGTGAAACGGCCTGCTTACCAGGCCGCGCCGGAGGTGATCGAGGGGTACCCCGACGTTGCCGAAACCGTCGTTGACCGCTAGTTTTCCGACTCGCCGGGAACCACATGCCCCTTTGGTTCCCTGGCACACCACGTTTCACAGAAGCGCCGGTATTGATACCGCCGCGTAAGGGACCTGAGGAGAACTGGTGCCGCTCCCGTCACTGAGCCCTGAACAGCGCGCTGCAGCGCTGGAGAAGGCCGCGGAGATTCGCAAGGCCCGGGCCGAGCTGAAGGATCAGCTCAAGTCCGGCAAGACCACCCTCGCCGCCGTGCTCGACCGCGCGGAGCAGGACGACGTCGTCGGCAAGCTGAAGGTGTCGGCCGTCCTGCAGGCGCTGCCCGGCATCGGCAAGATCCGGGCCACCCAGATCATGGAGAAGCTCAAGATCGCCGACAGCCGTCGCCTGCGCGGCCTGGGCGAGCAGCAACGCAAGGCCCTCCTGGGGGAGTTCGCTGCGAACTGACTGGTCGGCTCGTGTAGGAATGAGCCGTGAGCATGGATGACGACGCGCGCCCGGCAGCCCGACTCACGGTCCTGTCCGGCCCTTCGGGGGTGGGCAAGGACAGCGTGATCGAGCTGATCCGGGCGCGCTCGCCATGGATCAAGCTGTCGGTGTCCGTGACCACCCGCAAGAAACGTGACTACGAGACCGACGGCGAGCATTACCACTTCATCAGCCGGGCCGAGTTTCAGCGGCTGATCGACGGTGATCAGTTGCTGGAATGGGCGGAATTCGCGGGGAACCTCTACGGCACACCCCGCGCGCAGGTGGAGGGCTGGCTCGCACAGGGCCGGCCCGTTCTGTTGAAGATCGACCTTCAGGGCGCCCGCCAGGTCCGGGCGGCCATGCCGGACGCACAGCTGGTCTTCCTCGCCCCGCCCAGCATCGACGAGCTCCACCGGCGGCTGGTCGGCCGCGGCACCGAGGACGCCGAGACGATCCGGCGCCGGTTGGCCCACGCCGACGAGGAGATGGCGGCGGAGAAGGAGTTCGACCGTACGGTGGTCAACGACTTCGTCGAGCGGGCCGCCGACGAGCTGGTAGGATTGCTCGGTTCGTCATACCTGACTCCGGCGCAGGCGCCCGATCATTAAGGATCTTTAACGTCGTGGGAACCATCGCACAGCCCGAAGGCATCACCAACCCGCCGATCGACGAGCTGCTCGACAAGACCTCGTCGAAATACTCCCTGGTGATCTTCGCGGCCAAGCGCGCCCGCCAGGTCAACGCCTACTACAGCCAGCTCGGTGAGGGCCTGCTGGAGTATGTGGGACCGCTGGTCGAGACCACTCCGCAGGAGAAGCCGCTCTCGATCGCGATGCGCGAGATCAACGCCGGCCTGCTGACGGCCGAGGCGACCGACAACCCGTAGTTGTTGGGGTGGAGTGTGTTCGCGGAAAGCGCGAGCCAACGGCAACACTCCGGATACCTGCTCCGGGGGCCGAGCCCCGGAAGCCCCACGAAACCCCGGTGGGCGCTCGGCCCGCGAAGCCCGGCGAAATCCCGGTGGGCGCTCGGCCCGCGAAGCCCGGCGAAACCCCGGTGGGCGCTCGGCCCGCGAAGTCCCATGTAACCCCGGTGGTCGGGGATCATTGTCGTCATGACCGACGTTGTCCTGGGTGTCTGCGGCGGCATCGCCGCCTACAAGGCCTGCGAGCTGCTCCGGCTGTTCACCGAGTCCGGGCACGGTGTCCGGGTGGTGCCGACCGCCGCCGCCCTCAGGTTCGTCGGCGCGCCCACCTGGGCCGCGCTGTCCGGCCGGCCGGTGGCCACCGATGTCTGGGACGACGCCCACGAGGTGCCGCACGTCCGGATCGGGCGGCACGCCGACCTGGTCGTGGTCGCCCCGGCCACCGCCGACGTGCTGGCCAAGGCGGCCCACGGCATCGCCGACGACCTGCTCACCAACACCCTGCTCACGGCCACCTGTCCGGTGGTGTTCGCGCCCGCCATGCACACCGAGATGTGGGAGAACGCCGCCACCCGGGCCAACGTGGCGCTGCTGCGCTCCCGCGGGCACCTAGTGATCGAACCGGCCGTGGGCCGGCTCACCGGCGTGGACACCGGCAAGGGGCGGCTGCCCGATCCGGCGGAGATCTTCCAGATCGCCCTCGGCGCCCTGCGCGGCAAGACCGACCTGACCGGGCGGCACGTGGTGGTCACCGCGGGCGGCACCCGCGAGCCGCTGGACCCGGTGCGGTTCCTCGGCAACCGGTCGTCCGGCAAGCAGGGGTACGCGTTCGCCCGCACCGCCGTGGCCCGTGGGGCGCGCGTCACACTCATCGCGGCGAACGTCACACTGCCGGATCCGGCGGGCGCCGACCTGATCCGGGTCGGCACCACCGAGGAGTTGCGCAAGGCCACCGTCGAGGCGGCGGCCGGCGCCGACGTGGTGGTGATGGCCGCGGCACCGGCCGATTTCCGGCCCGCCACCACCGCCGTACAGAAGATCAAGAAGACCGGCGACAGCCCGCCGCCGGCCATCGAACTGGTCACCAACCCGGACATCGCCGCCGAGCTCGGTGCGGCCAAACGTCCAGGTCAGGTGCTTGTCGCCTTTGCCGCGGAGACGCACGACGCGCTCGCCAACGCACGCGGCAAGCTGGCCCGGAAACGTGCCGACCTGATCGTCGTTAACGAGGTGGGCGTCGACCGCGTGTTCGGCGCCGATGCCAACACCGTCACCGTGCTGGGTGCCGACGGCAGCACCCAGGCTCTCGGCGAACTGCCCAAGCACGACGTGGCCGATGCGGTGTGGGACGCCGTCGTGGCGCGCCTGGATCCGCTGGTCGGCGACGGTGGGACGGCATGACAGCCAGGTTGCGGCGGTGACTACACTTCCGCGGAACGAGTACGTCGACGATTGAGGAGCACCGTGGCACGCCGCCTGTTCACCTCCGAGTCGGTCACGGAAGGCCACCCGGACAAGATCGCTGACCAGATCAGCGACGGCATTCTTGATGCGCTGCTGGCGCAGGACCCGCGGAGCCGGGTCGCGGTCGAAACGCTGATCACGACCGGCCAGGTGCACGTCGCCGGCGAGGTCACCACCCAGGCGTACGCGGACATCCCGTCGATCGTGCGGGACACCATCCTGCGGATCGGCTACGACTCGTCCAAGAAGGGCTTCGACGGCGCCTCCTGCGGCGTCAGCGTGTCCATCGGCTCGCAGTCGCCGGACATCGCACAGGGCGTGGACAGCGCGCTGGAGCTGCGCGAAGGCGACTCCGAGCACGTCCTCGACGCGCAGGGCGCCGGCGACCAGGGCATGATGTTCGGCTTCGCCTGTTCCGAGACGCCGGAGCTGATGCCACTGCCGATCGCGCTCGCGCACCGGCTCGCCCGCCGGCTGTCCACGGCCCGCAAGGACGGCACGATCCCGTACCTGCGACCGGACGGCAAGACCCAGGTCACCATCGAGTACGACGGCCTGCGCCCGGTCCGGCTGGACACCGTCGTGGTGTCCTCGCAGCACGCCGCGGACATTTCGCTGGAGTCGCTGCTCACCCCCGACGTGCGGGAGCACGTGATCGCCCCCGAGCTGGAGGGCCTGGGCCTGGAGACCGAGGGGTACCGGCTGCTGGTGAACCCGACCGGCCGCTTCGAGATCGGCGGCCCGATGGGTGACGCCGGCCTCACCGGCCGCAAGATCATCGTGGACACCTACGGTGGGTACGCCCGGCACGGCGGCGGCGCGTTCTCCGGCAAGGACCCGTCCAAGGTGGACCGCTCGGCGGCGTACGCGATGCGCTGGGTGGCCAAGAACGTGGTCGCCGCCGGCCTGGCCGAGCGGTGCGAGACCCAGGTGGCGTACGCGATCGGCAAGGCCCACCCGGTCTCGCTGTTCGTGGAGACGTTCGGCACCGAGAACGTCCCGGTCGAGCGCATCGAGAAGGCGATCACCGAGGTCTTCGACCTGCGGCCGGCCGCGATCATCCGGGACCTCGACCTGCTGCGGCCGATCTACCAGCAGACCGCGGCGTACGGCCACTTCGGGCGCGAGCTGCCCGACCTGCTCTGGGAGAGCACCGAGCGGGCGCAGGACCTGAAGAACGCCGCTGCCTAGTCAGCTTTCCGACAGGGGTGTGCCGGCCCGCGCCGGTGCACCCCTTTCTGGTGCTTCTCCGCCTGTGGACAACGCGGAAACTGTCCGGGGGCCGGGGCAGAATCATCGCGTGACGACGGGCAGGCGCGCGGATCGGGAGCCGGCAGCACACCTGTCGGTCGCCCGGGTCTGCGTGGACGTGCCGCTGGCCCACCTCGACCGGCCGTTCGACTATCTGGTGCCGGCCGCCGACGACGAAGCGGCCCAGCCCGGCGTACGGGTCAAGGTGCGGTTCGCCGGCCAGCTCGTCAGCGGGTTCCTGCTCGAGCGCGCGGAGTCGTCGACGCACGGCGGCAAACTGGCCTATCTGGACAAGGTGGTGTCCGCCGAGCGGGTGCTGGATCCGGAGGTAGCCCGGCTGGCCCACGCGGTGGCTGAGCGATATGCCGGAAATCTGGCCGATGTGCTGCGGCTGGCGGTCCCGCCCCGGCATGCCCGCGTCGAGAGCCAGACCACCGGTGGGCCGGCATCCGGGGCCGCACCGCCGGCCGCGGCCGGCGAGTCACCCGCAGAGCCGGCGACCGGACACGGGGCGGCCGGAGTGCCGGCGGCTGGAGACGGGGCGGCCGGAGTGCCGGCGGCTGGAGTGCCGGCGGCCGGAGAGTTCGCGGCCGCAGCGCTGGCGGCCGACGATGGTGGCCCGGCGGCCGCACCCGCCCCGCCGAGCCGGACTGCCTCGGCCCCCTCACCGGGTGCCGGCGGCCGGGGCGGGTCCGGGCCGGCCTCCGCGGCGGCTGACGGCGGCTGGTCCGCCTATCTGGCGGGCGCGTCCTATCTGCGCGCCCTCGCCGACGGGCGGCCGGTCCGGGCGGTGTGGTCGGCGCTGCCCGGCGAGGACTGGCCGGCGCGGATCGCCGAGGCCGCCGCCGCGACCGTGCGGGCCGGGCGCGGCGTGGTGATCGTGGTCGCCGACGCGCGCGACCTCGACCGGCTCGACCGCTCGCTGACCGCCACTCTCGGTGGCGGGATGCACGTCGCGCTGAACGCGGCGGCCGGGCCGTCGGAGCGGTACCGGCGGTTCCTCGCCGCCAGCCGGCATCAGGTGCCGGTGGTGGTGGGCACCCGGGCGGCGATGTTCGCGCCGGTCGCCGAGCTCGGCCTGGTGGTGATCTGGGACGACGGCGACGACCTGCACGCCGAGCCGCGGGCGCCCTATCCGCACGCCCGGGAGGTGTTGCTGACCCGGGCGCGGCTGGCCGACTGCGCGGCGCTGGTCGGCGGGTTCGCGCGGACCGGTGAGGCGCAACTGCTGCTGGAGACCGGCTGGGCCCGGGAGGTCACGGCCGCCCGCGACGTGCTGCGGGCCCGTACCCCGCGGATCCAGCCGACCGGCGACGACCCGCAACTGGCCCGCGATCCCGGTGCCGCCACCGCGCGCCTGCCCAGCCTCGCCTGGCAGGCGGCCCGGCAGGCGTTGCAGGCCGGCGCGCCGGTGCTGGTCCAGGTGCCGCGCCGGGGCTATCTGCCCTCGGTGGCGTGCGCGGAGTGCCGGACGCCGGCCCGATGCCCGCACTGCTCCGGGCCGCTGGGCCTGGCCGGCGCCCGGGCGGTTCCGCACTGCCACTGGTGCGGGCGGCTGTCGGCGGACTACGCGTGCCCGGCCTGCGGCGGCCGGCGGCTGCGGGCGTCGGTGACCGGTGCCCGGCGTACCGCGGAGGAGCTCGGCCGGGCCTTTCCCGGCGCGCCGGTGCGGACGTCCGGGCGGGACGAGATCCTCACCGTGGTGCCCGGCGAGCCGGCCGTCGTGGTGGCCACGCCCGGCGCCGAGCCGGTGGCGACCGGCGGTTACGGCGCGGTGCTGCTGCTGGACACCTGGGCGCTGCTGACCCGGTCCGACCTGCGCGCGGCCGAGGAGGCGCTGCGCCGGTGGCTGAACGCGGCCACCCTGGCCCGGGCGGACGGCCAGGTGATCGTGGTGGCGGACGGCTCGCTGGCGCCGGTGCAGGCGCTGCTGCGCTGGGATCCGGGGTGGTTCGCCGCCCGCGAGCTGGCCGAGCGGCGGGAGCTGCGGTTTCCGCCGGCCGCCCGGATGGCGAGCCTCACCGGTCCGCCGGTGGCGGTGGCCGAGCTGCTGGCGGCGGCCCGCCTGCCGGACGGCGCCGAGGTGCTGGGGCCGGTGCCGGTCGGCGCGGGCCAGGCCCGGGCCGGCGGTGCCCCGGAGCCGGCCGGTGACGAGCAGGAACGGATGCTGGTGCGGGTGTCGCGGAGCCGGGCCGCCGCGATGGCGCGCGCGCTGCACGAGGCGGCCGCGGTGCGCAGCGCGAAGAAGGCGGCCCTGCCGGTGCGCATCCAGGTGGACCCGGCCGACCTGTTCTGACGGTGCGCCTCCGTAGACTGGGACCGCCCACCACCGACAAGGAGTACCACCGAGTGACCGTCCAGCCCATCCGTCTGTTCGGCGACCCGGTGTTGCGCACGCCGGCCGATCCGGTGACCGACTTCGACAAGGAACTGCGCACGCTGGTCAAGGACCTGACCGACACGATGCAGGACGAGGGCGGCGCCGGGCTGGCCGCGCCGCAGCTGGGCGTCGGCCTGCGGGTGTTCGCGTTCGACGTGGACGAGGTGGTCGGCCACATCGTCAACCCGGTGCTGTCCTTCCCCGACGACGAGGAGCAGGACGGGCCGGAGGGCTGCCTGTCCATCCCGGGCATCTACGCCGACACCAAACGCCGGCAGAACGTGGTGGCCACCGGCTTCAACGAGCACGGCGACCCGATCCGGCTGGTCGGCACCGGCATGATGGCCCGCTGCGTGCAGCACGAGACCGACCACCTGGACGGGGTGCTGTTCCTGGACCGCCTGGACGCGACCGCCCGCAAGGAGGCGATGAAGCAGATCCGCGAGGCCGACTGGTACGACGCCGCCAGGCCCCCGGTGGTCAAGGAGAGCCCGCACGGTCGCGGCATCTTCGGTCTGGGGCGCTGAGCATGCGCCTGGTCTTCGCCGGCACGCCGGCCGTCGCGCTGCCCAGCCTGGACGCCATCGCCGCGTCCCGGCACGACCTGCTGGCCGTGGTGACCCGTCCGGACGCACCGGCCGGCCGGGGCCGGCGGCTGGTCCGCTCGCCGGCCGGTGCGTGGGCCGACGAGCACGGCATCGAGGTGCTCACCCCGCAGCGCCCGCGCGACCCGGAGTTCCTGGACCGGCTGCGGGAGATCGATCCGGACTGCGTGCCGGTGGTCGCGTACGGTGCCCTGGTCCCGCCGGCCGCGCTGGAGATCCCGCGGCACGGCTGGGTGAACCTGCACTTCTCGCTGCTGCCGGCCTGGCGCGGCGCCGCGCCGGTGCAGCATGCCGTGCTGCACGGCGACGAGGTGACCGGGGCCAGCGTCTTCGAGCTGGAGGCGGGCCTGGACACCGGTCCGGTGTACGGCACGCTGACCGAGGACATCCGGCCCCACGACACCGCCGGCGACCTGCTGGACCGGCTCGCCACCGAGGGTGCCGGGTTGCTCGTGGCGGTGCTCGACGCGATCGAGGACGGCACCGCGCGGGCCCATCCGCAGCCGGCCGACGGGATCACCCTGGCGCCCAAGCTGACCGTCGAGGACGCCCGGGTGCGCTGGACCGACCCGGCGTTCGCGGTGGACCGGCGGATCCGCGCCTGCACCCCGGTGCCGGGTGCGTGGACCACCCTGCGCGGCGATCGCGTCAAGCTGGGCCCGGTCCGGGCGGTCGCCAACGCGGCTTCGCTCAAGCCCGGCGAACTGCTGGTGGAGCGCACCCAGGTGCTGGCCGGGACGGCGACCACCCCGGTGATCCTCGGCGAGGTGCGTGCCGCCGGCAAGAAGGCCATGCCCGCCACCGACTGGGCGCGCGGGTTGCGGATCGAGCCCGGGGAGAGCCTGGCGTGACCGAGCACAAGGCCGATCGGCCGCACAACTCCGGCCGGCCGCGGCGTGGCGGACGGCCGGACTCCGGCCGGGGCAACACCCCGTCCGGGCGCGGTCCGCGGGCCGGTCGCCCGCCGTCCGATCCGGCGCGGCAGGCGGCGTACGAGGCGATCGCCGCCGTGCACCGCGATGACGCGTACGCGAACCTGGTGCTCGCCGACATCCTGCGCGGGATGCGGCTGCACGGCCGGGACGCGGCCTTCGCCACCGAGCTGACCTACGGCACCCTGCGCGCGCTGGGCACGATCGACCTGATCCTGGCGACCGCGGCGGGCCGGGACGTGGCCCGCATCGACCCGCCGGCCCGGGACGCCCTCCGGCTCGGCGTCTATCAGCTGCTCTACACCCGGGTGCCGCCGCACGCCGCGGTGAACCAGACCGTCGATCTGGTGCGGTCGGTGGCGCCGGGCGCCACCGGGTTCGCCAACGCCGTGATGCGGGAGGTCGCCGAGACCGGCGACCTGGACACCTGGCTCGGCCGGCTGGCGCCGGACGCCGCCGCGGATCCGATCGGCCATCTGTCGGTGCAGCACAACCATCCACAGTGGATCGTCCGGGCGTTCGCCGAAGCGCTCGGTGGTGACCTGGACGACACCGCCCGGCTGCTGATCGAGGACAATCAGCCGCCGATGGTGCACCTGTGTGCCCGACCGGGCCGGGTGGACGCGATCGAGCTGGCCGACGAGGTGGGCGGCCTGCCGGGGGCGTTCTCGCCGTACGCCGTCTATCTCAGCGGTGGATCGCCCGGTGACCTGGCCGCCATCGCCGACGGCCGGGCCCACGTGCAGGACGAGGGTTCCCAACTGGTGGCCGCCGCCCTGCTGGCCGCACCGGTCGACGGCCGCGACACCCGCTGGCTGGACATGTGCGCCGGACCGGGCGGCAAGACCGGACTGATCGGTGCGATCGCCGAGGCCCGCGGCGCCGAGGTGACCGCGGTCGAGGTCGCCGAACACCGGGCCCGGCTGGTCGAACACGCCACCGAGGGCATGCCGGTGACCGTGCTGCCGATGGACGGCCGGTCGGTGGGCCGCGACCCGGACCTGCCCGAGGGGGCGTTCGACCGGGTGCTGGTGGACGCGCCGTGCACCGGGCTGGGCGCGTTGCGCCGCCGGCCGGAGGCGCGCTGGCGCCGCACGCCGGCCGACCTGCCGCCGCTCACCCGGCTGCAACGGGAGCTGCTGGTCGCGGCGTTGCGGGCGGTGCGGCCGGGCGGCGTGGTGGCCTACGTGACGTGTTCGCCGCACATGGTGGAGACCCAGGTGACGGTCACCGAGGGTGCCCGGCGCAGCGGCGTCGAGGTGGATTTCGTGGACGCCCGCCCGCTGCTGCCTCCCGGCATGCCGAGCATCGGCCCGGGCCCGACCGTGCAGTTGTGGCCGCACCGGCACGGCACCGACGCCATGTTCCTGGCCGTCCTGCGCCGGACCGGCTGAGCAACGCTCCCGGGCGGCGCTCAGGCTCACCCGAAGTTGATCGGCAGCTTGGCCGGACCGGCGTCGCGGTACGACCCGGTCATCGTCTTGTTCTGCAGCCACAGGAAGCACTGCACGGACCGCACGCCCATCTCCCACTGCGGCCGGGTCGGTGCGAAGCCCAGCCAGCCGACCCGGAACCGGAGGTCCGCGTCGTCCGGGACGCCGGTGTAGTCGGCGACGGCCGATCGGCAGCCGGCCGCCATCGCGTCGTCGTCGGACAGGCCGGCGAAGTCGCCGTCCGGCGCGTCCCACAGCCCGGCGAACTCCGCGTAGTGCGGCCGCGCGCAGTCCACCGCCGCCATGGCCCGGATCCGGTCACCGCTCACCGTCGGGTTGAAGCAGCGCAGTGCCAGCGGAGCGGCGCCGGTGAGGGCGCCGCGCAGGCTTCCGGTCCGGCTCACCACCCGGTCGGTGCCGACGCCGGCCTGGGCCAG
>DASSAL010000036.1:0-9582 GCA_035685405.1 Actinoplanes sp. | reverse complement strand
GGCCGGCCGGGGGCCCCGGCGGAGACGATCAGGACTTCGGTCATGCGGAACGCTCCCCGGCGTCGGACGGTGTTCCCCGCACGATCGAGGTGACGTGCCGGACCGCCGGCTCGATCTGGGCAGCGCGAGCGTACTGGACGGCGATCAAGCACGCCAGACGCAGGTTCCCGGGGCCGTAGGCCCGGCTTACGCCTTCGGTGCCGGCGCCGCGCCGGGCTGCTGGAACAGCCGGTCGTACTCGGCCTGGGTGACCGACCAGTCCCAGTTGATCAGCGCGTGTTCCGCGGCGGCCTCGCCGGTCTTGCGCCAGACCTCCTCGGTGGCGGTGTGCGCGATGATCCGGTCCGCAGCCTGCGCCGGAGTGTCCACCACCCAGTCGGCCGGGAAGATGCTGCGCGGGTTGACCGGCCGCCCGGCGAAGAACGGCCAGTTGCGAACCACCGGCACGGCACCGCTGGCCGCGCCCTCGGCCAGCGCGAGCGGAAAGCCTTCCCGTACCGACGAGCTGAGGATGACTCCCACCTGAGCCAGCGCACCGGCCACGTCGCGGGTGTGCCCCAGCCGCCGGGCCGCGCCCTGGGCTTCCAGGTCGGCCAGCTCCTCGGCGTACGCCCGGTGGTAGGCCGCGGTCTGCGGCGTCGGCGTTCCGTCGATGTCCTTGCCGATCAGCATCAGGCGGTACCGATCGTCGCGGCGGCGCAGCTCACGCAGCACCTCGAAGGCCCAGCGCGGGTCCTTGGCGATCGCGGTCGACCCGATCAGGCCCACGCTGAACCGCGCGTCCGGGTGTTTCGGGCGGCGGTAGCGATCGAGCGGGATGGCGTTGCTGACCACCGGTGTACGCGGCGCGCCCGGCTCCCGCAGCCGCGGAACCACGTCCATGACGAAGTCGCGCAACGGTTCGGAGACGAACACGAGGTCGTCCACTCGGGACAGATCCAGCAGATGCGGGAAGACGGTGAACGCCTCGTAGCTGTGCAGCCGGACGATGATCCGGGTGGGTCCCGGGTCCACCGTGGTCAGCATCGCGGCGTGGGCCAGGCACCACTCCACGAAGACGGTGTCGGCCCACTCCACCTGCGGGGCGAACCACTCGCGCACGGCGTCGCCGTAAGCCGAGTGGCCGGCCAGCAGATGCTCGATCAGGCTGCTGGTCTGCTGGGTCAGCGGCGCGCGCGTGGGGTCCGCGGCCAGGTCGACGTGGCGCACGTCGAAGCCCGGCTGGTTTCGGTACCGCTCGCGGATCTCGCCGAGGAAGTTGTCGTTGCCCCGGGTCAGGAACAGCAGCCGGTGCGGCCGGTCGGTGGGCGGCTCGGCAGCCGGCGTCCGGCGCCCGCGCGGCTCGGCGATCCGGCGCCCGGCAACGCTCCGATGCAGCGGGGCCAGGAAACCGGCCGGATCCTGAGTCATCGGGGAGGTCAGCGAGTCGAAGTGCACCGCCCGGTGGAACAGCAACGGAATGACGCGGGCCACCGATTCAGCCGCCCCGGGGACGTCGTTCGCGGCCAGTGCCCGGTCGGCGCGGACCAGTTCGGCGGCCGCGGCCTCGCTGAGAAACGCCGGGATGCGACCGGCGGCCAACTCGTCGGTGACCGCCGTGCTCAACCATTCGGCCCGGGTGGCCGGATCGCGCATCCGCTGCGCGATCGCCAGGCGCGCCGCGGACGCCTCGGTGTGCAGATTCAGCGAGTCCAGCACCTTGGCTCCCCGCCGACCCAGCCGCCGGCGCTTGGCGTCGCTGATACCGGGCACGGTGAGCAACGCCGCCTGCCAGGCGCGGCGGCCACGCGGGTCGCTCAGCACCAGACGGGTGGTCCGCCGGACGACTTTCCTGGTGAGGCGTTGCATCCGTTCGTTCATCGCGTCGACGGCCACGGCCGGGTGGGCGCCGCGGCGCAGCAGCCCGGGGGTGTGGCGGGTCGGGGCGGTGGCGCGGTCGGCCAGCGCGGCCAGGGCGGGCGCGAGGCCGACCACGGCGTCGGCGGTGCGGTGCCGGCGGGCCAGGTGCCAGACCGTGTGCACGGCGCCCGGGTCGAGCGCGACGATCACGTCCGCCGTCGCGGCGCGGCGGCGCACCCGCGGGTCGTTACGGGCGCGCAGCCAGAGCTTGCGGCCGCGGACCGCCTCCTTGTACTCCGACCGGTCGCCGCGCGGCAGGGTGGCCACGGCGGGCAGGGCGAACACCTCGGCCACGCCGTCCGCAACGGTGATCTTCTCGGCGGCACAGCCGGCGGCGACGGTGACCCGGACGCCGTCGGCGTGCAGGCGGGTCACCGTGTCGGCGAACACGCTGGGCCGGCCGGGGGCCCCGGCGGAGACGATCAGGACTTCGGTCATGCGGAACGCTCCCCGGCGTCGGACGGTGTTCCCCGCACGATCGAGGTGACGTGCCGGACCGCCGGCTCGATCTGGGCAGCGCGAGCGTACTGGGCAGCGACCTTGCGGGCGGTGGCGCGGTCCTCGTCGGTGGCCTCCACCGCCATCCGCGCGGCCGCGCGGAACGACTCGGTGAGCCGGTCGGTGTCGAAGCCCGCCGCCGGGATCCACAGAGGACTTCCGGCGAGCACCGTCGAAGCGTCGTGCTCGACCTCGTGGGCGGACATCACCGGCAGGCCGGTGGCCAGCACCTCGTACACCTTGCCGGAGGTCATGAAACGGCCGCCGGTCACCATGAGGACGATCACGTCCCAGCTGGCGTACACGTCGGCGACTTCCGCCTTGGCCACCGGACCGCCGAACCGGACGCCGTCGGCCCGCGCCACGGCGAGCATCTCGGCGTAGTCGTTGTCATCCCGGGCCGAGCCGGCACCGATGCGGCCGCGCACCTCGAAGGTCGCGTTCGCCAGCGCGGGGTCGGTGGCCCGGGCCGCACGCCAGGCGTCGAGCACCGCGGCGACCATCTTGGGCTGGAAGGTCAGCGTGCCCAGGTAGCCGAATCGCAGCCCGGCGGTGAGATCCGGGGTGCGGGTGACGGCCGGCACGCTCGCCTGGTCCCACCCGTTGCGCACCACCATCACGCGGTCCGCCTGTTCCGGATAACGGTCGCGATAGTGCTGCGCGATCGGGTCGTTCACCGTCCACACCGCCGCGGCGGAGGACAGCAGCCTGGCCTCCCAGCGGCCGGCGAGCGAGGCGCGCTCGAAGGCTTCGCCGCCGCGGATCACGTCGACCGACCAGCCGTCCCGGAAGTCCACCACGTACGGCACCCGATGCTTCTCCCAGAGGCGCCAGGTCGCGGCCAAGGTGACGTACGGCGCGCAGGTGGTCACCAGCAGGTCGGCGGGATCGCGCCGGTGCAGGTCGAGCACCGCTTGCTCGAGGACCCGCCGCCAGCCGCCGAAGCGCGGCTCCGGGAACTCGGCCAGGTCACGCTCGAGCTGCTCGCTGACCCACGCTTTCGGGTCCAGGGACCGGCGGCGCGAGAACTGCCGTACGTCAGTATTCAAATCCGCGCGCATCAGCGGCAGCTCAACCACGCGGATCGCCGGGTGAACGCCGGCGGAGAGGCTGTGGTCCAGGCCGGACTCCCGTTTCCAGGCCTCCTGGCAAATGGTGATGACCGTCACGTCCCAGCCGTGGGCGTACAGCTGATTGGCCGTCTCCAGCATGCGATAGGCGGAGCTCTTCGCCGCCGGTGGAAAACCGATCGCCAGGTAATAAGCGTGCGGGCGACCGGTGTCGGGACGGCGGAGCGGACCGGTCACCCGGACCCAGCGCCGTCCGATCGACGGGTGACGATTCATCTGGGGCATTGGCCTTCTGCGTGTCGAAGTAGTGATTCGGGCGGTCGCCGACATTCGGCGGGAGTGCCCTGAGCGGCGCCCCAATCTATGCCATCCACAGTGCGGACGGCGAGTAAACTCGGCTCGGTGAATTGCTTCGCAGAGGCGTCCGCCTCTAGTCTCCGGGTGCCCGTCGCGGTGGCGTAGGCATGGGGCCGCTAGGTTCCCCGGGATAGATAACGAGGCGGGAGCGGTAGCTTCATGGGTTCGGACGTGGCGCCAACCGAACGGCGCAGGATCGTCATGCTCGTCGACAACGCGGTCAACGGCGACTCGCGAGTGCAGAAGCAAGCTCGCTCCGCCGCCGAAGCCGGGTGGGACGTGACCCTGATCGGCCGCTCTCCAGATCGCGAGGAACACTCGTGGACGCTGGGACCGGCCAAGGTGCGGCTGCTGCCGACGCCCTCCCGGTTGAACAAACGGCCGCACGAGTTCCGCCGGCACTGGATCATCGCCCCGCTGGCGTACCCGCCCACCGGCATCGGCGACCTGCGTGCCGAGCGGGTCCGAGCGTTCAAGGCAGACCTGCTGGTCCAGCGGTCGTTGCAGCCGCAGGGTTTCCGCCGCCTCACGGTCGAGGCGCGATGGCAGGTCTCCCGCGCGATGGGCCGGTGGGTCGCGATCCGACGGCAGCAGAGCAAGAAGGCGCGGACGGCGCGCAAGCGTTTCGACACGCCGAGTGACAAGCTCTACACCTGGTTCTGGCGGACGACGATGGGACCCCGCGCCTGGCGCCGGATCGAACCGGGGCTGTGGGCCTGGGAGCTGGCGTACGGGCCGGTGGTGGACGAGCTCGATCCCGACCTGATTCACGCCAACGACTTCCGCATGGTGGGCGTCGGTGCCCGCGCGAAAATCCGCGCCAAGGCCCGCGGCAAGGACGTCAAGCTGGTCTGGGACGCGCACGAGTTCCTGCCCGGCGTCCGGCCGTGGACCGACCACCTGCGGTGGCTCGACGGCCACATCGCCCACGAGCGCGAATATGTGCCGTACGTGGACGCCGCGGTGACCGTCTCCGACGAACTCGCCGGCCTGCTGCAGGAGGCGCACGGGCTGGCGGAGCGCCCGGTCGTGGTCCTGAACGCCCCGGCCATCGAGCACGCACCGGACGATCTGACCGACGGCATGCCGATGGACGTGCCCACCGCGGACCTGCGGGCGATGTGCGACGTCGGTCCGGACGTGCCGCTGCTGGTCTACACCGGCGTCGCGACACCGCACCGCGGCCTGGACATCATGGTCGAGGCCCTGCCCCAACTGCCGGGCGTGCACGTCGCGCTGGTCACCAACAATCACAGCAGCCCGTACGTGACCGGACTGGTCGATCGGGCCCGCGAACTCGACGTGCTGGACCGGACGCACCTGCTGTCGTACGTGCCGCACTGGCAGGTGGTCCCGATGCTGTCCGGCGCGACCGCCGGTGTGATCCCGATCCACCACTGGCCCAACCACGAGATCGCCCTGATCACCAAGTTCTTCGACTACTCACACGCCCGCCTGCCCCTGGTGGTGAGTGACGTCCGGACGATGGCCGCCACGGTCCGGGCCACCGGACAGGGTGAGGTGTTCAAGGCCGAGGACGTCGCCGACTACATTCGTGCGGTGCAGGCGGTCCTCGACGACCCGGAGCGGTACCGGGCGGCGTACGACAAACCGGGCCTGCTCGACGGCTGGACCTGGGCCGCCCAGGCCGAGGTGCTGAACAGGGTGTATCGCCGGCTGCTCGGCGAACGAGGAGAGAAATGAAGATCTGTGTCGTCGCCCTGGGCAAGATCGGTCTGCCGCTCGCCGTGCAGTTCGCGGCCAAGGGGCACACCGTGATCGGCGCGGACATCGCCGAGCCGACCGTACGCACGGTGAACGCCGGTCAGGTGCCTTTCCCCGGCGAGGCCGACCTGGACGTCAAGCTCAAGCAGGCGGTGGACGCCGGTCTGCTGCGGGCCACCACGGACACCGCGGCGGCGGTCGCCGAGTCCGAGGCGGTGGTCGTGGTGGTGCCGCTGTTCGTCGACGGCGACGGTAAGCCGGACTTCGGCTGGATGGAGTCGGCCACCCGGGACATCGCCCGTGGACTGCGCCCGGGCACGCTGGTCAGCTACGAAACCACGCTGCCGGTGGGCACCACCCGCAACCGCTGGGCGCCGCTGCTGCAGGAGGGCTCCGGCCTGACCGCCGGGCGGGACTTCCACCTGGTGTTCAGCCCGGAACGGGTGCTCACCGGCCGGGTCTTCGCCGACCTGCGCAAATACCCGAAGCTGGTCGGTGGCGTCGACGCCGGCTCGGCCGAGCGCGGTGTCGCCTTCTATGCGGCGGTGCTCGACTTCGACGCGCGGCCCGACCTGGACCGGCCCAACGGAGTCTGGGACCTGGGCTCGGCCGAGGCGGCCGAGCTGGCCAAGCTGGCCGAGACGACGTACCGGGACGTGAACATCGGGCTGGCCAACCAGTTCGCCCGGTACGCGGACACCATCGACGTGGACGTCAACCTGGTCATCGACGCCTGCAACACCCAGCCGTACAGCCACATCCACCGGCCCGGCATCGCCGTCGGCGGGCCCTGCATCCCGGTCTACCCGCGGCTGTACCTGTGGAACGACCCGGACGCCACGGTGGTCCGGGCGGCCCGGGAGGCCAACGCGGCGATGCCGGCGTACGCGGTGGACCTGCTCGCCGCCGCGATCGGCGACCTGACCGGGGTGGGCGTGCTGGTGCTCGGTGCCTCGTACCGCGGCGGGGTGAAGGAGACCGCGTTCTCCGGCGTCTTCGGCACCGTGGACGAGCTGCGCAAGCGGGGCGCGGTGCCGTACGTGTCCGACCCGATGTACACCGCCGCGGAGCTGGAGGCGCACCGGCTGCCGCCGTACCAGGGTCAGGAGATCGGCGCGGCCGTCCTGCAGGCCGACCACGCCGAATACCGGACGCTCACCAGCGACGACCTGCCGGGCGTCAAGGTGCTGGTGGACGGCCGCCGGACGACGGACCCCGACCGGCTGCCGGGGATCCGCCGCATCGTCATCGGAGGCTAGAGCCGGTTCACCTCGCGGCTCACGATCTCGCCGGCCTCGTTGACCCATCCGCGGGGCCGGGCGGGGTTGCCGGCGACCAGCTGGTACGGCGCTACGTCCTTGGTGACCACCGAGCCGGCCGCGATCATCGCGTACTCGCCCACCTCGATGCCGCAGATCAGCGTGGCGTTGGCGCCGATCGACGCACCCCGGCGGACCAGCGTCGGGGTGATCTTCCAGTCCGCGTTCTGCGCGCGCGGGCGGAGGTCGTTGGTGAACACCGCGCACGGCCCGACGAACACCTCGTCCTCGATGGTCACCCCTTGGTAGACCGAGACGTTGTTCTGGATCTTGACTCGGCTGCCCACTACGGCGTTCGCGTCCAGGTAGACATTGCGGCCGATCACGCACTGCTCACCGACCGTTGCGGAGGAGCGGATGTGCGCGAAATGCCAGACCTTGGTGCCGGCGCCGACCTGTGCGCCGCTCTCCACGTCCGCCGTCGGGTGAATGAAGACGTTCGAATCCATCGGGGCAGTTTCGCACGGGTCGCAAACGCCGGGGTGCTGGCCATCGTGACGATGGCCACTATCGTTCAGAGACATGACCTCCATCGCGCTCGCTGAGGAACTGTTGCTCCTCGCGTATGACGACCAGACCGGCAAGGCGACCGGTTCCCGGATCGGGCTCGACCTCGGCATGGCCGCGGCCGTCATGGTCGACCTCGCGCTGGCCGGCCGGATCGCCTACGTGGACGGGTACCTGAAGGTCATCGATCCGACGCCCACCGGTGAGGTCATCGCGGACGCCGTCCTGGCCAAGGCGGTCGCCGACAGCGAGCCGCACACCCCGGCGCAGTGGTTGCAGCGGCTCCGGCACCGGCTCCGCGCCCGCGTGCTGGAGGACCTGGTCGCGCGCGGTGTGATGCGGGACGTGGACGAGACCCACCTGGAGTACATCCACCTGCACCGCTACCCGACCGTCGACCCGGCGGTGGAGGCGGAGATTCGCAAGCGGCTGGGTGAAGCGCTGATCAGTGACCAGATGCCGGACGAGCGCACCGCCGCCCTGTGCACGCTGCTCACCGCCTGCCGGATGGAGCCGGCGCTGCACCTGCCGCCGGAGGAGAGCAACGAGGCGCACCGTCGCCTGGAGGAGATCGCCAACGGCGCCGGGTTCGCCGGTGGGGCCAACCTGGAGGACTCCATCGTGCGGCCCAGCGTCGCCCTGGTGGTCGCGACGCTGAGCAAGGCCATCACGGCGGCGCTGGGCGCGCCCAAGACCACCTAGACGTCCAGGGCCCCCGCCACCTCACCGCGCAGGTCGGTCAAGGCCCGCCGGGCGCGGTTCCGGGCCGTCGCCACGTCACCCTGGGCGACCGGTTTCACCACCTCGAGGTACGCCTTGAGCTTCGGTTCCGTCCCGGACGGGCGGATCACCACGCGCGCCGAGCCGGTCCGCAGCCGGAGGATGTCGTTGTCCGGCCGCAGGTCCTCGAAGCTCACCGGCTCGCCGAGCAGGGTGGCCGGTGGCGTCTTCCGGACCCGGGCCATCGCCCGGCCGATCTCGGCCAGGTCGTCCACCCGCACCGACAGCTGACCGGTGTGGTGCACGCCGAACTCGACGTCCAGCTCGTCCAGCCGGTCGGCGACCGTCCGCCCGTCCGCCTTCAGCTCGGCGGCCAGCTCGGCCACCAGCAGCGCGGCGGTGATGCCGTCCTTGTCGCGGACCAGGCCGGGCGCCACGCAGTAGCCAAGCGCCTCCTCGTACCCGTAGGCCAGCTCCTCGGCGGCCCGCACGATCCACTTGAAGCCGGTCAGCGTCTCGCGGTAGGGCACGCCGCGGGCCGTGCAGAGCGCCCGCAGCATGGTGGACGAGACGATCGTGGTGGCGTACGTGCCGGCCGCGCCCCGCCGGATCAGCTGGTCGGCGAGCAGGACGCCGAGCTGGTCGCCGGTGAGCGGGCGCCACCCGTCGGATCCGGGCAGCGCCACCGCGCACCGGTCGGCGTCCGGGTCGTTGGCGATCGCCAGGTCCGCGTGCTCGGCGGTGGCCAGCGCCAGCAGTCGGTCCATCGCGCCGGGTTCCTCCGGGTTCGGGAAGGCGACGGTGGGAAACTCCGGGTCCGGCTCGGCCTGCTCGGTGACCACCGCCGGCGCCGGAAACCCGGCCTCGACGAAGGCGGCGGTCAGCACCGCACCGCCCACCCCGTGCAGCGGCGTGTACGCCACCCGCAGGTCCCGCGGCCCGGCGGAGACCACGGCCGCGGCGCTGCGGACGTACGCCTCGACCACCGTCTCGTCCAGCACCCGGCCGGCGCTGCCGAGTTTGATCTCGCCGAGCGTGCGCACGGCCTGGATCGCGGCCTCGATCTCGCGGTCGGCGGGCGGCACGATCTGCGCGCCGGCACCGCCCGGGCCACCAAGCCCGGCGCCCAGGTAGACCTTGTACCCGTTGTCCTGCGGCGGGTTGTGACTGGCCGTGACCATGACGCCGGACACCGCGTCCAGCCCGCGCACCGCGTGGGCCAGCACCGGGGTGGGCAGCGGCCGGGGGAGCAGCAGGGCACGCAGGCCGGCGCCGGTCATCACCTCGGCGGTGTCACGCGCGAAGACGTCGGAGTTGTACCGCGCGTCGAAGCCGACCACCACCGTGCCGCCGGCCAGCCCGGAGTCCAGCAGGTAGCGGGCGAGACCGGCGGCGGCCTGCCCAACGACCACCCGGTTCATCCGCCGGGGACCCGGACCGAGCGCGCCACGCAGGCCCGCGGTGCCGAACTCGAGGCGCCCGGAGAA
>DASSAL010000035.1:0-2617 GCA_035685405.1 Actinoplanes sp. | reverse complement strand
CAAGCACCGGATCGAGGACGCCGTCCGCAACGCGAAGGCCGCGGTCGAGGAGGGCATCGTCGCCGGCGGTGGCGTGGCCCTCATCCAGGCTTCGTTCAAGGCGTTCGAGAAGCTGGAGCTGACCGGCGACGAGGCCACCGGCGCGAACATCGTCAAGGTGGCGGTCGACGCTCCGCTGAAGCAGATCGCGGTGAACGCCGGCCTCGAGGGCGGCGTCGTGGTGGAGAAGGTCCGCAACCTGGAGCCCGGTCACGGTCTGGACGCGGCCACCGGCGAGTACGTCGACCTGATCGCGAAGGGCATCATCGACCCGGCCAAGGTCACCCGCTCGGCGCTGCAGAACGCGGCCAGCATCGCGGCCCTGTTCCTGACCACCGAGGCGGTCGTCGCGGACAAGCCGGAGAAGGCGGCCCCGGCCGCTCCGGGCGGCGACGGCGGCATGGGCGGCATGGACTTCTGATCCGTTCCGCGGATCGGGTCCGCCCGGCGCCCGGCGCCGGGTACGGCACCTGAGGGGCGGTCCTCCCAGACGGGAGGGCCGCCCCTCAGCCATACTCCCGGCACGGCACGGCACGGCACGGCACGGCACGGCGGCCCGGCACGGCCCATCCCGGCCCGTCCCGGCCGCGGGCCCGGCCGCCGGCCCTGGGTCCCGGGCGCACCGGGTGTCCCGCATTCGGAGGGCCGCCGAACGGGGGGTTGTTTCACGGAAAGTAGTCATTCGCTTCCGTTTGATGAACGACGCGGTGACCAGGTGAAGTAAGCGACACGGCAAAAGCCGCGAATTCGGCGTCCATTCGAGTGTGAATTTCCGCAGAGTGACGACCGGATGTCAATGCAGCGCTAGCCTTGGCGTACTGCTACGGTCCGCCACAACTTGTACGCGGGGGAATGCACAGCGTCAACGTCTGGCGGGCCGCGCGCGAAAGGTGACGGCGTTGACGGTTTCGCTTGAGCGGACGGAACCCACCGGCGAGGAACGCCTGGTGGGTACTGACGAGTTGTTCTTCTCGACGACCGATCGGCGCGGGGTGATCCGCGCCGGGAACTCGGTGTTCGTGAAGATCTCCGGCTATGGGGCGCAGGAGCTGACCGGTGCCCCGCACAGCGTGATCCGTCACCCGGACATGCCCGCCGCGGCCTTCAAGGTCATGTGGGACCGGCTGCACGCCGGCAAGCCGATGGGCGCCTACGTGCAGAACCTTGCCAAGGACGGCAAGTACTACTGGGTCTTCGCCACCGTGACGCCGTTGGGGGACGGGTTCCTGTCGGTGCGGATGGCGCCGATGACCCCGCTGTTCCCCGCCGCCCGCCGCCTTTACCAGGAACTGCGCACCACCGAGCGGGTGGCCCGGGCTAACGGCATGTCCCGGGCCGAGGCCGCCGCCCATGGTGCTGCGGAGGCGGAGCGCGGGATCCGGCTGCTGGGATTCGACAACTACGAGCAGTTCATGACCGAGGCGCTGCCGGCGGAGGTGGCCGCCCGTGCCGGTCTGATGACGGTGCGTTTCACCCGACAGACCGGGCACGGGCCGGTGGCCGAGATTCTCGCCGCGGCGGCCGCGCTGGACCACCAGCTCGGCGGGCTGGTCGGTCGGCTGGATGCCTACCGGGACCTGTCGGAGTCGCTGTCCTACTCGTCGCGCTCGATGCTGGCCGCGGCTCAGCAGTTGGACGGTGCGGCCAGGTTCGCCCGTGAGGGTTCGGCCCGGATCTCCGACCAGGTGAAGGTGCTCTACACCGTCGCGCAGGCGATGGTCGGCCCCTGTCAGCAGACGGTCGAGACGCTGCATGCGGTGGTCACCGAGCTGGATTCGCTGCGCAGCCTGATCGCCGGTCTACGGTTCCGCATCGCGTTGGCGCGGCTGCACAACGACATGGTTGCCGCGTTCGCCAGCGAGGTGATCGACGGCATCGCCCCGCCCAGCTCACTGGGAGAGGTCCCACTGCTCTGCGACGCCCTGCACGAAGGGGTGGAGCACATGGCGGCGTCGATGGCGATCGTCAATGCCAAGCTGGCGTCGGTGGCCCAGGCGGTCGGGCGCGCCGGCGAGCTGTTCAACGACTTCCGGCGGTTCATCGGCAAGTGGCGGCTGCTCGTGCTGCGACACCGGGTGGCCAGTGAGCTCGCCGGATACATCGACCCGATCGACCAGATGCTCGCCGATGGGCATGATCAGCTGTCGGAGCTGTACGGACTGGCCCAGCGCTGCCGGGCGGAGATCTTCCCGTTCGAAGGGCCGGCGCTGGATGCGCAGCTGGCTCGGATCCGGGGGGTGATCGGCGCCCTGTAGGGCCGAACGGCAGACCTCGCAGCCCGTGCGGCCGCAAACCTCATGAGGACCGCTGGGGGCGGCTCGCGGGGACGACGCAGCGTGCCGACGTCGGCCGGTCCGCGCGGCCCACGGGACGCCGTGACCGGTTCGGCGACCGATCCACCGCCCGACCCCGAGGTCCGGGGTGGCGTGGCCGGGTTGCTGCTGGCCGCGGGAGCCGGCCGGCGGATGGGGACTCCCAAGGCCCTGCTACGCGACCCGGACGGTACCGCCTGGGTCACCCGGTCGGCGCGGGTGCTGGTCGCGGGAGGGTGCCGGCCGGTGCTGGTCGTCGTCGGCGC
>DASSAL010000034.1:0-14603 GCA_035685405.1 Actinoplanes sp. | reverse complement strand
GACACCGCCGAGGAGCAGCGTCAGGGCGAATCGCTGGACTACCGCCTGCGCCAGGAAGAGCCGGACGTCGGCGCGCAGGACCCGATCCCGCCACGCCGCGACCCGATCGACGAGACCGTGGACGACCCGGAGCAGCGCCAGCTGAATGCGGACGTGTGGGGCGAGAGCCCGACATCCGACCCGAACAGCCAGGTCTCGCTGTACGACGACGGCCAGCTCGACAACGACTCGCCGCAGCCGGTGGGCCGGCTGGTCGCCCCGGACGAGGGGTACGGCTTCGACGACGAACCGGACAGCGTGGCGTACGACGCCGGCGCCTCAGGTGGCGGCGCGACCGCCGAAGAGGCCGCCATGCACGAGACCAACGCCCCGCGATACGAATAGCCCGCCTCCGCAGAACCGCAACCAAAGTCGCATTTCGCCCGCCGAGCGAAGCGAAGCCATTTAATCGAGCCCTTTCTCGATGGCGTACCGGGTCAACTCCACCCGGTTGTGCAACTGCAGCTTGCCGAGCGTGTTCTGGACGTGGTTCTGCACGGTCCGATGGCTGAGCACCAGCCGCTCGGCGATCTGCCGGTACGACAATCCCTTGGCGACCAGCCGCAGTACCTCGGTCTCGCGCTCGGTCAGCTTCGGCGTGCCGCTGTCGTCGGCCGCCGGTTCCACCGCCAACCGCCGGAACTCCCCCAGCACCAGACCGGCCAGCCCGGGCGTGAACACCGTGTCACCGGCCGCGGTGCGCCCCACCGCCTCCAGGAACTCCGCCAGGCCGGCGGACTTCAGCAGATATCCGGTGGCGCCGGCCTTGACCGCGTCCAGCACGCTCTGCTGCTCGCCGCTGGCCGACAGCATCAGCACCCGGACACCGGGCACCGCCGCGAGCAGGCCGTTGATCACCTCCACCCCGGAGATGTCCGGCAGCTGCAGGTCCAGCACCACCACGTCGGGGCGGGCCGCGCCGGCGATCCGGACCGCCTGCCGACCCTCGCCGGTGGCCGCGACCACCTCGTACCCGGCGCTGGTCAGGTCGCGGCTCACGCTCTCGCGCCACATCGGGTGGTCGTCGACGACCATCACCCGCACCGGCTTCGTCTCTGCCACGGCGTTCACGATATCGGCGTACGGGGGACCACCATCTCCACCTCGGTACCCTGATCCGGCGCACTGCTGATCCGCACGGTGCCGTGCAGTGCGGCGATCCGGCCCTTGATCGACTGGGCCACCCCGAGCCGGCCCTGCGCCTCGGCCTCGGCCAGCCGGTGCGGCGCCACCCCGCATCCGTCGTCGCGGACGCTGACCGTCACCGCGGACGGCTCGTCCTCGACCAGCACCCACACCTTGGTGCCGGGCGGGCAGTGCTGGGCCACGTTGTCCAGGGCGGCGGACACCGCGGCGGCGACCTCCCGCGCGACGCTGGCGGGCAGCCGCACCGCTCCCGCCGGTGCTGCCACCGAGACCGCGATGGAGGCGTACGGCGCCAGCAGCGTCATCAGGTCGACCGCCGGCTGCGAGTCCGCCGACCGCGACACCACCCCATGCGGGCCCGCCGGCGGTGCGGTGACCATTGCCCGCAGCGCCACCTCCTGTTCACCGGCCAGCCGGGCCAGCTCGCCGGCCTCCCCGTCCAGGCCGGCGCCCCGGCGCTTCACCAGGGCCAGCACCTGCAGGACGGAGTCGTGGATGTCCCGGGCCAGCCGCTCACGTTCCCGGGTGGCCGCCTCCAACTCGATCGCCCGTTGCAGCCGGGCCTGGGACACCTCGGCGACTCGAACCAGATAGCCGACCGCGGTGGCGGCCAGCAGCATCAGCACCGTGCCGGTGAACGCGGCCTGGTCGTAGTGCGCCCGCACCACCAGGTCGGTGGCGCCCATGGCCAGCGCCGCGACGATACCGGCGCGTCGGCCGCCGGCCACCGCCCAGGCGAGCACCGGCGCCACGTGCCACGCCACGGCCAGCGTCGGGCGGCCGTCCTCGAGGGCCGGTCGGCCCATCACGAACACGCTGGAGACCAGCACGCCGATGGTGACCAGCAGGTCGGCGACCAGCAGGGGCGGGCGGCGGCGCGCGGGATCGGCGTACGCATAGGTGGTCAGCACCGTCCAGGCGGTCATCAGCGCGAGCACCGGCCAGGCGAGCAGCGGACGCCGGTACGCCTCGACGTTGGTGACCACCAGCACGCCGGCGTAGACCAGCGCGGCGATCCGGAAGACGGCGATCGCCCGCCACAGTGGCGCCAGCAGGCCACTCGATCCGGTGGACACCTCCGCCATGCGCCGACCATCGCACACCGGAGCCGCACCGGACCCCTCGACCCGGCGGGCGAACCCTGCGGGAAGATCCGACCTGTCCTACGGTCGGAACCATCGGCACCGAACTCCTTGTTTCCGAAGCGTTCGACGGCAGCCGGGTCACCGGGCTCAGGCACGCCGTCGCGTCCTGCGCGGCCCAGGCCGGCCTGGCCGGCGACCGGCTCGACGACTTCGTGGTGGCGGTGAACGAACTGCTCACCAACGCGGTCCGACATGGTGGCGGAGCCGGCCGGCTGTCGGTCTGGCGGGACGACCGCTCGGTGATCTGCGAGGTGACCGACCGGGGATCCGGACTCGCGTCCCCTCGACCGGACAAACCGGAACGCCCAGTGGTGGATGAACCGGGCGGATGGGGTCTATGGCTCGCCGGGGAACTGACCGACACACTCGACCTGCAAACCGGCGCGGAAGGGACCACGGTGCGCATCTCGACCAGGGTTGCCTAAAGGAAATTTTAAGTTTCCTTGCCGCACTTGCACGGCGATCCGCCAATGGTGAAAGTTCTTCTGCGCCGTGCGAAGGGAGCCATCCGTCGATGCATCGTGCTCGCCACTCCGCCCCGGCTTCGCGCGCGTTCGCGATCCGGCCCCGCGTCGTCGCTGCCGCCGTCGTCGCTTCGGCCGGCCTGGTGACCGCGGTCTGGGTGCCGTCCCGCTTCGACGATGCCGCCGCCACCGAGCGCCGCCCGGATCGGTCGCGCAGCCAGGAGCGCTTCACCTTCACCGACGACTTCCGGGGCCCCCGCGGCGAATCGGTGGACCCGGACAAGTGGACGTTGACCGAGGGCGGCAGCGACGACGGCCGTCAGGTCTTCACCGACCACGCGGAGAACGCCCGGCTGGACGGCGACGGAAACCTGGTGATCACCGCGCGCCGCGACGGCGACGAGTTCACCTCGGCCCGGCTGCTCACCCGCACCACCTTCGCGGACGACCGGGGCCGGGTGGAAGCGCGCATCAAGGTGGCCGACGACCAGGGCATCCGCTCGGTGTTCCAGCTGCTCGGTGCCGACGATCTCACCGTGCTGGACAACCTGGGCAGCCGCTCCCGGGTGATCCGTGGCGCAATCGGTGACCGCGGCAGCGCCACCGAGGCCCGGCGCTCGTTTGCCGAGGACTTCCACACCTTTGCGGTGACCTGGGCGCCAGGACGCATCGTCTGGACCGTCGACGGCGAGGTGTTCCTGCGGTCGGAGCGGTCGTTCGACGCGCCGTTCACTCCGGCGCTCAGCCTCACCGTGGGCAGTGCGCGGGCCGGCGCACCGGACGACAGCACCCGCTTCCCGCAGCGGATGCTGGTGGACTTCGTCCGGGTGTACGCCGACGAGGCCCAGGAAGAGGAGCCACCGACGACCCCGCCGCCGGCGGCCGAGAAGTGGAAGCCGTTCAGGCTCTATCAGGCGGGCGACCGGGTCACCTTCGACGGCATCACGTACGAGGTGCGGGAGACCCACACCTCGCTGCCCGGCTGGGAACCCCCGGCCCTCACCATCCTGTTCAAGCCGCTCGTCTGAAAGCGTTATCGGGCGGTTCCGGAACCCGTCTCCCTTGACTGACCACGGTCAATGTCCGAAGACTGAGAGAGCGTTTTCCACACCTCTTCCCCGGAGGCATCCCCATGCGCACAACCAGGTTCCTGCTGGCCGCGACAACGGTCGCCGTCACGCTCGCCGGCGGGCTGTTCGCCACCTCCCGCAACGACACCGCCGACGCCGCGATCGGCCCGGTGGTCTGGCAGGACGAATTCAACGCGCCGGCCGGCACCCCGCTGGACCAGTCGAAGTGGAAGTTCGACATCGGTGGCCACGGCTGGGGCAACAACGAGCGCCAGTACTACACGAACTCGACCAGCAACGTGGTGCACAACGGCGCGGGCCAGCTGGCGATCACCGCCCGCCGGGAGAATCCGGCCAACTACAACTGTCACTACGGGCGC
Organism: Actinoplanes sp.; assembly: GCA_035685405.1. Classification (GTDB taxonomy): domain Bacteria; phylum Actinomycetota; class Actinomycetes; order Mycobacteriales; family Micromonosporaceae; genus Actinoplanes. The sequence goes on along the minus strand of DASSAL010000034.1, from coordinate 10,359 downwards.
TGCGAGTACACCTCCGGCCGCATCCTGACCGCGGACCGGTTCGCCCAGGCGTACGGCCGGTTCGAGGCCCGCATCAAGATCCCCCGCGGCCAGGGCATCTGGCCGGCGTTCTGGATGCTCGGCAACGACATCGGGTCGAACCCGTGGCCCAACTCCGGCGAGATCGACATCATGGAGAACATCGGCCGCGAGCCCAACACCGTGCACGGGACCGTGCACGGACCCGGTTACTCCGGCGGCGAGGGCATCGGCGGCGGCCGGACGATCGGGGCGCCGCTGGCCGACGCCTTCCACACGTACGCCATCGAATGGTCCCCGAACCTGATCGTCTGGTTCCTGGACGGCAGCGAGTACTTCCGCATCACCCCGGCCAACCTGGGTGGCGACCGCTGGGTCTTCGACCACCCGTTCTTCATGATCCTGAACGTCGCGGTCGGCGGTAACTGGCCGGGCTACCCGGACGCCACCACGCAGTTCCCCCAGACCATGCTGATCGACTACGTGCGGGTGTCGTCTTGGACCAACGGTGGCGGCAGCACACCCCCGCCGCCGACCGGCGGCAGCGCGCTGCGCTCCCAGTTCAGCAACCGGTGCATCGACATCCCGGGCGCAAACCCGGTGGACGGCGCCCGGCTGCAGACCTGGGACTGCAACGGCACGGTCGCGCAGCAGTGGACCTTCAACAGCGACGGCACGCTGCGGGCGATGGGCAAGTGCATGGACCCGGCCGGCGGTGCGCTCGCCAACGGCACGCCGATCCAGCTCGTCACCTGCAACGGCAACCCGGTGCAACGGTTCACCCTCTCCGGCGCCGGTGACCTGGTGAATGTCTCCGCCAACCGATGTGTGGACATCACCGCGTGGAACAACTCCAACGGCGCCCGGCTGCAGCTCTGGGACTGCACCGGCGGATCCAACCAGAAGTGGAGCAGGGCCTGATGGCTCCGCTGAGTTGAGGGTCGGAAGCGATGACTGCGAACCCCGCAGTCGTCGCTTCCGGCCCTCGGCACACCGGCGGCGATCGCAGAGTCGCGGGTCCCGTTTGAGAGATCGCCGCGCCCCTCACGCATGCCCTACGGTGAGTTGGTGAGCAAAGAGTTCGTCGCCGCCATCGATCAAGGCACCACCTCGTCGCGCTGCATCGTCTTCGATGCCTCGGGGACGATCGTCGCCGTCGCGCAGCGGGAGCACCGGCAGATCTTTCCCCGTCCCGGCTGGGTCGAGCACGACGCCGAGGAGATCTGGGACTGCGTGCGACAGGTGACCCGCGAGGCGGTCGGCGAGGTCGGCGCCGACCGGATCGCCGCCATCGGCATCACCAACCAGCGCGAGACCACCCTGGTCTGGGACAAGGCGACCGGCCGGCCGGTGCACAACGCGATCGTCTGGCAGGACACCCGCACCGACGCCCAGCTCCGCCGCTTCGACGAGGCACTGGGCGAGAAGACCTTCCGCGAGCGCACCGGGCTGCCGCTGACACCGTACTTCGCCGGGTCCAAGCTGGCCTGGCTGCTGGAGAACGTGGACGGGCTGCGGGCGCGGGGCGAACGCGGCGAAGTCCTCTTCGGCACCATGGACAGCTGGCTGATCTGGAAGCTGACCGGCAACCACCTGACCGACGTCACCAACGCCAGCCGCACCCTGCTGATGAACCTCCGCACGCTGGACTGGGACGGTCAGATCCTGGACGCCGTGGACATCCCGCGAGCCATGCTTCCGGAGATCCGGTCGTCGGCCGAGGTCTACGGCACGATCGCCGACGGGACCCCGGTCGCGTCCGCGCTCGGAGACCAGCAGGCCGCCCTGTTCGGCCAGACCTGCTTCGCACCCGGCGAGGCCAAGTGCACGTACGGCACCGGCAGCTTCCTGCTGCTCAACACCGGCACCGACCCGGTGGTCTCACGGCACGGCCTGCTCACCACGGTCGGCTACCGGATCGGCGACGCACCCGCGGTGTACGCGCTGGAAGGCGCCATCGCGGTCACCGGTTCGCTGATCCAGTGGCTGCGCGACAACCTGGGCCTGATCCGGTCGGCGGACGAGGTCGAGGGCCTGGCCCGGACCGTGCCGGACAACGGCGGGTGTTACCTCGTACCGGCGTTCTCCGGCTTGTTCGCGCCGCACTGGCGCTCGGACGCCCGGGGCGCGCTGGTCGGCCTCACCGGATACGTCAACCGCGGCCACCTGGCCCGGGCCGCGCTGGAAGCCACCGGCTGGCAGACCCGCGAGGTGGTGGACGCCATGAACGCCGACGGCGACACCCCGCTCACCTCGCTCAAGGTGGACGGCGGCATGACCCGCAACAACCTGCTGATGCAGTTCCTGGCCGACGTGCTGGCGGTGCCGGTGGTGCGGCCGATCGTGGCGGAGACGACGTGCCTGGGTGCGGCGTACGCGGCCGGGCTCGCGGTCGGCTTCTGGCCGGACACCGACACGCTGCGCGCCAACTGGCAGCAGGACGCCGAGTGGACACCGCGGATGGACCGTGCCGAGGTGGAGCGCGAGTTCGCGCAGTGGCGGAAGGCGGTCGACCGTACCCTCGATTGGGTCAGTTCTTGATCGTGAACCGGTCGCCGTAGACGGACCAGGTCAGCGGCGTGTTGAGGTCCAGGTTGCCCTGCCGCAGGAAGATCCGCTGGGCGGTATCCACCCGGCTGGTGTCGCTGTGCGCCGCCTCGGTGCGCATCTCGGCCACCCGCGCGTTCAGGAACGCGGTCAGCCATTTGATCTCGTCGCCGGCCTGCCGTGGGGTGGTGGCCGTCCGCTGCGCGACCGTGCGGATCGCCCGCAGCCCGGACATGCCGTGCATCACCGCGGCGTCGTAGTAGGCGAACTGCCCGAGCGCCCGCAACCCGTCGGTACGGGCCAGGGTGACCGCCGGGTCGAAGTACATCCGGTCCCGCTCATCCTCCTGGGTCTTCTGGAAGACCGGATCCGCGGCGGCCGCCCGCCAGGCCGCGGGAAAGCCCGGGTCGAGACCGGCGTGCGAGTCGGAGCCGTCCACCGTGCGCAGCGCCGGCAGATACCGGGCCAGCTTGTTGCCGGGCTTGCGCCGGGTGTACTCGGTGACCAGGGCGAGCATGTCCGAGGTGCCGGAGCAGAACCCGACGATGCCCGCCGTGTACCCGCGCCCGTCGCCGATGTCCTCGATGTAGCCGTACTGGCCGCGCCAGTTCAGCGTGGAGTTCTCCGCGCTGGACACCAGCTGGAAGGCGATCTCCCGGCGCCGGGCATCGGTGAGCCCGAGCGCGGCGGCGGGCACGGTGAAGCCGGCGCTCGGCTGGGCCGCCTGCGGTGCTGCCGGGCCGGGGCCGTACACCTGCATCTCCTTCAGCGAGTATCCGTAGCCGGTCGCGCGGGTCAGCGCCAGCATCCGCACGTACCGGCCGGTGCCGGACAGGCCCTTGATGTCGTCGATCCCGCCGTTGCCGGACCCGGTGGCATACAGGTCGGTCCAGGCCCGGCCGTCCGCCGAGGTCTGCAGGCGGTACCGGGACGCGTACGCCTGCTCCCACCCGAGCTTGATCCGCCGGATCGCCTGCGGCCGGCCCAGGTCGATCCGGAGCCACTGGGTGCCGGGACCGGACACGCTGGCCCAGCGGGTCCGGTTGTCGACGTCCACCGCGTGGGTGGCGGCATACGGCGCGCTGTGCGTGGACGAGGCGAGGGCGGCCCGGTTGCGGGACAGCAGCACATCGTTCGCGGCGCTGGCGGTCACCGAGACGGCCAGCGGTACGCAGAGCACCACGGCCGTCCCGGCGCCGAACGCGACGGCACCGGCTCGGATCCCCACCCCTTCAAGCTAGGTCTAGGGACCGTCGCGACGCTTGCGGTTCCGGGAAATCAGCACCGCCGCCAGGATGATGGCGGCCACCACCAGCAGGCAGCAGAGGCCACCCAGCAGGCCGAAGACCCCGAATCCGCCGCGCCGGCGCCGGGAACGGGCCGCCTCGATGGCGATCTGGTCGACGCCGGTGCTGACCGCCCACGCGTGGACGGGGACGACCAGGGTAAGCACGATGCCGGTCATGGCCGCCGCCGCCCGGGACCACCACTTCACTGCTGCAGACATGCGCCCCATCGTGACTGATGCAAGCAAGGCTGTCTTCAGTCGGGTGAAGGGCGGTGGTGGGGCGGTTGGACGGGCTGACAGGGTGGAACGTACCGATTGACGAACGAGGGAGCAGCATGGACGCGGATCTGGTGGCGCTGGCCGAGGCGCACGGGGTCGCCACCTGGTACGAGGACTGGCACCGCGAACGCCGCGACGTCTCCGCCGAGTCCGTCATCGGTGTGCTTGGCCTGCTCGGTGTGAACGCCTCCTCCCCGCAGTCGATCCGGACCGAGCTGGCCCGGACCCGGGTGAAGCGGGAGCCCGGCACGCTCGTGGTCCGGCACGGTACGGCGAAGCCACTGGTCCGGCCGGGCACGATCACCCTGGAGGACGGTACGACGCTGCCCGACGTCGCCGAGGTTCCGGACACGCTGCCGCTCGGCTGGCACCGGCTGACCACCGACGACCGGGAGGTCACCCTGGTGGTGGTGCCCACCGAACTGCCCGAACCGCCGGAGGCCTGGGGCTGGATGGTGCAGCTGTACGCACTGCGGTCGGCCGGCTCCTGGGGCATGGGTGACCTGGGTGACCTCCGCGACTTCGTGGCGCACGGCCACGGCGCCGGGCTGGTCCTGCTCAACCCGCTGCACGCCATCACGCCGACGTTGCCGGTGCCCGCGTCTCCCTACTCGCCGTCCAGCCGCCGGTTCGCCAATCCGCTCTACCTGCGGGTGGCCGACACCGACGCGTACCGGCGGGCCGACCCGGACCTGCGGGCCCGGGTGGATGCCCTGCGGCCCGGCCCGACCGACGACGGCCTGATCGACTACACCGCGGTCTGGCAGGCCAAGCGGGCTGCGTTGGAGCTGCTCTGGCCGCTCGCTGGTGACGTCGACCTGGACGCCGACCCCGGACTGACCGACTTCGCGGTGTTCTGCACGCTGGCCGAGATCCACGGACCGAACTGGCAGACCTGGCCCGCGGAGCTGCGCCGCCCGGACTCGCCCGCGACGGCCGTGGTCCGCGGCGACCAGCGGGTGGCCTTTCACGTGTGGCTGCAACAGCTGCTGAACGCCCAGCTCGACGCGGCTAACGAGGCGGCGCGGGCGGCCGGCATGACGGTCGGGGTGGTGCACGACCTGGCGGTCGGCATCGACCCCAGCGGTGCCGACGGCTGGCTGTTGCAGGACGTGCTGGCCGCCGGTGTGCACGCGGGTGCCCCGCCGGATGCGTTCAACCAGCTGGGCCAGGACTGGGGACTGGCCGCCTGGCGTCCGGACCAGCTGATCGCCACCGGGTACGCGGCCTACCGCGACATGCTCCGGCGGATCTTCCGGCACGCCGGCGGGCTGCGGGTGGACCACGTCGCCGGCCTGTGGCGGCTCTGGTGGGTGCCGCCGGGCATGGGGCCGGCCGAGGGCACGTACGTGCACTACGACCCGGAGGCGATGCTGGGCATCCTGGCCCTGGAGGCGCACCGGGCCGGCGCCGTGGTGGTGGGCGAGGACCTGGGCACCGTGCTGCCGGTGGTCACCGAGACCCTGGAACGGATGAACATGCTCGGCTCGGCGGTGCTCTGGTTCACCCGCGACTACGACGACGCGGACAGCGCATTCGTGCCCGCGGCCCGGTATCCGCGCAACGCACTGGCCAGCATCTCCACCCACGACCTGCCGACCGCGCCCGGCTTCCTGAAGGGTGAACAGGTGAAGGTCCGAGCCGAGCTGGGCCAGCTGGCCGGCACCGTGGCCGACGAGGAGCGGATCGCCGAGCAGGACCGGGCCCAGTTGCTCAGCCTGTTGCGCCAGGAGGGCCTGATCACGGCGGACAGCACCGATGAGGAGATCGTGGTGGCGATGCACGAGTTCCTGGCCCGCACCCCGTGCCGGTTCGTCACCGCGTCGCTCTACGACGTGCTGGGAGTGCTGGACCAGCCGAACCTGCCCGGCACGACGGACGAGTACCCGAACTGGCGGATCCCGGTCCCGGTCGGTCTGGCGGAGATCGCGGCAGACCCGCGGGTGCGGCGCGTCGCCGAGGTGCTGAGCGTCCGCGGCCCTCGCGGCTAGATCGACAGCGGCGGTGGCGGCGGGTCGTCGTCCACGGCGAACAGCATCGGGTGCTGCGGCACACCCGACTCCCGCTCCCGGCACCGGGCCGGCGGCAGCAGGGACGACCGGTGGTGCGGGTGCTCCGCGCAGTGCCGCAACGCCCGGGTGACCGCGTCCGGGTGGTGCCGGCCGCCGCCGTACTCGCCGCAGCGCACGCAGTCCCAGCGCCAGAAGGCGGGACCCTCGTCCGACGAGTACCGGCGGATCTTCAGTGCCGGACCGGTCCGGATGTGCCGGGCGGCCGCGGCCTCGAGGATCGCCGCCATCTCGTCGGCCGGCGGGGGCCCGGCCGGCCGGTCGCCCGCCAACCCGGTCAGCACGCTGCTGGAACCTGACACCGCTCACCCCCGTCTCGGCCGTCCACCTCGGACGAGCACGAGGTTCAGTGTGGTGGGAGTTCGCGGAATTTCGCCGGTTTACCGGAAAGCGTCACGCAGACGAGGCGGCGGCTACCGGTGTTCCGGCAGCCGCCCCCGTCGCCGTACGCTCAGCAGCTCGTACGGCCCTTGCCGTTGCCCCAGCTGCAGCCGTCGATCAGCGTGCCCGATCCGGTGCGCAGGTACACCGCGTCACCGCTGTTGTTGAGCAGGTGTCCGGTGCGGCCCCAGTACCGCCATCCGGCCGGCTTGCCGATGGTGCCCTTGCCGGTGGCGACGGTCACGCTGCGGCCGCCGAGCAGGGTCAGCGTCGGGAACCGGTAGGTGTTGCCGGCCCGGTCCTTGACCGTCCAGTTCTTCAGGTGGACGGTGCGCTTGGTCTTGTTGGTGATCCGCCAGTACTCGCCGTTCAGGCTCTTGTTGCTCTTGGTGTCCCGGCCGGGCGGGTTGTACTGGACCAGCGTGAACTGGACGTCACCGCGCTTCACGACCGGCGCCGGCTTGGTCGGCCCAGGGTTGGTCGGCCCGGGGTTGGCCGGCCCGGGGTTGGCCGGCCCGGGATTGGCCGGCCCGGGGTCGGTCGGCGTGGGCGGCGGCGACACCGTGCCATCACCGTCGAGCGTCACCGCCACCTCAGCGCTGTAGCCGATCAACACCAGGTTCGCGGGGCTGGGACCGAGCGCGGCGCGGTAGTACTGGGTACCGCCCGGCTGGCCGGTCAGCTCGGTCGTGTAGCTGCCGGAGGTCTCACCAACGTTGCCCTGGGCCACCGTCTCCCACGCCGTGCCGGTCCACCGCTGGACGGCGGCCGCGATGGAGGGCTCGTTCGGATTGGCCAGCACGGTTACCGAGACGGTGTTGCCGGACACGGCGAGCTGCAGCGACGGGCTGGCGATGATGCCCACCTCGACGATGTTCGACTGGACGCCGTCGGCCGCCACCCGGAACCGGAAGCCGGAATCGAGCCGGCGCCGCAGCAGGAACTTGCCGTCGTCGCCCGCCCTCACGCTGATGATGTCCTCGGGGAACCACTGCCTCGACAGCTCCCAGCCGTCCCGGAAGGCATACGCCGTCTCCCACAGGACGACGGTCGCCCCCGGGTCCGCCGTGCCGGTCAGATCCACCCACGTGTACGCCGGTACAGCCGTGGGCTGGTTCAGGACCGGAGCCGCGGCGTAGGCGGCCGACGTCGTACCCAGCAGGGCGGATCCCGTGGCCAGGACCACGGCGGTAGCAAGCGCGGCGAGCCGCGCGCGGCCGGACGGCCGCCTGAAACGTGCGTGCATGGTTGTCTCCCCCGGCAGCCCCGGCTGCCCTCCCCAGCCGCCGGCGGCGGCATGACACCGCGAGCCTAAGTTTCGTTACTCTCTGTGGTGATCAACTTCCTTGGTGGGGCTTTTTGCCTGATCGGATGAGGGTTTGCAACCGGATTGTCAACACTTTCGGTAATCGGCTTACCGTTGTCGGCGGGATGAACGTGGAACTGCACGCCGACTGCAGCCGGTGCGCCGCGCTGTGCTGCGTGGCACCCGCCTTCGCCAAGTCGGCCGACTTCGCCATCACCAAGCCGGCCGGCCGGCCCTGCCCGCACCTGGCCGGCGACTTCCGCTGCGGCATCCATGAGCAGCTCGCCGAGCGCGGCTTCCCGGGCTGTGCGGTGTTCGACTGCTTCGGCGCCGGCCAGCATCTGGTTCAGGGCACGTTCGGCGGCCGGGACTGGCGATCGGCGCCGGAGCTCGCCGGGCCGATGTTCGCCGCCCTGCCGGTCATGCGGCAGCTGCACGAGTTGCTCTGGTACCTGACCGAGGCGACCAGGCTGGCGGCGGCCGCCCGGCTGCGGCCGAAACTTCAAGCCGCGATCGACCGGACCGAAAAGCTCAGTTCCGGTACGCCGGAAGACCTCGCGGCGATCGACCTGGAGGCCCACCGCCGGCGGGTGAACCCGTTGCTGCAGAAGGCCAGCGCCCTGGCCCGGCAGGGTTCCGGGCCCCGGCCGGACCACCGCGGGGCCACCCTGATCGGCCGCAACCTGCGCGGCGCCGACCTGCGCGGGGCGAACCTCCGCGGCGCCCTGCTGATCGGCGCCGACCTGCGCGGCGCGGACCTGCGCCGCGCCGACTTCACCGGCGCCGACCTGCGCGGCGCGGACCTGCGCGGCGCCGACCTGACCGGGGCGATCTTTCTGACCGCCGCACAAGTCCGATCGGCACGTATCGACCCCTAGGATGAACCTGCCGGCCCCGACCGAGACCGCGGAGCGTGCCCCATGCAGGTGTCAGGCCTGGTCTGGACGTTGACCGTGGTCGCGATCGTCGGCCTGGTGCTCTTCGATTTCTTCTTCCATGTCCGCAAGGCGCACATCCCGTCGCTCAAGGAGGCGGCGACCTGGTCCTCGATCTACGTCGGCGTCGCGCTGCTCTTCGGCCTCGGCGTGCTGATCTTCGGCGGGCCGGACGCGGGTGCCGAGTACTTCGCCGGCTGGGTCACCGAGTACGCGCTCTCGATCGACAACCTGTTCGTCTTCCTGGTGCTGCTCGCTAGCTTCAAGGTTCCCCGCGCGGACCAGCAGAAGGTGTTGCTGTTCGGCATCGTGTTCTCGCTGTTCGCCCGCACCGGCTTCATCTTCCTGGGCGCCGCGCTGATCAACTCGTTCGCCTGGGTGTTCTACCTGTTCGGCCCGATCCTGCTGATCACCGCCGGCAATCTGCTCAAGGGCGAAGATGAGGAGCGCTCCGCGGACAACGTGATAATCCGGCTGGCCCGCCGGTTCCTGCACACCTCGGACACGTACGACGGCGACAAGCTCTTCACCGTGCAGCACGGCAAGCGGGTGATGACCCCGATGCTGCTGGTCATGGTGGCCATCGGCGGCACCGACCTGCTGTTCGCGCTGGACTCCATCCCGGCCATCTTCGGCCTCACCCAGAACGTCTACCTGGTCTTCACCGCGGTCGCCTTCTCCCTGCTCGGGCTGCGCCAGCTCTACTTCCTCCTGGAGGGCCTGCTGGACCGACTCATCTTCCTGTCCTACGGCCTGGCCGCGGTCCTCGCCTTCATCGGCGTGAAGCTGATCCTGCACGCCCTGCACGAGAACAACGTGCCGTTCATCAACGGCGGCGAACCCGTCGACGTGGTGGAGATCAGTACATTCGCCTCCCTCGGGTTCATCATCACGGTGCTGGTCATCACGGTGGTGGCATCGCTGTTGAGCCCGCGCGGCCGCGCGCAGACATACGTGGCGAACGCCCGCCGGCACGCGCACGAGTTCCTCGACATCGACCAGGACCCGACCTACTGCGACGAGGTCTTCCACCGGCTGCTGCGCGAGGAGGAGCAGATCAAGCGGCTGCCGGAGAAGCACCGCCGGCGGATCCGGGCGGAGGCGGACCTGATGGACCTGCTCCGCAGGGCACACGAGAAGCACAGGGAGCGGGTGGCGGCGGGACGGTGCTACTCCCGGGTCTGACGGACGGCACCTCGCCGGGACGATCGCGAGTTGCAGCCCGACCGCGCCATTGTTGACTAGCGGATCGGCCCTGGCCTAGGTGGTGCCGTTGCCCCGGGTGGTCACGCCGGTGTCCCGGTGTACGCCGATCCGGCCGCGGGTGGAGTTGGCGGCCATCCGGGCGGCGGTCCGGCGGATCGACTCGGCGCGTGCGACCAGGTTCGTCGTCGGTACGTCGAACCCGGCGCCGTCACCCCGCCCGTCGGGCCGCCACACATCGCTGACCCGGGGTTCGGAGTGCCGGGGCGGCGCGGATCGCGACGACCGCTGGCGCGCGGTGCGGGACCGCCAGGCGTACGGGTTGAAATCCCA
>DASSAL010000033.1:0-2528 GCA_035685405.1 Actinoplanes sp. | reverse complement strand
GCCGGTTCTGTGCCCGTTGCCGGGCGGTGTCGACCCAGACCATGGACATGGTCACTCCCTAGGCGCAGTGGACCGGGCGTCCACAAATTGGGCGATGTCAGCAGCCCCGCAGCCGAGCCGAGCTTCTGGCAGACCCACGTGAGGCGGGCCCGGGAGCTGATCTGAGCGCGCTAGACCATCGGCGTCGGGCGGGCAGCAAGTGTGGCGGCCTCGGTCGGCGCCGTACAGCAGAAGTGCGCCCATGGCGCCACTCCCAAATTCTTGTCGGCCGGCACGGCGAGGAATCCGCGTCGCGTCGAGCCTGCAGCCAGATGCGGCAGGTAACGATGGGCCGCGGGAGTCTGGGCGGCCGCCGCGATCCGAGTGCGGACAGCGGTCGCGGCGTCAAGCGTTGAGACCACTGAGATACCCCCGTCGATGATGTGACAAACCGGTCCGGTACCGACCGGTTTACGCCCGCAGGAAGCGCCGGTGTCGCCTCGGTCGGCGGTGTAGACCGGCCCGCAGATGTCACCGCGTTGGTGCGGTTGGAGCGGGCGACGCCCGCCGACGCCCGGTGCGAACAGGCGTAGGGTTTGGTGTCACCCTGGACCCCGGTGGCCGCTAGTTGGCCGTTGTGGGCACGCCGACGTTTCTTTCTCGTTTCGGCATCGATCGGGTGCGTTCCTCGGGCAGATCGTTCTCAAGCGCGGGCAACCGGCTGCGGTCGAAGCCCGGATCCACCGGCTGACCTCTCGGCGTAACCCGGCCTCGGGCGGCGGGCCGCCGTCCTGCGGGCAGCGGATGATCGACAGGCGCGCCGATCTCCGCACGAGAGCGGTAGGGGCACCGGCAAGACCTACCCGAGATCCGCGACTGGGCCTGGCCGCACACGCCCTGGCCAGTCGACCCGGACGTTCAGCGCGTTCCACGAGAGGAAGCCAATATGACCACCGGCACACCACGACAAACCATCGCCGACCAGGCCGAGCCGCGGGCGCTCTCCAACGCCGTCACCACCGCGGCGCACGCCCCGTCGATACACAACACCCAACCGTGGCGCTGGCACCTCGCGCACAACCAACTCGACCTCTACCTCGACCACGGCCGTTCCCTCAAGGTCACCGACCCGGACTCCCGCCTCGCCGTCGTGAGTTGCGGCGCGGCCCTGCACCACGCCCTGGTCAGCCTCGCGGCCGACGGCTGGCACACCATCCTGGCCCGGATGCCGAACCCGGCGCACCCCGACCACCTCGCGCAGCTGCGCCTCGACCACCGGATCCCAGTCGAACCCGCCGCCATCCGGCACCTGCAGACCATCGGCCTACGGCACACCGACCGCCGGCCCACCCTGGACACCGCAATCGACCCCGACCGGCTGCGTTCCATCGTCGCCGCCGTCGAGTCCACCGGCGCCGGCCTGCACCTGCTGCGCCCCGACCAGGTGTACGACCTGGCCACCGCCGCCGACCACGCCCAGCGCACCGAGGCCGGCGAAGCCGCCTGGCAGGCGGAACTCGCGCATTGGACCGGCGGCACCCGGCCCTTGGACAGCGGCATCCCGGACGCCGTCATCCCGGACCACTCCCCGCAGACCACCGTGCCCGGCCGCGACTTCGGCCACCACGGCGACCTACCCTTGTCCGAGGCGCACGATCACGCCGCCGCATTCGCGATCCTCTATGGGTCGGAGGACGGTCGGCTCGACTGGTTCCGCGCCGGCGAAGCGCTCTCCGCCGCCTGGCTCACCGCCACCGAAATCGGCGTCTCCGTCCTGCCCCTCAGCGCCAACATCGAGGTGCCCGCCACCCGCGAGAACATGCGGCATCTTCTCGCCGACCTTGGCTATCCCTATCTGGTGCTGCGTTTCGGCACGCCGGACCCGGCCGATCCCGAAGCGCCTCGCGCACCGCGCCTATCGCCCGAGCAGATCATCGAGCGAGTCACGTAGGGGTCCGGTCGAAGTTGGGCCGTCACCGACTCCACGTGATTCGAGGGAAGCGGGCAGCAGGCCACCATGGCGACATCACACAGTCCGGCCGTTGAGGACCATGGCACATCCACCTCAACGGTTCCGGACCCGCCCGCGGCGCCCGGCGGTGGTCAAGGAATCCGCCGCCGCGCTTACCAGCAGCCGGCCAACCGGTATCGCCATGATCAGCGTACGTCCGGGCAACAGCTCGCCGACTCCGGCGGTTCAGTGTTCGGCAGGTAGCGGTTCATCGTGGTGCAGATGGTCATCGTGGTGCTGTGGATAGCGGCCGAGATCATCGCCGTCGTCCACCGGTGGGATTCCTACCCGTTCATCCTGGTGGATCTGAGGTTCTCCACGCATGCGGCCTACGCCGCCGGGTTGATCTTGCTGAGCCAAATCCGCCAAGCCGACACCGACCCACCCCGCGGACTGACTGCCGACACCTCGGCCGCTGCGCTACGCCGCATCCGCCGGCGGGCCTGTGCCCGGACCCTGCGCCAGGCTGCCGTGGAGTTGCTCAGTGAGGTACGCCGCGTTGATCGGCGCATCGCCGAGGCAACAGCAACGCGGCGCA
>DASSAL010000032.1:0-15944 GCA_035685405.1 Actinoplanes sp. | reverse complement strand
ACCGGGGTGGTGCGGACCGCCACCGCCGGCGTGCACACCACCGCGCTGTTCGCCGACGCGCACGGCGGGTACGTGCGGGTCCCGGTCGAACCGGATACCGGCGGCCGGTTCACGCTCGTGCCACCGTCCGGTGTGGATCCGCGGCTGGCCGGCTTCCTGGTGTCCGGGCCGGGCATGACTCCCGGCAGCCGGGTGGACTGGCGGCTGGACGGGCTCACGGCGCCGCTGGACGGGGGCCGGTGGCAGGTGGTGCACCGGCAGGCCACCGGGTTCGCCAGCCAGCCGCAACCCACCACGCTCGCCGCGGCGTACCCGGTACCGATGACCGGGCGGGTGGACTTCGCCGTCGTCCCGGCGGTCGCGCCCGCCCTGGTGCCGGTGGCCGCCACGCCGGCCGCGCTGACCGCGTTGCGCCTGCGGCCCGGGCAGGCGGCCACCCTGACGCTCGCCGGGGTTCCGGTCGAGGTGACCGTCGCCCGCGCCGTCGAGGCCGTTCCGGGCACCGAGGGCGGCCCCGCGCTGCTGGCCGACCTGCCGTCGCTGGCCGCCCAGCTGCTCGGCCGGCAGGGCGTCGCACCGTCCACTCAGGAGTGGTGGTTGGCCACCCGGGCGGATGCGCATCCCGCCGCGGCGGCCGCCGCCACCGGCCTGCCCGGCATCCAGCTCGTGGACCGGCGGGCGCTGGCCGGCGCGCTCAGCGCCGATCCGTTCGGCGCCGGTGCCCGCACCGCCCTGTTCGGCGCCGCCGTGGCCGCGGTCCTGCTCGCCGCGATCGGCGTCGCGGTCGACGTGCAGGCCACCACCCGGCGGCGGGCCGCCGAGCTGACCGTGCTCTACACCCTCGGCTCGGCCCCCCGGCTGCTGACCCGATCGCTGCTGGTCGAACAGGCGCTGCTGGCCGGGTTCGGCGCGCTGACCGGCCTGCTCGCCGGGGTGCTGGTCGCCGCCGTGATGGCACCGTTGCTGGTGCTGACCTCGGCGGCCGCCCGGCCGGTGCCGGCGCCGGTACTGGCCGTCGACTGGCCGCGCGCGGCCGGCACCGGTGTGCTCCTGGTGCTGCTCGCCCTCGGACTGACCGCGCTGGCGGCGTACGGCCTGCGTCGTCGCCTGGCGGCGGGACGGCTGACGATCGGATCCGAGTCGTGACGGCCACGCTGCACCGGGTCCGCGCCTTCGCCGGCCAGCTGGCCCTGCTCGCCGCCCTCGCCGTGGTGGCGGCGCTGCTGGTCACCGGGGTGCCCCGGGTGGCCAACGGGTACACCGACGCCGGCCTGCGCGCGGACCTGGCCGGGCTGCCGTACACCGTCCGCGACCTGACCCTCACCGGGCCGCCCGCCCCGTCGCCCGACCTGGTCGCCAACCGGCTGGCCGTCGACGGCGGCGAGCAGCTCGACGCCTACCGGGCGAGGCTGCCGGCGCCGATCCCCGGGCTGGTCGGCGGCCAGTGGTACACCGCCCGGCTGGGGCCGGCCGGCGTGGACACCGGCGGGAACGTGGCCCCGTTCCAAGGTGCCTGCCCGCCCAGTCTGTCGGTGCGGAGGCTGTCCGGCGCGGACCGGGCGATCCGGGTGGTCGAGGGGCGGGCACCGGCGTCGGCCGGTGTCGTGGAGGCGATGCTGCCCCGGCCCGCGGCCACCGCCCTCGGGGTGCGCACCGGGGCCACGTTCACGCTGACCGGCCTGCTGGGACCGGCCCCGGTCCGGGTGGTCGGTGTCTTCGAGCAGCTCGACCCCGCCGCGCCGATGTGGGCCGGCATGGCGGTGACCCAGACGGCCTGCCCGAATCGCGCCGAGGGAGTCCGCGTGCAGGCCGGCCTGCTCACCGACGCGCCGGGCATCCGGCTCGCCGCGGTCCGCACCGGTGAGCTGGTCACCGAGTGGCGCTACCGGCTGGACGAGACGAAGCTGACCGCGGCCGACGTGCCGGCTCTGGCCACCGCGGTGGCGGCGGCCCGGCGCGACCCGCCGCGGCAGACCCACCTCGTCACCGGTCTGGACGCGACGCTGGCGCGGTACGCGGCCCAGCAGGACGCGGTCGCCGCGCTGCTGGCCGTCGTGCAGGCGGGCGTGATCGCCACCCTGCTCGGCCTGCTCCTGCTCGCCGCCGCGCTGGTCGTGGAGCAGCGCCGCGCCGAGTTCGCGCTGATCCGCGCCCGCGGCGGCGGGGTCACCACCGTCGCCGGCCGGCTGCTGGCCGAGACCGCGCTGGTCGCGCCGGCCGCGGTGCTGGCCGGCTGGCTGGCCGGCGGTGCGCTGCCGGGCCGCCCGGCGCCGCACGGGTGGCTGCCGCTGCTCGTGGTGGCCGGGACCGCGACGCTGACCGCACCGGTGCTGGCCGCGGTGGCGCAGCGGCATCCGGCGTTCACCGGCCGCCGCCGGGACCTGGCCCGCACCCGCCGGTCGGTGCGCCGCCTGGTCGGCGAGATGTTCGTCGTGCTGCTCGCCGCGCTGGGCGTGGTGCTGGTCCGCCGACGTGGGCTGGAGGCGGCCGACGGCGTCGACCCGTACCTGGCGGCGGTGCCCGGGCTGCTCGCCGTCGCGGTGGCGCTGATCGTGCTGCGGGTGCTGCCGTGGCCGCTGCGCCTGGCCGGCCGGATGGCCACCCGGGCCCGCGGCGCCGTGCCGTTCCTCGGTCTGGCCGGCGCCGGCCGGGGGTCGGTCACGCATCTCACCCCGCTGGCCGTCCTGGTCGTGGCGGTGGCCACCGGCGTGTTCACCGGCGCGGTGACCGCCACCATCCGCGATGCCCGCGACCGCGCCGCGGACCACGCCGTGCCCGGCGACGCGCTGATCACCGGAACCGGCTTCTCGGCCGGCACCGCGCAGCGCCTCGCCACGGTGCCCGGGGTGACCGCGGTGGCGCCGATGTGGAGCGGGTCCAGCTCGCCGCTCGACGCCCGCGAGCCGGACCTGGAGCTCATCCGCGTCCACGTCGTCGACGGACCGGCCGCCGACCGGGTGCTGCGGCGCAGCAGCAACCGCCTCCGGCTGCCGGCCGCGCTGACCCGGCCGGGCGGCGCCGCAGACACCGTGCCCGCGCTGGTCTCGCCGGACCTGGCCGGCGAGTTCGCCGCCGGCGGCGCCGTGGACGTGCAGGGCAACCGGTACGACTTCCGCATCGCCGCGGTGAACGCCGAGGTGCCGGGCATCGACGTCGGCGCCCGGCGGTTCGTGGTGCTGCCTGCTCAGGCGTTGCCGGTGCCGGCCGGTCAGGCGTTGCGGTTCAACCGGTTCACGATCGCCGGCCCCGGCGCCGATCCGGAGGCGTTGCGCCGGGTCGGCGATGCCGGGCAGCGCGAGCACATGACCGGCGCCGCCGGCCAGCCGCCCGCCGCGTGGCGGGTGCCACCGACCACCGTGACCATGCGGGCGGCGTACCGGGCGTCGCTGGAGAACGGCGGCGTCAATCGGGTGCTCAGCTTCACCTTCGCGGCCGGCGCGGCCGGTTCGGTCGTGCTCGCGGTGCTGACCGTCGGCTTCGCCGTGCTGGCCGGGGCGCCGGCGCGGGGGGTGGTGCTGTCCCGGCTGCGGACCCTGGGGCTGTCCGCGGCCCAGGGCCGCCGCCTGCTGATCTACGAACTCGTCCCGCTGCTCGGGGTGGCCGTGCTGGCCGGCGGGCTGGTCGGCGTGGCCCTGCCGCGGCTGATCGGGCCGGCGCTCGGGCTGGCCGGCTTCACCGCTGGTGTGGCCGCCCGCAGCCGCCTGGACCCGCCCCTGCTCGCGGCCGTACCGGCCGCCGTGCTGCTGGCGATCGGCGCGGCGCTGCTGGTGGAGAGCGCCGTGAACCGGCGGATGCGCCTGGGCGAGGCGCTCCGGCTCGGAGAGGAGAACGGATGACCGACGACCTGGCCGAGCTCGAACGCCGGGCCGCGCAGCGGGCGGCCGCGCGGGCCGGCGGCGCGGACCGGCTGCACGGGCACATCGTCTGCGACGGGCTGGTGCGGATCTACCGGACCGAGGGGGTGGAGGTGGTCGCCCTGCAAGGCCTGGATCTCGTGGTCGACCGTGGGGAGCTGGTCGCCATCGTCGGTGCGTCGGGTTCCGGCAAGTCCACCGTGCTCAACATCCTGTCCGGGCTGGACGTGCCCACCGCCGGCGTGGCCCGGGTGGCCGGATACGACCTGCTGACCCTGTCCGCCAGGACCCGGCTCGCGTACCGGCGGCGCACGGTCGGCTTCCTGTGGCAGCAGGCCGCCCGCAACCTGCTGCCCTACCTGACCGCGCGGGAGAATGTCGAGCTGCCGGTGCGGCTGGCCCGGGGCGGCCGCCGGGCCGCCCGGGAGCGGGCCGGTCACCTGCTCGAGATGGTCGGCATGGCCGGCCGGGCGGACCGGCGGCCGGGTCAGCTCAGCGGCGGGGAACAGCAACGCTGCGCGGTGGCGGTGGCACTGGCCAACGATCCCGAGGTGCTCTTCGCCGACGAGCCCACCGGTGAGCTGGACGAGGCCACGGCCGCGGAGATCTTCGGCGTACTGCGCACGGTCAATGCCGAATTGGGCGTCACCGTGGTGGTGGTGACCCATGACGCCACCGTCGCGGGTGAGGTGCGCCGGGCGGTGGCGATCCGCGACGGCCGGACCGCGGCCGAGGTACGCCGATCGGCGCGCCGGGACAGCGACGGCCTGGAAACGGTCGTGTCCCAGGAGTACGCGGTGCTGGACCGGGCCGGCCGGCTGCAGTTGCCGGCCGCCTTCGTGGAGGCGCTGACGTTACGCGACCGGGTCCGCCTGACCCTGGAACCCGACCACGTGGCGGTGCGGCCGGGCGAGGACCACCGGTGAGCGACGCGGTGGTCCGGGTGACCGGCGTGGTCCGGGACTTCCCGGCCGGCGACGGGGTGGTGCACGCGCTGCGCGGGGTGTCGTTCACCGCGGCGCGCGGTGAGCTGGTCGCCGTCCGCGGCCGTTCCGGAGCCGGCAAGACCACGCTGCTCAACCTGGTCGGCGGGCTGGACCGGCCGACCGCCGGCCGGATCGAGGTGGCCGGGCGGGACGTCACCGCGGCGACCGAGCCGGAGCTGCTGGCGTTGCGCCGCCGGACGATCGGCTTCGTCTTCCAGTCGTTCGGGCTGATCCCGATCCTGTCGGCGGCCGAGAACGTCGGGGTCCCGCTGCGCCTGGCCCGCCGGCCGGCGGCCGAACGCGATCAGCGGGTCGCGGTGCTGCTCGAGCTGGTCGGGCTGGGCGCGCATGCGGCGCAGCGGCCGTACGAACTGTCCGGCGGCCAGCAGCAGCGGGTGGCGGTGGCCCGGGCGCTGGCCAACGACCCGGAGCTGCTCATCGCCGACGAGCCCACCGGCCAGCTCGACTCGGAGACCGCGGCGTCCATCATGGACCTGCTGCGGGCGGTGGTGGCCGCGCGGGGCATGACCGCGCTGGTCGCCACCCACGACACCCGCCTGATCGACCGTGCCGACCGGATCCTCACCCTGCGCGACGGCGTGCTGGTGGACCAGCACTGACGGCGGGTCAGACCGTCGACAGCACGAAGGAGAGGACGAAGCCGGCCGTCGTGCTCACCGCCACCAGCGGACCGCCGTTCTCGTACGCCTCCGGCATCAGGGTGTCCGCCAGCGAGGCGAGAACCGCGCCGGCGGCGAACGCCAGCGGCAGCGAGATCGTCTCGGGGGAGGTGTTGGACAGCGGGCCCGCACCGACCACCACGGCGATCGTGAGCACCGCCGCGCAGGCCAGCCAGGTGCCCAGGATGAACGCCTGGGACCGGCCCTGCTCACGCATGGACGCGCTGCCCACCAGCGCCTCCGGGAAGTTGGACACGAAGATCGCGGCCAGCAGCGCCAGCCCGCCGGTGCCCCCCTCCATCGATATCCCGAGCGCCACGTTCTCCGGGACACCGTCGAGGGTGACGGCGGCCAGCAGCGCGAGGCCGGCCGCACCGGACGTCGACGCCGCGGTGGGCGCCCGATCGCTGGCCGCGGCATCGGGGTCGAGCTTGTCGCTGCCGTCCTCCTCCCGCCCCGCCCGCGCCACCCGGTCCAGCCAGGCGCTGAGCGCGGTGAAGACGAGCGCCCCGACGATCATGCCGAGCGCGGCGCGCCAGATGCCGCCGTGCTGGTACGCGTCCTCGAACAGTTCGAAGGCCAGGGCGGTGATCAGGGCCCCGGCCGCGAAGGCCAGCATCGCGGCCAGCACCGCCTTCGGCAGCCGGATCCGGGCGCCCAGCACCGCCCCGATGACCAGCGCGCTCGAGGCGATGAGCCCGAAGAGAAGTGCGTCCACGCCCATCCCTTACCCAGGCACACCGCCCGGCAAAGACGCCATGACATCCGTCGTGGGCCGGCCCCGGACGTTCGGCCCGGGCGCGGCGGCCGGTCCCTGCCTAGCGTCGGTGGCGACCCGACCGACCACGGGAAGGAGGAGCCATGCCGTCCGGCTACCTCGCCGGTGTGGCCGTCCTCACCGCCATGACC
Organism: Actinoplanes sp.; assembly: GCA_035685405.1. Lineage (GTDB taxonomy): Bacteria > Actinomycetota > Actinomycetes > Mycobacteriales > Micromonosporaceae > Actinoplanes. Next base: position 9,515 of record DASSAL010000032.1, on the reverse strand, counting down.
CTGATCGCGCTGGCGCCACCGCGGCTGCCCGGCCTGCCGGGCGCGGTGACCTACCGGCTCGGGCTGGTGGTCAGCGAGTTGCCGTTCGTGTTCCTCGCCCTGCACGCCGCGGCCACCGTGCTCACCGTCGCCGGCCACGGCGGCCTGCGCTCACCGGCCGATGGGCCGATCGTCGCGGCGGCGGTGCTGCCCACCGCCGGGCTGGCCGTCGTCGCCCGGCGCGGATTCCAGGCCCGCCCGGTGGTGCACCGGGCCCTGGACGAGGGCCTGGGCACCGGCTGGCGGCGGCTGCCGCGCCGGCGGTTCCGGTACGCCCGGATCCTGCTCTGGCCGTTCCCCACCCGGCCCCGAGCCGTCGCGCGCATCCGTAACCTCCGGTACGGCCCGGCCGGCCGGCGCAACCGGTTGGACGTCTTTCACCACCGGTCCCGTCCGGCCGGTGCGCCGGTGTTGGTGTATCTGCACGGCGGCGGTTACTTCAGCGGCAGCAAGAACCGCGAAGCCCGGCCGCTGCTGCACCGGCTGGCCGGTCAGGGCTGGGTGTGCCTCAGCGCCACCTACCGGCTGCGCCCGCGGGCCGCGTTCCCCGATCACCTCGTCGACGCCAAGCAGGTGATCGCCTGGGCGCGCGCCCACGCCGGGCGGTACGGCGCGGACCCGGAGACGGTGTTCGTGGCGGGCAGTTCCGCCGGCGGGCATCTGGCCACCCTGGCCGCGCTGACGCCGAACGTGCCGGCCCTGCAGCCGGGTTTCGCCGACGCCGACACCACGGTCGCCGGCGCGATCTCGCTGTACGGCTACTACGGCCGCTACTACGACCGGGACGCCACCGAGGAGATCGGCTCGACGCCGTTCGCGTATCCGGCCGCCGGCGCCCCGCCGGTGTTCCTCGCCCACGGCGACCGCGACACGCTGGTGCCGGTCGAGCAGGCCCGGCGGCTGGCGGAGCGGCTCCGCAGCGGCTCGGCCCACCCGGTGGTCTACGCCGAACTGCCCGGCGGGCACCACGCCTTCGACCTGTTCCACTCGGCCCGGTTCGAGGCGGTCGTGGACGGCGTCGAGGCGTTCACCGGCCGGGTCCGGGCACACCGCGAGGACCCGACCGTCCAGGCAGGACCGGAATGACGAGTACGGTAGCCCCGAGGGTCACCGCGGTCCGCCGGCCGCCAAAGGTGCCCGTCCGGACGGGACTCACGCCGGGACCGGCGGGACTTTGGGCCCTGCTGGCTGACCGAGGCCGCTGTCACCCTCGAAGAGACCGACTTCGAGGAGGCAACAATGAGCCGGACCACCGCAGACGCGGGGCTGTCTAGGCACGTACGTCTGACCCGTCTGCTCGCGATCATCGTGATGGTCGCCGGTGCGGTGATGGTGGTGGCCGGCGCGGCCACCTGGTTCGCCGTGCAGTCACAGCTCGCCGACGAAAAGATCACCGTCTCGGACGACGCGGAGTTCCTCGCGGGCGACGAGGTCAACGGACCGTTCTCGGCGTACGCCCAGGCCAATGTGATCGAGAAGCACGCACTCGAGGCCAGCGAGGGCAGGACCTATGCCGAGCTGGACCGGGAGGACCCGCGGCGGGAGACCGTGATGAACGCCTCGTTCCTGCGGGCATCGCTGTTCACCTCGGTGGTGGCGTTCGGTGTCGCGGCCATGGCGATGGGCGTGGGCGTGCTGCTCGCCCTGGTGGGCTACGCCCTGTACCTGCTGTCCCGGCAGATGGCGGCGTATCCGGCGACGGCGAGCGCCTGATCGACGATCCGTGGTGCCGGCACGGCGCTCGGAGCGCCGTGCCGGTCACCACGCGGTGGGGAGGTCCGATGAAGACGACGTACGAGCTGATGCGCGAGCAGCCGTTGCTCGCCGGGCTCAACGACTGGCAACTCGAACACTTGGCCGCCGACGCCCAGCGGGCCATCATCCACGCCGGCAACCGGGTGTTCCGGGAGGGCGATCCGGCCGATCGGATGTGGCTGATCGTGGACGGCCGGATCGACGTGGACACCCGTCTGCCGGACCGCGGTGACGTCATCATCGACACCCTGGGTCCCGGCGACGTGCTGGGCTGGTCGTGGCTGTTCCCGCCGTACCGCTGGCACTTCGGCGCGGTGGCGCGGGAGACGGCACTGACCGTGGAGCTGGACGGGCCGCGGGTCCGCGAGCTGTGCCAGCGGGATCCCGGGCTCGGTTACCACTTCATCACCGGCCTGTTCCAGGTGGTCACCGACCGGCTGCAGGCCACCCGCCGCCGGCTGATCGACGAGATGCGCACCGGCGCGTGACACCGCGGCCGGGGTCAGTGCGGGTGGTCGCCGAGCAGGCGGGTGGCCAGCACGGCCGCCTGCGTCCGCCGTTCCAGGCCGAGCTTGGCGAGCAGGCTGGACACGTAGTTCTTGACCGTCTTCTCGGCCAGGAACATCCGCCCGGCGATCTCCCGGTTGGTTAGCCCTTGGGCGATGAACTCCAGGATCCGGCGTTCCTGCTCGGTCAGCGAGGAGAGCTCCCGCGGCTGCTCGACACCGTGCCGGATGCGTTCCAGCACCCGCTGGGTGACCGCGGGATCCAGCAGCGACTGACCGGCACCGACGCGGCGGATGGCGTCCACCAGATCGGTGCCGCGGATCTGCTTCAGCACGTAACCCGACGCGCCCGCCATGATCGCGGCGAACAGCGCCTCGTCGTCGTCGTACGAGGTCAGGATCAGGCCCTTGATCGTCGAGTCGATGGCCCGGACGTCGCGGCACACGTCGATACCGTTGCCGTCCGGCAGCCGGGCGTCCAGCACCGCCACGTCCGGCCGCAGGGCCGGGATGCGCCGGGCCGCCTCCTGCGCGGAGCCGGACTCGCCGACCACCTCGATGTCGCCGGCGGCGTGCAGCAGGTCGGCCAGGCCGCGGCGGACCACCTCGTGGTCGTCGAGCAGGAAGACACGGATCACCCCTCCTTCCTACCGTGTGCACACCGGCAATACAAAGGCCGTGACCGGTCGGTCCCGGCGACTGGGGTCTTTCGGCCCTGACCGGGCCCGCTCGCCGACCGGCACGCTGGGTGAACGACCGAAGTCTCCGGAGGTGCCCGCCATGACTCCCGCAACTCCAGCACCACAGGCCGCACCGGCCGGTTACGACCGCGCCGTGCTGCGGCAGGTGGCCGAGGCGGCCGGCCAGGCGCCGTCATTGCACAACAGCCAGCCGTGGCGGTTCCGGTTGCGGGACGGCGCCATCGAGGTGCTGGCGGACACCTCCCGGCAGCTCGCGGTGGCCGACCGGACCGGCTGGGCGGTCCGCATCGCGTGCGGTGCCGCTACCTTCAACGCCCGGCTGGCGCTGGCCATGCGGGGCACGCCGGCACACGTCGCGTGGCGCCCGTCGGACAGCGATCCGGACGTGCTGGCCCGCCTCACCCCGGGCACCCCGCGCCCGCCCACCTACCTCGAGCGGGACCTGTTCGCGGCCATCCCGCGGCGGCACAGCAACCGGCGCCCGTTCTGGCCCGACCCGGTGCCGTCCGCGACGCGGGCCCGGTTGATCGAGGCCGCCAAGCTTGAGGGATGCTGGCTCGACCTGCTGGTCGGCATGGTCCCGCTCAGCGGCTTCGCCCAGATCGCAAGCAGTGCCGACCGGGTGCTGCGCCGGAACTTCGGCTACCAGGCCGAGATGGCCGCCTGGGTGCACACCGACGGCGCGCCCGACGGCGTACCGGTCAGCGCCGGCGGTCCCATCCCGGAACCGCACGACCTGCTGCCGCAGCGGTCGTTCGGCGACCGGCGCCGCGGACCGGGCCGCGACTTCGAACCTGAGCCGCTGGTAGCTATCCTCGGCACCCACGCCGATCGGGCGATCGATCACCTCACCGCCGGGCAGGCCCTGCAGCGGGTGCTGCTGACCATCACCGATTCCGGGCTGACCAGCTCGATGATCTCCCAGCCGATCGAGGTGCCCGCGGCCCGCGACCAGCTGCGCCAGTCCCTGCGCCGCACCGGCATCCCGCAGATGGCGCTGCGCATCGGGTACGGGGACCCGGGCCGGTCGGCTCCGCGCCGCGACGTCGACGAGCTACTCGCCGACTGACTCCGCCGGTAGTCAGTCGAGGCGGGTGAGCTCGTCGAACTGGCGCTGCAGGGCGGCCGCGACCAGGTCGAGATCCGGGCAGGCGTCCGGGTCGGCGATCACGGTGACCGCCAGCGTCCCGGCGTACGAGAGGGCGGCGAAGGCGACCGTCACGTTGCCGGCGATCGGGCTGACCGCGATGACGTCGCTGATCCGGCGGCCGGCGAAGAAGAACGGTTCGGCCGGGCCCGGCACGTTGGTGACGAAGGTGTTGACCAGCCGTTGACGGTTGATCAGCCGGCTGAAGAGGCCGAGCCGGGCCAGAGCCAGAAACGTGATGCTGACCAGGGCCGCGGACGACCCGCGGCCGGCGGACCGGCGGCCGGTCCGGGTGGTGCCGGCGATGGCGGCCAGCCGGTCGGCCGGGTCGCCGGTCGCGGGCACGGTCACCGGCATCACGCCGACCCGGTTGCCGAGTTCGGTGGTGCCGGCGGAGCGGCGGGCGGAGACCGGCACCGAGACGACGAATCGGTCGACAGCCTCGCCGCGCGCGGTCAGTGTGTCCCGGAGCGCGCCGGCGACCGCGGTCAGCAGGATGTCGTTGACGGTGGCGCCGGACCGGTGGGCGGCCGCCACCGCATCAGCGAGGGCGACGCGGGCGACGGCCAGGCGGCGTCGTGGCCCGATCGGCCGGTTCAGCGAGCAGCGTGGCGGCCGGCCCGTGTCCCGTTGGGTGAGACCCAGTTCCCGGAGGCCCGACCGCAGCCGGCGACCAGCGGCCGGCAGCGATCGGAGGGCGCGTACCCGGACGTCCAGGACGTCGCGCAGCAGCTCGCGGCGGGTGGGTGCCGGTGCCGGGAACCGGCCCGGCGCCGGGACCGCCGCGGAGTCGACCAGCTGGCTCAGCGCGGCGAGGCCGCCGATGCCATCGGCGACCACGTGGTGGACGACCAGAACGACAGCGTGGCAGGCGCCGGTGGCATCGGTGACCAGCTGGACCGCCCACAACGGCCGCCGGCGTGGCAGCGGGTCGGCGGCGGCCTGCGCCGCGACCCGCAACACGGTCGCCTCGTCCGCCGGTGTGCCCAACCGGTGCTCCTGCACGTGGCGCACGAGGTCGAACGCCGGGTCGTCGATCCAGACCGGGCGGCCGAGCCCGATGGGCGCCGGGGCGAGCCGCTGCCGCAGCCGCGGCACCCCGGGGAGCCGCCGGGCCAGCACCTCACGCACCGTGGTGGCCGAAACCGGACACTCCAACCGCAGGACCGCCGCGATCTGCATCGGAGCGGTCCCGGTCTCCGTCGCCAGCTCGGTCAGATCATTGCGGCTGGCCCGCTGAACCACCACGTCGTCTCCTCCCATCGGCCGGCGCCACTCATGGCCGCGGTTCGCGCCGGTCGCCGTTGACCGTCTCGCCGGCTATCGCAGCGGTGGGATACGCGGACAGCTCGACCAGCCGGTGCCGCGCCGCCACCAGCCGGTCCGCGACCACGGCCGGCATGCGGGTCGCCACCGACGGCGGGCCGGCGGCTGCTCCCCCACCGTCCGGCACAGCGGCGGCGGCCGGTAGGGCCACAAGGCCCGACGCGCCGGGTCCCGCTCTTTCGTGGCCTGACGGTCTGCTGAGCCCGGGACTTTCGGCCCTGACCGGACGCACCGCGCGATGTCACCGTGAGGTGACATTCGATCCCCGGAGGTACGCCATGACCGGCCCGTCCGACTCTGTGACCCGCGCCGAGGCGCGCGACGCCCTGGAGAACGCCGCCCGCGTCTCGCTGCGGGCGCCGTCGGTCTTCAACACCCAGCCCTGGCGGTGGCGGATCTCCGGGGACACCGCCGAGTTGTCCTCCGATCCGGCTCGCCGCCTCGGCGTGACCGACGCCGAGGGCCGCCTGCTGCTGCTCAGCTGCGGCGGCGCGCTGCACCACGCCCGCGTCGCGCTGGCTGCGGAGGGCTGGCAGGCGGAGGTGCAGCGGCTGCCCGAGGAGCACCGGCCCGACCTGCTGGCCCGGGTCCGGATCACCGGCCGCGGCCCGGCGGACCCGGTGGCGAAGGATCTGGCCGGCGCGATCAGCCGCCGGCGCACCGACCGCCGTGCCTTCGGCGAGCGGCGGGTGCAGGACGCGACGATGGCCCGGCTGCGCCGCCTGGTCGAGGCCGAGGGGGCGTACCTGCACGTGGTCCCGGACGACCGGGTGGCCGAGCTGGCCGTGTCCGTGGACGAGGCGGCCGACGTGGAGTTCTTCGATCCGGCGTACCGCACCGAACTGACCCGCTGGACCAGCCGGCCGGCCTGGACCGGCGACGGGGTGCCGCCGGGCACCGCGGTCGAACCGGCGCTCCGCCGGGTGCCGGTCCGTAACTTCCTGCCGGACGGCTCCCACGGGCTGCTCGCCGGCGCCGATCACGACGAGGGCGCGTATTTCGTCATCATCTACGGCACCGGTGACACCCCGGCCGACCTGCTGCGCGGCGGCGAGGCGATGTCGGCGCTGCTGCTGCAGGCCACCGCCGAGGGCGTGTCCAGCGCGCCGATCAGTGAGGCGGTGGAGATCGCCTGGCCGCGCATGCTGCTGCGCCGGCTGCTGTCCAGCATCGGCGAGCCGTACCTGATCGTCCGGCTGGGATATGCCGACACGACCGAGCCGCTGCCCGCCACGCCGCGGCGCACCGCCGCAGAGGTGATCCAGGTCGAGGACTGAGCCGGCCGGCGCGGGGCGGGATGACCGCACGCCCCCGCGCTCGCTAGCCTGGGGCCCATGGTCGAACCGGTGGGCAGCACGCCGAACTCGCCGCCCTCGCTGGGGCTCACGCCGCTGTCCCGGGTCCGTCTCGACGAGCTGCTGCAGGAGATGCTGGACCGCATCGGCGAGCTGGTGGCCAGCCGGGAGCGTCTGCGGGCGCTGCTCGACGCGGTGGTCAGCATCGGCTCGGACCTCGACCTGCGCAGCACGCTGCAGCGAATCGTGGAGGCGGCGTGCGCGCTGGCCGGGGCGCGGTACGGCGCCCTCGGCGTGATCGGGCCGGACCGGCTGCTGTCGGACTTCATCACCCACGGTGTCGACGAGAAGACCCACGCCGCGATCGGTGACCTGCCGCACGGCCGCGGCGTCCTCGGGCTGCTGATCACCGATCCCCGGCCGGTCCGGATGCCGGACATCACCAACCACCCGCAGTCCTACGGCTTCCCGCCGCACCACCCGCCGATGCACAGCTTCCTGGGCGTACCGGTGCGCACCCGGGACCAGATCTTCGGCAATCTGTACCTGGCCGAGAAACAGGGCGCCGCGGAGTTCACCGACGACGACGAGGAGATCGTCGTGGCGCTGGCCGCGGCGGCCGGGGTGGCGATCGACAACGCCCGGCTGTACGCACTGGCCCGGCGCCGGGAGCGGTGGCTCGCCGCGGCCGCCGAGATCACCTCGGTGCTGCTGGGCCGGGTGCAGCGGGGTGAGGCGCTGCGGCTGATCGCCCGCCGCGCCCGGGAGGTCGCCGAGGCCGAACTGGTGCTGGTCCTGCTGTACGAGGAGAAGTACGCCCGGTACACCATCGAGGTGGCCGACGGCGCCGACCCGCGCTACGCCGGCCTGGTCGGCAAGCTGATGCCGGTCGATGACGCGGCGGCGCAGGAACCGGGCCGGGAGCGCTACCACATGGTCGATGACCTGCGGGCGGGATCGGAATGGCCGGGGTACGTGCCGGAGGGCCCGGCGATGGTGGCGCCGCTGGCCGGCTCGGACGCCACGCACGGCATCCTGATCGTGGCCCGGCCGGTGAACACCGGTACCGGCGACGAGGACGCGGCCCTGCTGTCGATCTTCGCCGGGCAGGCCGCCCTGGCGTTCGAGCGGGCCCGTGCCCAGGAGGAGCGCGAGCAGCTGGTCGTGCTGGAGGACCGCGAGCGGATCGCCCGCGATCTGCACGATGTGGTGATCCAGCGGCTGTTCGCGACCGGCATGCAGCTGCAGGGCGTGGCACCGCACACCCTGCGTCCGGGGGCGGCCGAGCGCATCAACGCGGCGGTGGACGACCTGGACGCCACCATCCGGGACATCCGCCGCTCGATCTTCGAACTCCGCGCGCCGGTCGGCCCGTCCCTGCGGGGAGAACTGACCGCCGCGGTCGACGCCGCGGCCGGCACCCTCGGCTTCCGGCCCACCCTGGACGTGTCCGGCCCGGTGGACAGCGCCGTGCCCGACGACATCGTCCCGGAGCTGATGGCCGTGCTGCGGGAGGCGCTGTCCAACGCAGCGCGGCACGCCAACGCGTCGTCGGTACGGGTGTCGATCCGCGCCGCGGACGGCGCGGTCACGCTGACCGTCGAGGACGACGGCGGCGGCTTCGATCCCGCCCGGGCGCGCGGCGGCCTGGTCAACATGGGTGAGCGCGCGCACGACCTGGGCGGGACCTTCGAGGTGGGGCCACGGGCGGCGGGCGACGGCACGATCCTGGTCTGGCGGGTGCCGATCGCCGGGTGACCGGCAGCGGGCCCGCTGCCGGGTCGCGGCAGGTCAGGCGCCGTCAGTGGACGACTCCCGAGCGGGAGCCGGCGGACGGCCGCTGCCGCCCGGACGGCCACATCCGGTCGATCAGCCCTTCCAGCGGCGGACCCGCCAGGATCAGCACCGCCAGCAGGAGCAGGATCACCGTGATGACCAGAGGCAACATGATCGTCTCCTTCGCCGACCGGGGCTCTTGCGCCCATCGTCGCGCCGGCCGGGCGGGCCCGGTCAGGGCCGCTCGTCCCGTCGGCCTCGCCGTTGGGCCCGTTCGCCGGCCGGTGCGGAGTGACCTTCGGCCGGGACCATCGGCCCTGCACGACCCGGTCCGGGCCGGTCATGCTGGGCTGACCGCCCATCCCACCGAAGGAGCCCACGATGATCGCGCAGGTCGGTGACCGGCTCGTCCTGGACGGCACGTATCTCGGCGACAGCCGCGTGGGTGTGGTTGTCGCCGCGGACCATCCGGAGGGCGCACCCCCGTACCGCGTCCGCTGGCTGGACGACGGCCGGACGACGCTGATCTTCCCGGGCCCGGAGGCACGGGTCGAGCCGCGTACGGGTGATGCCCGGTCCGCGGTAACCGCGGAGCCGCGCTGCTGACCGGTCGCCCCTGGGGGCCGCCGGTGCCTTCCACCCGGCGCGGTGCGTGTGCGCGAGCCGAAGGTCCCGGCTGGAGCGGCCGATGTGCCCTGACCCGGCCGCCGGATCCCGGACCACCATGAAGTGGATGACGCACGTCCGGGGAGGACGGATGAACCGCAGGAAGATCATTGTCGGATATGACGGCTCAGCCGGCGCGCGCAGCGCGCTGCGGTGGGCCCTGGACGAGGCGGTCCGGACCGGGGCACCGGTGGAGCTGTGCGCCGCCCACGGCAGCCCCGCAGAGATGTTCTCCGCCGACGAAGGATTCCTCTCCGGCCGGGCGGCCGGCGCGCCGGCCGCGCCGGACCCGGGGCCGCAGACC
>DASSAL010000031.1:0-4010 GCA_035685405.1 Actinoplanes sp. | reverse complement strand
TCGCCAGGTCCCACGGGTCGTCCTTGGCCAGATAGAGCCCGGTGAAGTAGGCGTCGGAGACGGTCACGGCCGGCGGTTCGGCGTCATCCGGTGCTCGGGTCACGCCGGAATTATCCGGTGACCAGCGTGGTGCCCTCGAAGGTGCCCAGCTCCTCGCGGTAGAGCTCGATCCCGACGCCGTTCGGGTCGCGGACGTAGAGGCTGTCCTCCACCCCGCGATCCGGGCCGAGGTATTCGATCCCGTTGGCGTCGAAGCGCTCCTTCGCCCGGTCGAACTGTTCCGCGCTCACCGACAGCGCGATGTGCTGCACCCCGCCGATCGTCTCGGCGAAGTCCGGGTGGTCGTGGCCGGGGAAGTCGAAGAAACCCAGCAGTGTGCGGTTGCCGACGTCGAAGAAGAAGTGGCTGGAGCCGGCGTAGTCGCGGTTCTCCACCAGCTCGACCAGCGGGAAGCCGAGCAGGTCCTGATAGAAGCGGATGGTGGCCTCGACGTCCCGGCAGATCAGCGCGGCATGGTGGATGCCCCGCGCGGTGGTGGCCGGTCGCTCGCCGGCCGGCCGCAGGTATCGCTTGCGCAGTTCGTCCCGCCGGGCGCGGACGGCGTCCAGCTCGGCACCTTCGGGCTGTGGCATGGGGACTCCCTTCGGCTACGGCAACTGCACGATATCCGCGACCACGGCACCGTCATCGGTGATGCGCGCCGCGGCCGGGCTGTCGTAGACGATCAGGGCCAGCTTGTTCGCCGGGTCACCGACCAGACCCATGCCCTCGGCGTGGTCGTCGCCCTCACCGTACGTCAGCTCCAGCTCGCGGGTCAGTGTGTCGCCGCGGACGACGGCGGGCATCTCCACCCGGCGGGCGCCGTGCCAGCGATAGATCCGCACCGGCCCGTCCAGGTCCATCGTCGGGCCGGCCAGCACCAGCAGGTCGTCGCCGGCCGGGCAGAGGTCCCGCACGCCCAGCCCGTCCAGGTCCAGGACGTGTTTGCGGTACGGGAGACCGTCGGCGAACTCGTGCAGCCGCAACCGGTCCGGCTGGGCCGCGTCCACGTACGGTCGCAGCTCCAGCACGAACGCCCAGCCGCGCAGCACCGGTCCGCGCAGGCCGAGATACACGCGTTCGCCGCTGACCGCGATGCCCTCGACGTCCAGGCCGTTGTCCTTGCCCGGGATCGGCACGAACCGGCCCAGGTGCTCGTCGTCGCGCAGCAGCCGGCGCAGGTCGTCGCGGCGGCCGAGCGCGGCGGCGTGGTGCTTCGCGCCGTCCGCCACCATTTCCCGCACCGGGGTGGGCAGCCCGTCCACCTCGGTGATCGGCAGCCGGACCAGGATCTGCCGGTTCGCCTGGCCCGCCACCTTGGCCAGCCGCTGCAGCGCCCTGGCGCCGGTGTGGTGCGACTTGATCCGCTTGCGGCGCAGGCTGTGCGAGCCGACCGCCCACAGGAAGTGCCCGGTCCGCGCCAGCCCTTCGATGTCGGCTTCCTCGTCGGCGTCCGGCCCGGGCAGGTCGACGAAGTCGCCGAGCCGGAACGTCCGCTCGTCGGCATACTCCGCCGGCAAGTCCGGATCGTCGGCGACCAGGCGCTCCAGGGTGGCCGTCTCGTCGCCGGCGATCCAGAGCGCCGGTCCGTCGACGCGGACCGCGGAAAGGTTGGTGTGGGTGGCCGCCGTCCGGGAGAGGTGTCCGAAGCGGAGCCGGACCGTGCGTACCAGGGTCATGACGTCCATCGTGACACCAGTACGCCCGGCGCCGGCCTCAATCTCCGCTCGCGATGAAATCCACCACCTCGGCCACCACGTCCGGGTCGCGCAGCAGCCGCCGGTGGCCGAGCCCCGAGGTCGCGCGCAACCGCGCCGACGGCCAGGCCGCGGCGATCGCGGCGCCGTCGCTGATCGGGGTGTAGACGTCGTCGCGGTCGTGCACCACCAGCGTCGGGGGCATGGCGATCGCGCGGCCCAGCTCCGGCACGTCGAAGTGGCGCATCGGGGCGCCGACCCGGCGTTCCACCCGGGCGATCAGCCGCCGGTAGCTCGAGTCGCCCAGACCGAGCAGCCGGGCGAGTCGGCGGGCGTACGACTCCGGCCCGGCCATCGGGGCCAGCATCGCCACCCGGGCGGCGGGCAGCCCGTCGCACAGCGCCACGGCGGTGGCGGTGCCGCCCAGTGAGTGGGCGATGATCGCATGCGCCGGGCCGTGGGCGGCGACGGCGGCGGTCAGGGCGCCGGCGAACTCGGGGACCGAGGAGGACCGCGGGCCGTACCCGCCGGCGGCGGACCGGCCGTGGCTGGGCGCGTCCAACGCTACGACCCGGTATCCCCGGTCAACCAGCGGGGTGACGAACGCGGCGAGCTGGGCGGCCTGCCCGCCCCAGCCGTGGATCAGGTACACCGCCGGGCCGGTGCCCCACTCCTGGCCGGCGATCCGGTGACCGGCGACGTCGAGCGACCAGAACCGCCCGGCCGGTACCGGCACCGGCCGGGGTGGGGCCGGACGGGGAAGGGTGAACCAGATCCGTTCGGCCCAGCGGGCGGCGACGGCCGGGGCGAGCCGATCGAGCACCGTGAAGGCGGCCCGGACCGGCGGGGGAGGGACAAAAAAACGAACGGTCGTGCTTTTCTTTCGGCGTACGTCGGCCACCGTGGTCATGGGGTTTCCTCTCAGTCGGACGGGATCGGGCGCGCGGCGGTGATCAACGCCTCGAAGGCGCGCCGGGCGCGGACGTCGGCCTGCTCGTCGCCGAGCATCCGCAGGGTGTGGTGGCGGGCCAGCAGCACGCCGTAGAGGTCCTGGGCGAACTGGTCCGGGTCGGCATCGGCGCGGAAGTGTCCCTCCGCGACGCCGGTCCGGAACACCGTGACGATCATGTCGAACATGTCCCGCTCGTCCTGCAGGAGCCGGTCGCGGACCACGCCGGGGCGATCGTCGAACTCGGTCGCGGCCGCGACGAACGGGCATCCGCCGGGCGCCGCGGACCACTCCAGCCACCGCTCGAACAGCGTGCGCAGGCGCGGCTCGCCCCGCGGGCCGCGCAGCGCCGGCCGGGCCACCTGCTCCTCGAACCGGCTGCGGGCGTGCTCGATGACCTGGAGCTGCAACGCCTCCTTGGAGCGGAAGTGCCCGAACAGCCCGCTCTTGGACAGCTCCGCCTGCTCGGCCAGGGTGCCGATGGTCAGCCCGTTCAGCCCGACCCGCCGCGCCACCTGCACGGCCTGGTCGAGCACCGCCGCCCTGGTCTGCTCACCCTTACCCACCCGCTAAGAAAAGCACGATCGTTCGGAAAGGGCAAGCCCGATTATTCAGCGGCGGGCGGGGAACGCGGACCCCATGACCACCTATCAGGTCGGCTACTTCGTCGGAAGCCTCTCCTCCACGTCGGTGAACCGCGAACTCGCCCGCGCCCTGATCCGGCTGGCACCGGACGATCTGGAGTTCACCGAGATCCCGATCGGCAACCTGCCGCTGTACAGCCCGGACTTCGACGCCGACTACCCACCCGAAGCGATCGCTCTGAAGGACGCGATCCACCGCGCCCAGGCCGTCCTGTTCGTCACGCCGGAATACAACCGGTCCATTCCGGGTGGGCTGAAGAACGCGATCGACTGGGCCTCCCGGCCGTGGGGTCAGAACGCGTTCCACCACATCCCGGCGGCGGTGATCGGCGCCTCCATCGGCCAGATCGGCACCGCGCTCGCCCAGCAGAGCCTGCGCGCGGTGCTGAGCTTCTGCAACGCCCGGCAGATGACCGCGCCGGAGGCCTACATCCAGTACACCCCGGAGATCTTCCCGGGTGACGGCCAGGTTTCCGACGAGGCGACCCGCTCGTTCCTCACCACGTTCATGGCCGAGTTCCGCGACTACATCGACCGGGTGTTGACCGTCCTGCCCCGGCAGACCGGATCTACCGTCTAGGAGTGTTCGAGTACGTGTCTCGGGTGGCCGGCGGTGAGACCGGCCGGTACGTCGAGTCGATCTGGTTCGCCCGCGGCCGGATGACCGGTGCCCGGGAGCGG
>DASSAL010000030.1:0-3521 GCA_035685405.1 Actinoplanes sp. | reverse complement strand
CAGCCCTACCCGGCGCCCACCCAGCCGTACCCGGCGCCCGCCCAGCCCTACCCGCCGCCCGCCCAACCTCCGCCGGCCGCCCAACCTCCGCCGGCCGCCCAACCTCCGCCGGCCGCCAGCGCCCCGCCCGTGGCCCAGTCCTATCCGCCGGCCGCATCGCCGTACCCGGCCCCGCCGACCGAGCCCACCACCTACGCCCCACCGCCGCAGGCCACCCCGAACGGCGGCTCGCCCTTCGTGGTGCCCGCGGTGTCGAGCTTCGGCCAGTCGCGCAACCCCGGCCGGCAACCGCCCTACCCCCGCAGCCCGCAGCCCGCCGACCAGCCACGGCCGGCCGGCAGCTTCGGCGCACCCGCCGCCGGCCGCGATCGGACCGCGCCGCCGTTCGGCCCGCCGCCCACCGGCTCCGCCCGCGTCCCCGGCAGCGGATCCGCCCCGCCTCCCGGCTCCGACGCCCGGTTGCCCCGCCGAACGGCGGCCGCCCCGATCGACCCGGCAACGGGCAGTCCCGCAGCGTCGGCGTCCGTCCCCCCACCGGTCAGCGGATCGCCCCGGCGGCCCGAACCACCGCAGACCGTTCCGCCGCACACGCCGGCGCCGGAGGACGATCACCCCTACCGCTCGGCCCAGCCCAGCGCATCGTCCGGCGATTATCACGGCTTCGCGCCGGGCTCACCCACCCGCGCCGCCGCCGGCTCCGAGCCCGCGCCGGAACAGCAGCCCACCACCGGACGCCCGCCGGGCCTGTCCGCCTTCGGCGATCAGCGCGTTCGGGTCCCCGGCGCCACGCTGACCGGCCTGCCCGACGCACCCGCCGCCCGCGACGACAGCAGCGCCCTGCGCCGCCGCAGTCCGTCGGCGCCGTCCTTCGGGCCGACCGACCGACCAACCACCCATCCGTCGCCGCCCGCTCCACCGGATGCGCCCGGCTCAGGCCCGTCGCCGTCCGGCCCGGACCAGACCGGGAACGACCTCGGATCCGGTGCCCAGCCGTTCGCCGCGCCCGTGCACACCTCCCCGGCGGCGCAGTCGGCGCCGGTGGCCGGTTTCGCCGCGGTGAACGGGCCAGGCAGCCCGTTCGACGCCTTCGGCGCGGCGGAACGCCGCACTGGACGCCCTGACGTGCACCATCCCGGCACCGACGACGCCGATCAGCCACCACGCCCGCTCCGCGGCCCAGCGACCGAGGGCCGGTCGCCCTTCGCGAGCCGGGACGAGCAGCGGCGAGCCCCATCAGACGGCGGACCCCGGCCCACCAACGTCGACTCGAGCGGCTTCGCCCAGCGGGTTCCCGGCGCCTCCTTCGCCTCCAGCGGCGTCCCGGTGGCTTCCGATCCACGCAACGGCGCCGTCCCGCACCCCCGCGAACCCGAGGAACGACCGTTCGGCGGTTCGGAAGACCGGCGGGAAGCAGGCGCCCACGGCAGTTCGGCCTTCGACATGCCGGCCGCCCGCCCGGCGACCGGCAGCGCCGCCGTTCCCGGACTCAGCCGTCCCCCGGTCGCTCCCGACGAGCTTCCACCGCCGAGGGCCGCCGGCCAGGCCCGCGTGTACGGCCGTCCGGCACCCGTCAGCCCGCCGGAGCGCGAGCCGGAGCGGGCGGCGGCCCACGAGCCGGACCACGGAACGCCACCACCGGCCGCCCACGGCGCCTGGCCGTGGGACCGCGGCCGGCAACCGGCCGACAGCCGGTCCGAACGCGCCGGCCGGGCCGGTCGAGACACACCGCCCGACGCCGAGGTCCATCCCGCAGGACGGCCCGGCTTTGCCACACCACCCGACGCCCAGTCCGACCGCGCAGGGGCCGAGGCGGCCATGCCGCCCTCCGCCCTGCCCGACCACGCCGGTCGAGCCGGCTCGGCCACACCGCCCCACGCCGAGGCCGACCGCGCGCGGGCCGACGCGCCCGTGCGACCCACCGCCGAGCCGGACGTCCACGGCGGGCAGACGGCCCCGGGCTTCGACAGCCACGCCCCGTACCGGCGGAACGCGGAAGGGCGCGCCACCGCGAGCGCCCGCGTCACGCCGCCGCCCGAGGTGCACGGCGGCCCGCCGTACGACGAGTTCACCACCGACGTGGCCGGCCGTGGCCGGTCTGCGGCGCCGGTGCCGGGCATCAGCCCGGAGGAGGGCCGACGGGGGGTGCCGGACAACTACAGCGAGCACACCACCGACGTCTCCGGCCGTGGCCGCGCACACCCGGATCACCCGTACGTCCCGCAGGCCGCGCTGCCGTCGATGCACGCAGCGCCACCGATGGTGGACGGCTTCCCGAACGGTCAGCAGGCGCCGCCGGGCATCGAGGGTGAGCGGCCGCGGATGGGTGGTGTGTTCCCCGGTCCGACCACTCGCGCCACGGTCACGCCGCCATCCGGGCCGGGTCAGACGAGCAGCTGGCCGGACACGCCGGACGACGACGATCAGAGCCGGTTCGAGCAGTTCAAACCCGAGGCGGCGGCGAAGCCGGACACGCCACACGTCCGTACGCTTCCGGTGTTGATCGGCGTGATCATCGTGGCCGCGTTGCTGGTCGGCGCCGCCTTCGGGCTGGTCTACCTGATCTCCGGTGACTCGGACAGCACCGGGTTGCAGGTCAACGTCGGTGAGTGCGTACGGCAGAACGGCGAGGAGGCGGTCACCGCGGCCTGCACCGACCAGGGCGCGTTCCAGGTGGCGTCGATCGCCGACAGCCAGGACAAGTGCGCCGACCCGACGCAGCCGTACGTGATCGACCCGACCAGCGACGGCCGCAACCGGGTGCTGTGCCTGAAGCCCGTCGGCTGATGGCGGAACCGCGACAGGCCCGCGTGCGGGCCCCGGAGCTGCGTGGCCGCGGCTGGCTGAACACCGGTGGCCGGGCACTGACTCTGCCGGACCTCCGCGGCAAGATCGTCGTGCTGGACTTCTGGACCTTCTGCTGCATCAACTGCCTGCACGTGCTCGACGAGCTGCGGCCGCTGGAGGACAAGTACGCCGACGTCCTCGTGGTGATCGGTGTGCACTCGCCGAAGTTCGCGCACGAGCGCGACCCCGCGGCGCTGGCCGCCGCCGTGGAGCGGTACGCGGTCGGCCATCCGGTGCTGGACGACCCCGAGCTGCGGATGTGGGACCAGTACGCGGCCAAGGCGTGGCCCACCCTGGCCGTGGTCGACCCGGAGGGGTACGTGGTCGCCACGATGGCCGGTGAGGGGCACGCCGAGGGGCTGGCCCGGCTGATCGACGAGCTGGTGGCCGCCCACGAGCGCAAGGGCACGCTGCACCGCGGCTCCGGCCCGTACGTGCCGCCGGCCGAGCCGACGACCGCGCTGCGCTACCCGGGCAAGGCGGTGGCCCTGCCCGGCGGCACGCTGCTGGTCTCCGACTCGGCGCACCACAGCCTGGTCGAGCTGGCCGCCGACGGCGAGACGGTGCTGCGCCGGATCGGCTCGGGCGCCCGCGGCCGCGCCGACGGGCCGGCGGACGCGGCGAGCTTCTCGGAGCCGCAGGGCCTGTGTCTGCTCCCGGACCGGGTCGCCGAGACC
>DASSAL010000029.1:0-12821 GCA_035685405.1 Actinoplanes sp. | reverse complement strand
GACGTACTGGCCGGACGCGGCCGAGTACGAGAAGAAGACCGAGCGCAAGTTCCCGGTCGCCCGGCTGCAGCTGCGCGACTGAGCCGATCTGCAGCGCTCAGCGGCGCGCCGGGTGGAAACCGAACGGCAGCTCCAGGCGGTGCGCCCGCAGCAGCTCGTCGTCGGCCAGCAGGTCGGCAGTCGGCGCGTCGGCCACGATCCGGCCGCCGTCGAGGATCACCGAGCGCGGGCAGAGCTGCAGCGCGTACGGCAGGTCGTGGGTCACCATCAGCACGGTCACCGGCAGCGCCTGGATGATCGTGGCGAGCTCGCGGCGGCTGGCCGGGTCGAGGTTGGACGACGGCTCGTCCAGCACCAGGAGCTCCGGGCGCATGGCCAGCACGGTGGCCACTGCGACCCGGCGGCGCTGGCCGAACGACAGGTGGTGGGGCACCTGGTCGCGATGCTCGGACATGCCCACCGCGGCCAGCGCCTCGTCCACCCGGGCGGCCAACTCGGCGCCGCGGATACCGAGGTTGGCCGGGCCGAACGCGACGTCCTCGGCGACCGTCGGCATGAAGAGCTGGTCGTCCGGGTCCTGGAAGACGATGCCGACCCGGCGGCGCAGGTCGGCCAGCCGGGCCCGGTCGTGCGGGTCCACCGCCCGGCCGGACACCTCGACCGTGCCGGCGCCGCCGTGCAGGATGCCGTTGAGGTGCAGCACCAGCGTGGTCTTGCCGGCGCCGTTCGGCCCGAGCAGTGCCACCCGCTCCCCCGCCCCGACGACCAGGTCGACGCCGTGCAGGGCGGCGGTGCCGTCCGGGTACGCGTAGTGCAGCCCGCTGATCCGCAGGCTCACGGCAGCACCGTGGTCAGCGCGATGCCGGCCGCGGCGACCGGGAACAGCGCGGACACCGCCCACTGCCGGGCGGACGCGGCCGGGTGCTCGATCCGGGGCAGCCGCCCGGTGTAACCACGCGACACCATCGCGAGGTAGACCCGCTCGCCCCGCTCGAACGCCCGCAGGAACAGCGCGCCGATGCTCACCGCGAACGCCTTGACCTGCCACAGGAACCGCGGGTCGTAGCCGCGCGACAGCCGGGCGATCCGCATCCGCCGCGCGTCCTCGGCCAGGATGTCCAGGTAGCGCAGCATGAACGTGGCGATCTGGGTGAAGATCGGCGGGACCCGGAGGCGGTCCAGGCCGGCGATCAGGTCGCGGGTCGTGGTGGTCCCGGCCAGCAGGAGTGAGGCCAGGACGCCGAGCGTGCCCTTGACCACGATGTTCCAGGCGCCGTAGAGCCCGTCCACCGACAGGGACAGGCCGAGCCAGTCCACCCGCTCCCCGTGCCCGGCGAACGGCAGCGCCATCGCCAGCAGCACGAAGGGCAGCTCGATGGTGGCCCGCTTGGCCAGCCATCCGGGCCGGATCCGGGCGGCCGCCGCGACCAGCGCGATCAGCAGCGCGTATCCGGCGAACGGCAGGAGGTGCTCGCGCGGCGTGATCACCACGATGACGGTGAACAGCAGGACGGCGACGATCTTCACCTCGGGCGGCAGCCGGTGCACCGGGCTGTCGTGGTCCAGGTGCAGCGGATGCGCGTGGCCGGCGCCCACCTACGCCGCCGGCTGTCGGCGGCGGACCAGCCAGAACAGCCCGCCGCCGACAGCGAAGGTGACGGCCACGCCCAGGACGCCGGCCAGTCCGGTGGCCAGGTACGGGTTGTCGACGCCGGCGATCCCGTAGTCGGCCAGCGGGCTGCCGCCGAGCTGGTGGCCCTGTTCCTGCTGCGCCATGCACGTGCCGCCGGTGATCTGCCCGGCCGCGTCGGTGGTGCAGCCGCGCAGCGCCGCGCTGTCCAGGCCGTCCGGGCTGGACGACGCGAAACTGCTGACGATCCCGGCGAGCAGGAACGTCACGATCAGGCCGGCGACGATGAACCTCCGCTTCGTCATGCCGCCGCTCCCACGGGCTGGGCGGGGGCGGCCGTCCGGCGGAACCGGCGCAGGGCGTACACCAGATCGGGTCTGACCCGGGCCACGGTGGCGACCGTGGTGGCGGCGATCAGGCCCTCGCCGATGCCGATCAGCGTGTGGAAGCCGGCCATGGTGGCGGCGACGGCGGTGATCGACAGCTCGGTGGTGCCGCCCCACCAGTACTGCAGCACGAAACCCTGCGCGGCGACCACGACACCGGCCACCGAGGCCAGGAACGCGGTGGTGGCCACGCCGGACGCGGTCTTCGGCAGCACCCGCAGCAGTGCGGCGACGAGCAGGTACGCGACCGCCGTACCGAGGATCGCCATGTTGAAGATGTTGAGCCCGAGCGCAGTGAGCCCGCCGTCGGCGAACAGCAGGCACTGCACGATCAGCACGGTGGCCACGCACAGCGCGCCCACCCAGGGCCCGACGAGGATCACCGCGAGGGTGCCGCCGAGCAGGTGCCCGGAGACACCCGGCAGCACCTGGAAGTTGAGCATCTGCACGGCGAAGATGAACGCCGCCACCAGGCCGGCCATCGGTGCCAGCCGATCGTCCAGGTCGGCCCGGCTGCGCAGCACGCAGAACCCGAGCGCGACCAGCGACAGGATCGCGAACACACCGGAGACCGGACCGTTCACGATCCCGTTGGCGATGTGCATGGCTTCGACGGTCATGGGCCGAAGCATATGGGGCAAAGCTTGCTATTGCCTAGCTGTGGCAACAAGGTGGATCTTGCAGCAGCGGAGGTTCCGCACCCCGGCGGTATGCTCGCCGAATGAGCAGCGACGGCAGACCGGTGGCAGCACACGCACACGTCTGCTTCGCGTACGACGATCCAGCGGTATTCGCGGCCGCGGCGGCGGACTTCCTCGCCGAGGGCCAGGCGAACGGCGAGCGGCTCTGGTTCGTCGCGGCGCACCGGCCGCCCACGGTGCCGCCGAGCGCCCGGTTCGTGGCCGTCGGCGACGCCTACCCCAGCGGCACGGTGGTCGATCCGCAGGCCCAGGCGGCCGAGTACGCGGCCGCGCTCGACGCCGCGCTGGCCGCCGGGTACACCGGCCTGCGGGTGGCCGCCGAGGCGACGTCACTGGTCCGCACCGCGGCCCAGCTGGCCGCGTTCACCCGGTACGAGCACCTCGCCGACCGGCTGATCTGCACCACCGCGTTCGCCGCGATGTGCGCGTACGACCGGCGGGTGCTCGACGACGAGGCGATCGAGGAGTTGGCCGCGATGCACGCCCGGACCAACGCCGAGGTGCCGTTCCAGCTGGTCGCCTGCCCGCCCGCCGACGGCCAGGCGGCTCTGGCCGGGGAACTCGACCTGTCCGCCGACACGCTGCTGGACAAGGCGCTGGACCGCGCCCACCTGCGTCCGCTGGATGGCGAGCTGGTCCTGAACGCGTCCGGGTTGCGGTTCGTCGACCACCGCGCGCTGGTCCAGCTGGACCGGTACGCGGACCAGCGCGGCGCCACCGTGGTGCTGCGCTCCGCTGCCGGGGCGGTGGGCCGGCTGGCCGGCCTGCTCGACCTGCCCCGGCTGCGGGTCGAGGTGGCCCGATGAGGACCGGTGCGGCGGCCGGCCACCAGGGTTACTACCACGAAGCGCTCTACTACTCCTCCGACGACGAGCTGCTGGCCGTACTGGTGCCGTTCCTGACCGGCGGACCGCACGCCGGCGAGCCGACCATCGTCGCGCTCGGCGAGCGCAACGCCGCCCTGGTCCGGTCGGCGCTGCCACCGGGCTCCGGCGTGACGTACACCACCGGCGGTGACGTGTACGCCCGGCCGGCCGCGGCGATCCGGTCGTACCGCCGGCTGCTGACCGACCTGGTGACCGAGGGTGCCCGGCAGATCCGGATCATCGGGGAGCTGCCCGGCTCGGCGTTCGGCGCGACCTGGGACAGCTGGGCCCGGTACGAGTCGGTGATCAACCACGCCTACGACGACTTCCCGTTGTGGAGCATGTGCGCGTACGACCGGCGGACCACCCCCTCGGCGATGCTGGCGGACGTCGCCCGGACCCATCCCCGCACCGCGCGGGCGGACGGCAGCCACCCGGA
This sequence comes from Actinoplanes sp., assembly GCA_035685405.1. Classification (GTDB taxonomy): domain Bacteria; phylum Actinomycetota; class Actinomycetes; order Mycobacteriales; family Micromonosporaceae; genus Actinoplanes. The sequence continues at coordinate 8,799 of DASSAL010000029.1, read as the reverse complement.
CAGCCACACCTACGCCGACCCGGTCTCGTACCTGACCGAGGCCCGGCCGATGCGGACCGACCCGGTGCAGCTCAGCACGCCGTTCGCCGAGCTGGTCGATCCGGCGCCGGCGCTGGCCCGGCAGACGGTCCGCGACGCCGGGCCCGGCCGGGTATCGCCGGACCAGGTCGACGACCTGATCGTGGCGGTCAGCGAGGCGGTCACCAACGCGATGGTGCACGGGCGGGGGCCGATCCGGATGCGGGTGTGGAACGGCGGTGACCGGATCGTGGTCACCGTGACCGACGCCGGGCCCGGACCCAAGGACCCGTTCGCCGGCCTGCTGGCGGCCGACGACACCGCCACCGGCGGCCGCGGCCTGTGGATCACCAACCAGTCGGTGAACAGCGTGTCGTACGGGCGCGCGCCGGACGGATTCACCATCCGGCTGATCGCCGGCAACCCGGACTGACCGCGATCATCCGCCCCCGCTCAGCCTCCGGACGATCGCGCCGGCCGGGCCGGGGCGGGCGTCGGCGTGGGCGGTGCCGGCCCAGAGGTTGATCGCCTCGGGATCGCCCTGCCGGGCCGCCGCCGCCCGGATCGGCGCGGTCAGGTGGTGCACGGCGGGATAGCCGAGCGGCGCGATCGGCGAGTACGTGTCGGTGAACCGGTTGCCCAGCGCCCGCGCCGGCTGGCCGGTGAACGCCCGGGTCACCGTCGTCGCGGTGAACCGGCCGGACCGCATCGCCGCCCGCTGCACCGCCCGGGTCCCGGCCTCGTCCGCGAGCAGGAACGCGGTGCCCGCCTGCACCGCCACCGCACCGGCGGCCAGGGCACGCCGGACGTCCGCCGCGGTTCCGGTGCCGCCGGCCGCGATGACCGGCAGCTCCCCGGCGGCGACTACCTCGCGCACCACCCCCGGTGCCGTGGACGAGCCGTCGTACCCGCCGGGCGACGTGGTCGCCGAATGGCCACCGGCCGACCCGGCCTGCGCGATCAGCCCGTCCGGTCCGGCGGCCGCGGCCCGCCGGGCCTCGGCGGCGTCGGTCACCGTCACCCACACCGAGCACCCGGCGTGGCGCAGGGCGGTGACCACCGCCGCCTCCGGCACCCCGAACGTGAAGCTGACCAGCGGCACCGCCGCGTCCACCGCGATGGCGACCTTGGCCGCGAAGTGGTCGTCGTCGTCCAGCCGCAGCGGGGGCAGCTCGACCCCGTATCGCTCGGCTTCCGGGCCCAGCGCCCGCCGGTACTCCGCCAGCTGCGCCACGCCGGCCGGGCGCGGCGACGGCACGAAGATGTTCAGGCCGTACCGCAACCGGCTCGCCCGCAGCTCGGCAACCTCCAACGCCACCGTGTCGGGCGTCTTGTATCCGGCGGCCAGGAACCCCACCGCGCCGGCTTCCGCGGCGGCGGTCACCAAGCCGGGCGTGGAGGGGCCGCCGGCCATCGGCGCCACCACGATCGGACGTTCCAGCTCCCACCCCATCGGCTCACCCCGCCGTGCTCACGGGACGGCGAAGTCGGCCAGCACGCCGAAGTGGTCGCTGGGCCAGACGCCGTCCACCGCCCGGTCGAGGACGCGGCGGGCAGCCACCGTGCGCAGGGTCGGCCCGTGGGTGCCGCACCGGACCATCACGTAGTCGATCCGCCGGCCCGCCTCCAGCGGCATCTCTCCCGCGGGGACCAGCGGATTGTCCGGTGTGAAGGTGAGCTGGCCGTCGGTGGCGTCGCGGTACGCGACGCTCAGGCCGTCCAGCGACTGCTTGCCGGTGAAGAACCGGATGCTGGCCGAGTCGGGCGTGTCGTCGAAGTCGCCGGCCAGGATCACGTGCACGTCCCGCTCCCACGCCAGCCGCTCGACGAACCGGGCGGTGGCGACCGCCTGCAGTTCCCGTTCCACCGCGTAGCCCACCTGGTACGCCGGTTTGTGGTGGGCGACCAGCAGCGAGCCGAACGGCGCGTCGATCTCGGCGACCACGACCGCGGCCCAGGGCAGGTCGACCCGCGGCGTGACCCGCAGGTCCAGCTCGTGCACACCGGTGATCGGCCAGCGGCTGTACAGGGCGGCGCCGACACCGTCCGCGGACCGCTGCGGGTGCCAGGCGCTGTGCCGGTCGGACAGCTCTTCGGCGACCTCCTGCAGCAGCATCACGTCCGGGTCCAGCTCGGCCAGGCCGGCCGTGACGACCTTCTTGCGGGCCGGCCAGCCGGCGTGCGCCGGCGACAGCACGTTGTACGTCAGGACCCGGAGATCAGTGCGACTCACGCAGCACCTGGTCCCCGCTGGAGCCGAGCAGGAAACTGCAGTCCGCCCCGGTGTCCGCGCCCAGCACCGTGTCGACGTAGAGCTTCTCCCAGCCGCGCCGGGGCCGGGCCAGCGCGTCCAGCATCGCCTGGGCGGGCGGCCGGGCGTCCAGGTCGGCCTCGACGTTGATGCGGCGACCGGGCACGTCCAGGACGATCCAGTCGCCGGTCCGCACCCGCGCCAGCGGCCCGCCCGCCGCCGCCTCCGGTGCGACGTGCAGCACCACCGTGCCGTACGCCGTACCGCTCATCCGCCCGTCGCAGACCCGCACCATATCCCGCACGCCCTGCTGCAGCAGCTTGGCCGGCAGCGGCATGTTGGACACCTCGGGCATGCCCGGGTAGCCCTTGGGGCCGCAGCCGCGCAGCACCAGCACGGTGTCGGCGTCCACGTCGAGATCCGGGTCGTCGATCCGGGCGGTGAAGTCCTCGATCGAGTCGAACACCAGGGCCCGGCCGCGGTGCTGCAGCAGGTGCGGCGAGGCGGCGGCCGGCTTGACGATGGCGCCGTCCGGTGCCAGGTTGCCGCGCAGCAGCGCGATCCCGCCGCTGGCCAGCAGCGGCTCGTCCCGCGGCCGGATCACCTCGCGGTCCCAGACCCCGGCGTCGGCCAGCCCCTTCACGAACGGCTCGCCGGTCACCGTCACGGCGTCCGGGTCGAGCAGGTCGGCCACCTCCTTGAGGACGGCGGCCAGCCCACCGGCCCGGAACAGGTCCTCCATCAGGAACCGGCCGGACGGCTGCAGGTCGACCAGCATCGGCACCTCGGCGGCGATCCGGTCGAAGTCGTCCAGGGTGAGCGGCACGCCCAGCCGGCCCGCGATGGCCAGCAGGTGCACCACCGCGTTGGTGGACCCGCCGATCGCGGCCAGCGTGACGATGGCGTTGTGGAACGAGCCGGTGGTGAGGATCCGGCTGGGCCGGCGCTCGGCCGCGACCATCTCGACCGCCAGCCGGCCGGTCTCGTGCGCCCGGGCCAGCAGCCGGCTGTCCGCGGCCGGGGTGCCGGCGATCCCGGGCAGGGTGGTGCCGAGCGCCTCGGCGAGCAGGCCCATGGTCGACGCCGTACCCATCGTGTTGCAGTGCCCCCGGCTGCGGATCATCGACGACTCCGAGTCCATGAACGCCGCCTCGGACAGCGTCCCGGCGCGCACCTCCTCGGACAGCCGCCACACGTCGGTGCCGCAGCCCAGCGGGACGCCGCGGAAGGTGCCGGTGAGCATCGGCCCGCCGGGCACCACGACGGCCGGCAGGTCCACCGAGGCCGCGGCCATCAGCAGCGACGGGATGGTCTTGTCGCAGCCGCCGAGCAGCACCACGCCGTCCACCGGGTTGGCCCGCAGCATCTCCTCGATGGCCATGGCCGCCATGTTGCGCCACAACATCGCGGTGGGCCGGACGTTCGTCTCGCCGAGCGAGACCACGGGCAGGTTCAGCGGTACGCCGCCGGCCGCCCACACGCCCTGCTTGACGCTGTCGGCCACCTCGTTCAGGTGGCTGTTGCACGGGGTCAGGTCCGAGGCGGTGTTGGCGATGGCGATCTGCGGCCGCGCCTGGAACGAGGTGCCGGGAGTGCCCCGGCGCATCCAAGCGCGGTGGATGTAGGCGTTACGGCTGTCCCCGCCGTACCAGGCGTCACTGCGCAAGACCATCTCCCCGGACCGCCTTCCGATGGTTAGATTGACTCACCATGAACCCTAGACCGGAGCGCTGGCAGGCCCTACCGGCCGGACCCGAGGGCTTCCGGCTGGCCGAGGGGCCGGTCTGGGACGGGCCGCGCGACCGGCTGCTCTGGGTGGAGATCGAAGCCGGCGCGGTGCACACCGGGCGGCTGACCGCGGACGGGGTCGAGCCGGCCGGCAGCCGGGTGTACGACCGGACGGTCGGCGCGGTCGCGGTCGGGCGTGCCGGGGAGCTGCTGCTGGCCGGCACCGAGTCGCTGCTGGTGGTGCACCCGGACGGGACCGTGCAGCCGGGCCCGCGGGTGCTGCCGGCGGGCGCGGGCCGCCGGTTGAACGACGGCAAGTGCGACCCGGACGGCGTGTTCCTGGTGGGCAGCCTGCGCTTCGACGAGCAGCCCGGCGGCGAGGAGCTGTTCCGGGTCGGCGAGGACCGCTCGGTCACCACGATCGACCGCGGCCTGTCGCTGTCCAACGGGCTGGGCTGGAGCCCGGACGGGTCGCTGTTCTACAGCATCGACACCACCCCGCGCCGGGTGCACGTCCGCGAGCCGGGCGGCGAGCCCCGGGTCTTCCTCGAGCTCGACGTGTCGCCGGACGGCATGTGCGTGGACGCGGCCGGCGACCTGTGGATCGCCATCTACGGCGGCGGCGAGGTGCGCCGGTACTCCCCGGCCGGAGAGCTGACCGGGGTGGTGGAGGTCGGCGAGGCGGCGGTGACCTGCCCGGCGTTCGTCGGGCCGGGCCTGGACCGGCTGCTGATCACCACCCGGCCGCGGCTGTTCCTGGCCGAGGTCGGTGCCGTCGGCCAGCCGGCGAACGCCTGGGCCGGTTTCGAGTAGGGGGCGGGGCATGCAGCTGATGCGGATCGGGCCGGCCGGCGCGGAGAAGCCGGTGGTCCGGGTGGACGAGACGTCCTACGTGGACGTCGACGACCTGGTCCGGGACTTCGACGCGACGTACTTCGCCGGCGGGCACGACCGCCTGCGTGACGCGGTGTCCGGCCGGATCGCGGCCGGCGAGGTCCGCCCGTTCGCCGGTGAGCGGATCGGCGCGCCGATCGCCCGGCCGCACCAGATCCTCTGCATCGGCCTGAACTACCGCGACCACGCCGCGGAGACCGGGCAGCCGGTGCCGGACGAGCCGATCCTGTTCACCAAGTCGCCGAACACCCTGATCGGCCCGAACGACCCGGTCCGGCAGCCGCGCGGCTCGACGAAGCTGGACTGGGAGGTCGAGCTGGGCGTGGTGATCGGGCAGCGGGCCAGCTACCTGGACTCCCCCGCGGCCGCCGCCGGAGTGATCGCCGGCTACGTGCTGTGCAACGACATCAGCGAGCGCAGCTTCCAGACCGAACGCGGCGGCCAGTGGTCGAAGGGCAAGTCGGCGGAGACGTTCAACCCGTGCGGGCCGTGGCTGGCCACGCCGGACGAGTTCGCCGACGTACGGGACCTGGGCATGTGGCTGGACGTCAACGGGGTGCGGCGGCAGACCGGAAACACCTCGACGATGGTGTTCGACCCGTACGTGGTCGTGCACTACCTGAGCCAGTTCCTGGTGCTGGAGCCGGGCGACCTGATCGACACCGGCACCCCGCCGGGTGTCGGCATGGGCTTCCGGCCACCGGTGTGGCTGCAGCCGGGCGACGTGATGGAACTCGGCATCGACGGCCTCGGGGTGCAGCGCTCCGAGGTGCTGCCGCCGCGGTGAAGGCGTTCGTGGTCACCGGCCCCGGTGAGGCCGAGGTGACCGAGGTCGACGAGCCGGTGGCCGGGTCCGGCGAGGTGGTGGTCGACGTGCACCGGGCCGGCGTCTGCGGCACCGACATGGAGTTCTTCACCGGCGAGATGGCCTATCTGCACACCGGCGAGGCGGCATATCCGATGCGGCTGGGCCACGAATGGTGCGGCGTGGTGTCGGCGGTGGGCCCGGACGCCGACCCGGGCTGGCTGGGCCGGCGGGTCACCGGGGACACCATGCTCGGCTGCGGGCGGTGCCGCCGCTGCGCGGCCGGCCGCCAGCACCTGTGCGCCGACCGGTACGAGATCGGCATCCGCGGCGGCTGGCCGGGCGCGCTGGCCGAGCGGCTGCCGGTGCCGGTGCGGGCGCTGCAGCCGCTGCCGGACGCCGTCGACGCCACGCTGGGCGCGCTGGTCGAGCCGGGCGGCAACGCCTGGCGTGCGGTGCGGGCGGCCCGGCTCTCCCCCGGCACCCGGGTGCTGATCACCGGGCCGGGCACGATCGGGCTGCTCGCCGCCCAGTTCGCCGCCGCGCTCGGAGCGGAGGTGCACCTGCTCGGGCGGTCCGTGGAGTTCGCGAAGTCGCTCGGCTTCAGCGATGCCTGGACCGCCGAGACGCTGCCGGACCTGCCGTTCGAGGCGGTGATCGAGTGCTCCAACGCGGCCGCGCTGCCGGCCCTGGCGGTGGACCGGGTGGAGCCCGGTGGCCGGGTGGTGTGCATCGGCATCGCCGGCGAGCCCAGCCTGGTCGACAGCCGCCGGATCGCGCTGAAGGACCTGACCGTCGTGGGCGTGCTGAGCGGGTCCGGCGGCCTGGCGGACACCGTCGCGGGGTACGCGGCCGGCACGGTCGACCCGCGCCCGCTGGTGGCGGCTACCGTCGGCCTGGCGTCGGCGGCCGCGGTGCTGGCCGGCGAGCGCGACCCGGCCTGGGGTGCCGCACCGAAGATCCACATCGATCCACGCCGTGAGGAGGACATGAGTCATGTCTGATTTCACCGGTCTGGTGGCCGCGGTGACCGGCGGCGCCAGCGGCATCGGCGCCGCGACCGCGGCCGTCCTGGAGTCCCGCGGCGCCACGGTCGCCGTGCTCGACCTGTCCGGCCCGATCGTCTGCGACGTCCGCGACGCGGCGTCGGTGGACGCCGCGATCGGCTCGGTGGTGGACCGCCACGGCCGCCTGGACATCCTGATCAACAACGCCGGCATCGGGGCGGTCGGCGACGTCGCCGCCAACTCCGACGACGAGTGGCGCAACGTCTTCGAGGTGAACGTGTTCGGCATGGCCCGGGTGAGCCGGGCCGCCCTGCCGCACCTGCGCCGTTCGCCCAGTGCGGCGATCGTCAACACCTGCTCGATCGTGGCCCTCGCCGGTTTCCCGCAGCGTGTGGTGTACGCCGCCAGCAAGGGCGCGGTGGCGGCGCTCACCCTGGCGATGGCCGCCGACCACGTGGTCGACGGCATCCGGGTGAACGCGGTGATCCCCGGCACCGCGGACACCCCGTGGGTGGGCCGCCTGCTGGCCGCCGCCGACGACCCGGACGCCGCCCGCGCCGCGCTGATGGCCCGGCAACCGATGGGCCGCCTGGTCACCGCGGAGGAGGTGGCCCAGGCGATCACCTATCTGGCCAGCCCGTTGTCGTCGTCCACGACCGGTACCCTGCTCCCGGTCGACGCCGGCGTGGTGGGCGTGCGCGTCCCGCCCCGCCCGGTGGGTTAGCCGCGCCGGGACGGCCCGCCCGGGCCGCGGATGCGGGGTCAGTCCATGCGCAACTCGACCAGGATGGCCCGGGGCGGCTCACTGCCGGTGCCGGGCTCGATCGCGACCCGCTCGTTCGCGTCCACCTCGTACGGCGGCAGGGTGGTGCCGTCCGGCAGCTGGGCGATGGCGGTGATCGGCTCGGACCCGCCCCGAACGCCGAACGTGCCGGGCACCTCCAGGGTCAGGAAGCCCGTGCTGCCGATGGTCTGGAAGCAATAGAACATGCCGTACGGCTCGACGTCGAGGCTCTTCTCCACCTGCAGCAGGCCCGGTGTGCACTCGGGCTCGTCGTAGGTCTTGGCCGAGTGGAAGATGATGTGGCCGTCACCCCGGAAGACCTTGAGACCGTGCTGCGCCAGGATGCCGTCGGCGTTGGGGTGGGTGTAGTCCTCGACGATCGACGACGGCGCCTCCGCCTCCTCGGCGGCCGAACTGCCGGCGCCGGTCGCCATCACCACCGCACCGGTGGCGAGGACGGCAGCCCCGGTCAGCGGACCGATCTTCTTCATTACTCTCCCCCGTGGTGAGTGTCGGCGACCGGCTCAGGCACCGGCGCGTCGACCGCAGCACCATATCGGCAACCGCGGATGCCCGACAACCCTGCCTGCCGATACTCGACAGTGGACGCGTGTACGGTCGACCAAGGTCGCCGATGGATAGCCGTTGTGCCGTCTCGGCGGGCCGGCACCGGCTCCTACCGTGTCCGCATGCAGGTCCTCGTCCTCCTGGTCCTGGCGCCGGTCGGGGCGGAATACCTGGCCGGCTACGACACCAGCACCGGCCGTCCGCTGGAGCTGTTCGCCGGACTGGTCTTCCTGATCCCGCTGTACGGCGCGCCGGCCGTGCTGATCCGCGAGCTGGCCCGCCGCCGCGGCGCCGGGTGGCCGGGCATCCTGCTGCTGGCGCTGGCCGCCGCCGTGCTGCAGGCCGGGGTGATCGACCAGTCGCTGTTCAGCCGCAGCTACCGGGACATGGACTTCTGGCCGGCGATGGTGCAGCCGACCTGGATCGGCGGGCTCGGGCTGGGCGCGTACCCGGCGCTGAACTTCCTGGCCGGGCATATGATCTGGTCGTTCGGCGCGCCGATCGCGCTGGCCGAGGCGGTCCGGCCGGGCCGGGCGTACCGGCCGTGGCTGCGCCGCCGCGGCCTGATCACCATGACCGCGCTGTACTCGGCCGCGGCCACGCTGATCGGCGCCGAGCCTCTGGCCACCGAGCGCGACCACGCCTCCGCCGCGCAGCTGGCCGGCGCCCTGGTCACCGCCGCCGCGCTGATCGTGGTGGCGCTGCGCCGGCGGCCGCAACCCGCGCGCCGCCCGCCGCGGGCCCG
>DASSAL010000028.1:0-27095 GCA_035685405.1 Actinoplanes sp. | reverse complement strand
GCACTGGACTGGGCCGCACTGGACTGGGCCGCACTGGACTGGGCCGCACTGGACTGGGCCGCACTGGACTTGGTGGCGCCGGCCGGAGGCGGTCCGGTCTGCGCCGGGACGGACGCGACCGCGGGTCCGGCCGGGGAGGTGGCGGCCGCGGCGCCGGCCGCGTTCGCCGGGATGGCGATCGAGTCCAGCCGCACCACCACGCCGTCGGGCATCGAGTCGTCGTCGGGCGAATCGGGCACCGGCGGGCGAGCCGCCGCGCCCATCTGGCCGAACCGCGGCATCGGCACCTGGTGCAGGCGCACGGCGTTCTGCACGTCGGCGATCCGGCGCAGGCGCTGCTCCACCTCGAGCGGGCGCATCCGGTTCTTGGGGTTCTTTTGCAGCAGGCCGTTGATCACCGGCTTCAGCGGGCCGGCGCGGTCCAGCGGATCCGGCCTTTCGGTGGCCAGCGCCACCAGCACCGCAAGCGTGGTCTCCCGGGTGTACGGTCCCCGGCCCTCGACCGCCTCGTACAGGGTGGCGCCGAGCGACCACATGTCGGATTCGAGCGTGGAGATGCCGGTCGCGGCGCGCTCCGGAGAGATGTACCGGGGTGAACCGAGAATGACCCCGGTCTGGGTCAGCGCCCCTTCCCCCTCGTCGATCATCGCCGCGCCGAAGTCGGTCAGCAGCACCCGGCCGTCGTCGGCGATCAGCACGTTGCTCGGTTTGACGTCGCGGTGCACCACGCCGACCCGGTCGGCGGCGTCCAGGGCGGCCAGCACGGCCAGGCCGATGCCGGCGACGTCCTTGGGCGGCAGCGGACCGTTCTCTTTGATCACCTGGAGCAGCGACCGCGACGGCACGTACTCCATCACGATCCACGGTCGTTCGTCACCGTGCTGGACGTCGTATATCCGTACCACGTTGGGATGGCTCAGCCGCGCCGCGGCCCGCGCCTCCCGCAGGGTCCGGGCGCGCATCTCCTCGCGCTCCTCGTCGGTCAGGCCGAACGGGAGCGCGATCTCCTTGATCGCCACGTCACGGCGCAGCACCTCGTCGCGGGCCAGCCAGACCCGTCCCATGCCACCGGTACCCAGGCACGGGCCAATCCGGTACCTTCCGGCGACCAGCGTCTCCGCAGCGGTCATGGATCACCTCGCTGCGCCGGCGCTCCGAGGAACACAGCGGACCGTCCGGCGCGATCGGAACACAGTGCACCGCGCATCGGCAGATGGCGGGCGCACCGAGGACGCCCGCCATCCTAAGTCGTTCACAGCGACATGCACCCCTGGCTGCAAGGTTTTCAGAAATGGCTGATCATCGTAGGCCAGGGTGGAGCAACAAGACATTCACGGTGCTCAACCCTTGCATCTGTCCGATCACCCTGCTAGGCGATCGACCGCTTTCTCCAGATCAGCGCGGCTCATGGTGGCCCGGCCGGGCCCGTCGAGCTGACGGGCGAGGACCATCAAATCGGCCTGGCTCATCGCCGAGTAGTCCCTTTTCCTGCTGTTCGACCCGCGCTTCGCCCGCTGCAGCTGCGCCTTGGTCATCGTCGACCGGCCCGCGATGTGCCGCTTCTTCGCCTCGGCGTACAGCTCCGCCTTGGTCGTGGTGCGCGCCCGGCCGGCGGACTCACGGGTGGCCGACATCTCGACGCCGGGCATGCGAAGCATGTCAGCGGTGCCGGCCGCGCGGAAAGGCGCATGCGCGGAGCCCGGTGCCTGTGGCACGCTGCGGTGATGACGTACCGCTGCACCGCCCGCTTCGCCGGCCACCCGCAGGTGGCCCGCTGACGCACGTGCAGTTCCGACGGCCGCCCAGGTGGGCGGCCGTCGACGTTCCGACCTCCGTCCGCGTGGGTGGTCACCCACCCGAACGGAGCCGACCGATGACCTGCCTCACCCCCGAAGCCCTGGCCGCGGACCTGGCCGTCCGCGACCTCACCGACCCCGCCCAGGGTCCGCACGCCATGCAGCTGATCGTCGACGCGGTGCTGACGGCGATCGGCCGGCACTGGGCCGGCGGGCACCCGGCCGCTGAGCTGATCGTCGATCGCGGGTCGCGCATCGTCGACGTGTCCGACAACTACGATCGGCTGGGCTACACCGCGGACGCGACCGCCCGGGACGCCCGCTACACCCGGTACGTCGACCAGCGGCGCCTGCTGCGCTCGCAGACGTCGGCGCTGGTGCCCCCGGCGCTGCGCCGGATCGCCCGCACCGGCCGCGCCGAGGTGGTGCTCGCCTGCCCCGGCGTCGTCTATCGCCGCGACACCATCGACCGGCTGCACACCGGCACCCCGCATCAACTCGACGTGTGGCCGCTCACCGCCGGAACGCCGGTCGGGCCGGCCGACCTGCTGGAGGCGGTCGCGGTGGCGGTGGACGCCGCGCTTCCCGGAGTGCGGTGGCGGACCGTGCCGGCGGTGCATCCGTACACCGCCGGCGGTCTGCAGATCGACGCGCACGCCGACGGCCGGTGGGTGGAGATCGGCGAGTGCGGCCTGGCCGCCTGGCATGTGCTGGCCGGTGCCGGCCTGCCGCCGCGGGTGTCCGGCCTGGCGCTCGGCCTCGGTCTGGACCGCCTGCTGATGCTGCGCAAGGGCATCACCGACATCCGGGTGCTGCGCTCACCGGACCGGCGGATCGCCGGCCAGCTGTGCGACCTGGCACCGTACCGCCCGGTGTCGGCCCATCCACCGGCCCGCCGCGACGTCTCGGTGGCGGTGCCGCCCGGCCTGACCGCCGAGGACCTGGGCGACCGGGTCCGCGCCGACCTCGGCGACGACGCCCGGCTGGTCGAGGAGGTGACCATCCGGTCGGCGACCCCCGCACAGGACCTGCCACCGGCCGCCCGGGAGCGGCTGCAGATCCGCGACGGACAGGTCAATCTGCTGGTCCGGGTGATCCTGCGCGATCTGCACGCGACGATCACCGCCGAGGTGGCGAACGGCGTGCGGGACCGGGTCTACGCGACCCTGTCCGGCATCGGGTCGGACGATCGGGGAACGGCGGCCGGGCGGTAGCTCAGCCCGGCGGATCGGAATCGGTCAGGTCGAGCAGGCCCGCGACGGCCAGCGTCCGCTGGACGAGGCCGCGCCCGTTGACGATCCGGTACCGCTTGCCGGCCGCGCGGGCCACCTGGTACCCCTCGATCATGGCGGCCATCGCCTCGGAGTCGAGGAAGGCGGTCTCCGCCAGGTCGAGGGTGACGCCCCGGACGCCGGCGTCGGCGGCCTTGTCCCGCAGCACCTCGGCCGGCTCGTCGCGGGCGGTGATGTCGAATTCGCCGGAGAGCCGGATCACCCACGTCGGGTCGCCGGATGCACCGTCCTGCAGGGCCGGCGCGATGGCGGACGGCTCGGTCACTGGATCTTTGTATCACCCCGGGCCGGGAACTTGGCCCACACGTGTTTGGTGGTGTCGTCGACGTACCAGCCGATGTCCAGGGAGAACTCCCGGGCCAGCCGGAGCCCCAGCCCGCCGGCGCCGGGCGGGCGGGCGGCGGCGTACTCGGGCAGGATCGTCGGGTCCTGGTCGGCCACGTCGAGGATGAACTCGTCGCCCCGGCGGAACAGCACGACCACCGTCGGCGGCAAGCCGTGCCGCAGCGCGTTGGTGGCCAGTTCGGTGGCGACCAGCAGCATCTTGGCCGGCACGTCGTCCATCTCCGCGGCCGGGTCCGCGCTGCCGGCCAGAGCGGCGAGCAGCGCCGCACGCAGCTCGCGGAGTTCGGCCGGGGTGGTGAGCACCCATTGCTGCACCTGGACACCCCAGGAGTGGGGCACCGACGACGGAAGCAGAGTCACACGTCCCATCCTGCCCCTATCCGGCCCCGGATAAGCCTCCCTGGTCATCCGATCGGGGTGCCGGGCGCCACCGGACCGGCCGCGGCGCGGAGGCACACCGGCCTGCACATCGGACGGTGCCAACGTGCACGGCGAACAACCAGAAGCCCACCAGCACCGGAATCAGCACCGGATGCCCCAGCAGGGCCAGCAGCGCCACCAGGCCGGTCACCCCGGACGCCGCGATCAGGGCCCGCGGCCGGGCAACCGCGCGCAGTGGGACCTGCTCCCACGAGACCACGGCCAGGGCGGTCAGTCCGCTGCCGGCCAGGGCCACGAGCGCCACCACCGCCATCAGCGGTACGCCGCCCGGAACGGCACCGGATCGCAGCGCGGCCAGGTCGGCGGCGAGCAGCGCGGCAGCCACGGCCACCACCACCGAGCCGGCCAGCCCGGGCCGGATCGCGCGCCGGAACACCGCCCGGCACTCCCGGCCCGACGGCCACCGGTCCTCGCGCAGGAACACCGACACCGCGCGGCTGCCGGTCAGCACCGCCGCCCCGGCGGTCACCACCGGCACTGCGGCCAGCGTCACCAGGAAGCCGAGCAGGGCCAGATCCGCCGCCGTCGCAACGGAATCGCGCCACGAGTGCCGCATGGTCACCCCTTCAGGCCGCTGGTGTTGATCCCCTCCACGAGCATCCGCTGGAAGGCGACGAAGAACAGGAACACCGGGATCAGCGAGAGCAGCGACATGGCGAACATCGGGCCGACCGCGCTCTCGCTGGTCGAGTCGATGAACAGGGTGAGTGCCACCGGCACCGTGTAGTCGCTGAGGTCGGACAGGAACACCAACTGCCGGAAGAAGTCGTTCCATGTCCAGATGAACGAGAAGATCGCCGTGGTGACCAGCGCGGGCCGGCTCAGCGGCAGGATCACGTGCCGGAACACCGCGTACCGGGAGGCGCCGTCGATGGTGGCCGCCTCGTCCAGCTCGCGCGGGATGCCGCGCATGAACTGCACCATCAGGAACACGAAAAACGCCTCGGTGGCCAGGAACTGGGGCACCAGCAGCGGCAGGTACGGCCAGTCGCCGCCGACCCAGCCCAGCCACCGGAACAGGATGTACTGCGGGATGATCAGCACATGCCCGGGCAGCAGCAGGGTGCCGATCATGATGGCGAACCACACCCCGCGCAGCCGGAACGACAGCCGGCCCAGGGCGTACGCGGCCAGCAGGCAGGACACCGTGTTGCCGACCACGGTCAGCACGGACACCATCGCGCTGTTGACGAAGAACCGGCCGAAGCTGACGTCGAACTTGGTCCAGCCCTTGGTGAAGTTGCCCGGGGTCAGCCGCTCCGGGATCAGGCCGATGTTGCTGACGATCTCCTGCGGTGACTTCAGCGACGTGCCGACCATCCAGGCCAGCGGATAGAGCACGACGGCCAGGATGGCGATCAGGGCAATCATTCGGATCGGCTTTTTCATTCCGGTCAAGGGCGGTGGTGGGGTGGTTGGACGGGGCAGCCGAGTCATCAACGGTCTCCGTCGTCGGAGTAGTGGACCCAGAACCGACCGGTGCGGAACAGCACCACGGTGATCAGGCCGATCCCGATCAGGAACACCCAGGCCATCGCGGACGCGTAGCCCATCTCCAGCCGGACGAAACCGTTGATGTAGAGGTTCAGGGTGTACATCAGCGTCGAGTCGACCGGACCGCCGGTGCCGTTGCTGAGCACGAACGCCGCGGTGAAGCCCTGGAAGCCGTTGATGGTCTCCAGGACCAGGTTGAAGAAGATGACCGGGGACAACATCGGTACGGTGATGTGCCAGAACCGCCGGACCGGGCCGGCACCGTCCACCGAGGCGGCCTCGTAGAGCTCGGCAGGCACCTGCTTGAGGCCGGCCAGAAAGATCACCATCGGTGCGCCGAACTGCCAGATGGCCAGCAGCATGAGGGTTTCCAAGGCCCAGCGCGGGTCGGTCACCCAGGGCGCGCCCTCGATGCCGAACAGCGCGAGCAGCGAGTTGAACGCGCCGTCCCGGTTGAACATGCTCACCCAGACGATGGCCAGCGCCACGCTCCCGCCCAGCAGCGACGGCAGGTAGAACAGCCCGCGGAACACGCCGACGCCGCGGAACGCCCGGTTCAGCAGCAGGGCGACGCCGAGCGCCACGGCCAGTTTCAGCGGCACGGCGACCAGCGCGAACATCAACGTGACCTGGACGGCGTGCCAGTACGAGGGATCCGCGGTGAACATCCGCTGGTAGTTGGCCCAGCCGACCCACTGCACCTCGGACAGCGGGGTGAGCACGTCGTAGTCGGTGAAGCTCAGATACAGCGACAGCACCATCGGCAGCGCGGTGATCAGCATCAACCCGAGCAGCCACGGGCTGAGGAACACGTATCCGGGCAGGTTCTGCCGGTTCCGCGGCCGGGCCGGGCCCCGTCGGGTAACGACGGGACCCGGCTGCGGCGCCGGAATCATCGGCCGCGATGCGGGTGGCGCAGTGGCCACCGTCAGCCCTGTCCGATCGCGGTGTTCGCGGCGGCCACGAAGGCCTTGGCGGCCTCGGCCGGCGTCTGCCGCCCGAACTGGACCTCTTCGGCCGCCTTGACCAGCTCGGACTTGACGTCGCTGTGCCCCGGCGGCGGCACCGACGGCGCCGGACCGAACGTGGCGGCCAGCTCGTTCTCCACCGCGATCGACTGTTTCATGGCCGGGTTGTCGACGGTGTCCGCGACCTGCTGCCGGACGTCCAGGTTGGACGGCAGCCCCCGGTCGGTGCCGAGGATCTTGCCGGCCTCCGGGTCGTTGGTCAGGAAGTTGATCACGTCAACCGCGGTGTCCCGGTGTTTGCTGCCGCGGAACACCGACAGGTACATCGACGCGCGGGCCCACTGCGCGCTGGGATCACCGGGATACGCCATCACACCCAGCTCGTCTTCGGTGTTCTTCTTGAGCTCGGGCATCTGGTTGGCCCACACCCAGGAGGTGGCCGCCTTGCCGGTGACCACCAGCTGTTTGCTGATGTCGGTGACGTTGCCCTCGTGGATCACGTCCGGTGTCGGGGTGGCGCCGCGGTCCCGGGCCCCCTTCCACAGCTCGAACCAGGCGGTGACATCCTGCTCGGTGAAGCCGAGCTGCTTGCCGGAGTACAGGTCCTTGCCCTGCTGGCGCAGCCACACCCACAACGCCTTGTAGTCGGCGCTCGGGTCCTGGGTGCCCGGCACCTTGGCGGTGGTGCTCACCTGCTCCGCCCAGCTGATGAAATCTGCCCAGCTCATCCCGGTCTTCGGGGCGGGCAGCTGATGTTTGTCCAGCAGCGACTGGTTCCAGACCAGCCCCTGGGTGTTCTCGCCGAACGCGACGCCGGCCAGTTTGCCGTCCACCACGCCGTACTTCCACAGGCTCTCCGGGAACTTGCTGGTGTCCAGCCGCGTGTCCGCCTGGTACGGCGTGAGGTCCAGGGTGACGTTACGGGTCGCGTACTCGGCCAGGTAGTTGTCGTCGATCTGGAAAATGTCCGGGGCGTTGCCGCCCGCGGTCAGCGTGGCCAGCTTGTCGAAGTACCCCTGGTTGGCCTGCCAGGTCTTCTTGAACGTCACACCGGGATGGCGCTGCTCGTAGAGCGCCAGGGCCTTCTCGGTCAGCGCGGCGCGGGCCTCGGCGCCCCACCAGAAGATGGACAGTTCAACCTTGTCGCCAGCGGATCCGGAGCCGGATCCGGCGTCGTCGCCGCAGGCAGCGGCGCCCAGGACGAATGGCAGGGTCAGGGCCGCGGCCAGCAATCGGCGGCGGGTGGTGGCTGGTGCGGCGGTACGGTGGACACGCGTGGTTGTCGCGCCCGCCGTCGGGACGGGGTGCATCGCACTTCACTCCTTGGCGTAGGAGGCGACGATCAGGGGGCCGTGGCGACCACGTCGCCCGGGTCCGCATGGCGTTGCGGGCCCGGGCTCTGCCGGCGGGCGGCAGGCCCCGTCGAGTCGCGGATGACTAGTTCGGTTCGAAGGTTCACTTGGGCGGTGGTGCGACGGTCGTCGCCGTGCGCGAGAAGCATGTCGACGGCCGCCCGACCGGCGGCGGCGGTAGGGGTGGCCACCGTGGTCAGCTTGGGGCGGGTGAGCCGGCTGAGCGTGATGTCGTCGATACCGACCACGCTGACGTCCTCCGGCACCCGCAGGCCGAGGGAGTGCAGCCCTTCCATCAGGCCGATGGCCATCAGGTCGTTGTACGCGAGCACCGCGGTCATACCGCCGCGGCGGACCTGCTCGGCGACCGCCAGGCCGCCGTCCTCGGTGGGCTGGTTCGGGCCGATCACGGTCAGCTCGAACGACCCGGTCCGGGCCACGGTCTGCGCCGAGCGGCGGATCTCGCGGCTGGTCCAGGACCCGCGCGGGCCGGTGACCAGGGCGATCGAGGAGTGCCCGAGCCCGGTCAGGTGCTCCAGCGCCAGCCGGGCGCCGTGCGCGACGTCCATCACGACCGCCGGGATGCCGCCCACCTGCCGATTCACCACCACCAGCGGCACCTCGCGGCTGAGCTGCTCGATCAGGCTGTTGCTCATCCGCGGGCTGCACAGCAGCACCCCGTCGACCTGCTTGGCCAGCGCCCGGACCAGGTCCTCCTCGACCACCGCGTCCTCGTTGGTGTCGGCCACGAAGATGTGGTGGTCGTGCCGGCGGGCCTGGCTCTCCGCCGCCTTGATCAACGGCGGGAAGAACGGGTTGGCGATATCCGCCACGATCAGCCCGATGTTGAAGGTACGCCCGGTGATCAGCGCCCGCGCGGCCCGGTTCGGACGGTAGCCGAGCTGTTCGGCACAGGCCTGCACCCGGGTCCGGGTCTCCACGTTCACCAGGTGCGGCGCCGAGAACGTGCGCGACACCGTGGAAATGTGGACCCCGGACGCCTTCGCGACGTCGCGGATGGTGGCCGGCATGCTTCCGCCCCTCGACGGCTCGTCTCTAGATAGTGAAGACGGTCACTGGATGGCGACAATTAATGCAAGGGGTTGCAGTGATGTCAACGGTTGCTGGTTGCGGTTTCGTCTCGGTGAGCCAACGGTGGAAACGAGTACTCGATAGCAAACCACACCTTTCCGGACTCCGGCATTGACTCATGGCCATCGATCAGCCTAGGTTCTTGCGCAAAGGTTTGCACTTCCGAACGGAGGTCCCCGGATGTCCGGCACCCAGCCGCGGCGACGCTACGCGATCGTCGGCACCGGGGCCCGCGCGGAGATGTTCGTCCGGGGCGTCACTCGCGGCCACGCGGACGCCGCCGTTCTGGTCGGCCTGTGCGACCGCAATCCGCTGCGGGCGGAGGCGCACAACCGGTGGCTCACCGCGGCCGGGCAGCCGCCGGTGCCGTATTACCCGCCCGCCGAACTGAGCGCGATGCTCGCCCGGGAACGCGTCCACACGCTGATCGTCACCAGCATGGACAGCGCGCACGCCGAGCACATCGTGACCGGCCTGACGGCCGGCTGCGACGTGATCACCGAGAAGCCGATGACGGTGGACGCGGACGGCTGCCGGGCCATCCTGAAGGCCGAGCGGCGCAGCGGCCGCCGGGTGTCGGTGGCCTTCAACTACCGGTTCAACCCGGTGCACGAGCAGGTCCGGACGCTGCTGGCGGACGGCGAGATCGGCGAGATCGGGTCAGTGCACTTCGAGTGGCTGCTCGACGTGCGGCACGGCGCCGACTACTTCCGGCGCTGGCACCGGGAGCGGGCCCACTCCGGCGGTCTGCTGGTGCACAAGGCCGGCCACCACTTCGACCTGGTGAACTGGTGGCTGGGCGCCCGCCCGGCCGACGTGTACGCGGCCGGCCGGCTGTTCTTCTACGGCGACACCGGCGCCCGGCACGGCTACGCCCGCGACTATCGGCGCGCGCACGGCAGCACCCAGGCCGCCGACGACCCGTTCGCGCTGCGGATGACGGACAACGACCGGCTGACCGCGCTCTACCTGCAGGCCGAGGTCGCCGACGGCTACCTGCGGGACCGCAACGTGTTCGCGCCCGGCGTGACCATCGAGGACGACATGGCGGTGCTGGTCCGCTACGACACCGGGGCAACCATGTCGTACCACCTCACTGCGTACGCGCCCTGGGAGGGCTACCGGCTGATGGTGAACGGCAGCCGGGGCCGCCTGGAACTCGAGGTGGTGGAGAGCGACCACGTCAGCCCGGACGAGGCCGGCGGCCTCAAAGGCGCGGCGATCCACGGTGTGACCGGCGCGGCGGAACGCGGCTGGGCCACGCTCACCGTGCGGCCGTTCTGGGCGCCGCCCCGCGAGATCCCGCTGCCCGAGCACTCGCGGACCGGGCACGGTGGCGCGGACGAGCGCATGCTGGCCGTCCTGCTCGGCGCCGCCAAGGACCCGATGGACCGTTCGGCCACCGCGTACGACGGCGCTCAGGCGCTGCTCACCGGCCTGGCCGCGAACCGCTCGATGGACACCGGCGCCGCTGTCCACGTCACCGACCTGCTCGACCTCACCGAGCACGGCGACCCCGGAACGGAGTGACGTGCCCGACCTCAACTTCGCCGTCGGCGACCGGGCGAAGGACCTGGCCCGCGACCTGCACGCGCTGGTCGCCGACCGGCCGCTGATCTGCCCGCACGGCCACGTCGATCCCGGCCTGATCGCCGACGACCGGCCGTTCGGCGACCCGGCACAACTGCTCGTGGTGCCGGACCACTACGTCACCCGGATGCTGCTGAGCCAGGGCATCCCGCCGGGCCGGCTGGGCGTGCCGTCACCCGCCGGAGAACCGGTGGAGACCGACGGCCGGGCCATCTGGCGGCTGCTCGCGCAGCATTGGTACCTGTTCCGCGGCACCCCGTCCCGGCTCTGGCTGGAACGCACCTTCACCGGGGTGTTCGACGTGCACACGCCGCTGCGACCGGACACCGCCGACGAGGTGTACGACGCGATCGCCGCGAAGCTGGCCGATCCGGCGTTCCGGCCGCGCGCGCTGTTCGAGACGTTCGGCATCGAGGTGCTGGCCACCACCGAGACGCCGCTGGACGATCTGGCCCAGCACGCCAAACTGGCGGCCGACGGCTGGGGCGGACCGGGCGGGCGGGTGATCACCACCTTCCGGCCGGACAACGTGGTGGACATGGAGTTCGGCGACTGGGCCGGCTCGGTCGACCGGCTCGGCGAGATGACCGGCGAGGACACCGGCACGTACGACGGTTACCTGACCGCTCTGCGCCGGCGGCGCGCGGTGTTCGTCGCCGCCGGCGCGACCTCCTCGGACCACGGGCACCCGACCGCCCGTACCCTCGTCCTGTCGCACCCGGAAGCGGCCGCACTCTTCGCCCGCGGCCGCGCCGGGCAGGCCACCGCCGCCGACGCCGAGGCGTTCCGGGCGCACATGCTCGTCGAGTTCGCCCGCATGTCGATCGACGACGGCCTGGTGATGCAGCTGCATCCGGGCGCGGTGCGCAACCACAACCGGTGGCTGCACGCCGCACACGGCCGCGACGTCGGCGGGGACGTCCCGCAGGCCACCGACTATGTGCACGGGCTGGCGCCGCTGCTGGACGCGTACGGCAACGATCCGCGGCTGCGACTGGTCGTCTACACCCTGGACGAGGACACCTACACCCGCGAGCTGGCGCCACTGGCCGGCGGGTACGCCGCGGTCTACCTCGGCGCGCCCTGGTGGTTCCTGGACACCCCGGACGGTCTGCGCCGGTTCCGGGAGGCGGTGACCGACACGGCCGGCTTCTACAACACCGCGGGTTTCGTCGACGACACCCGGGCGTTCTGCTCCATCCCGGTGCGCCACGACGTGGCCCGCCGGGTGGACGCCGCCCATCTGGCCGCCCTGGTGGAACAGGGCCGGCTGCCGTACGACGAGGCCGCCGAGACGATCCAGGACATCGCGTACCACTTGCCGAAACGCATCTTCCGGCGGACCGGGGAGGTCCAATGACGACGATCACCTCGCTCTCGGTGCACGACGTGCGGTTCCCCACCGCCGCGGCCGGCGACGGCTCGGACGCGATCAACCGGGGTGACTATTCGGCCACGTACGTCGAACTGCACACAGACGGGCGGTACACCGGAGCCGGGTTCACCTTCACCAACGGCCGCGGCAACGAGCTGACCTGCGCCGCCGTGCGCGCTCTGGCCGTGCACGTGGAAGGGCGCACGCTGGCCGACCTGACCGCCGACCCGCTCGGCTTCACCCGCTCGCTGACCGCGGATCCGCAGCTGCGCTGGATGGGGCCGGAGAAGGGGGTGATCCACATGGCCACCGGCGCGATCGTGAACGCGGTCTGGGACCTGCGCGCCAAGGAGGCGGGCCGGCCGTTGTGGCGGCTGCTCGCCGAGATGCCCACCGCGGAACTGGTGGCCTGCATCGACTTCCGGCACATCGCCGATGCGCTCAGCCCGCAGGAGGCGGCGACGATCCTGGACCAGGGCCGGACCGGGCTGCCGGAGCGGCTGGCCGGGCTGGACCGCGACGGGCTGCCGTCGTACACCACCAGCGTCGGCTGGCTCGGATATCCGGACGACAAGGTGCGGGCGCTGGCGCGCGCCGCGTACGCCGACGGCTGGCGGGCGATGAAGATGAAGGTCGGCGGGGACATCGAGGACGACGTCCGCCGGGCGCACCTGATCCGCGCCGAGATCGGTACCGACGCGCTGCTGATGATGGACGCCAACCAGGTGTGGGACGTCGACGAGGCGATCGCCAACATGGCCCGGCTGGCGGCCGTGGACCCGTACTGGATCGAGGAGCCGACCCACCCGGACGACGTGCTCGGCCACGCCCGGGTGCAGCGGGCGGTGGCGCCGATCCGGGTGGCCACCGGCGAGATGGCGGCCAACCGGGTGATCTTCAAGCAGCTGCTGCAGGCCGAGGCGATCGGCGTGATGCAGGTGGACGCGTGCCGGGTGGGCGGCGTGCCCGAGGTGATCGCGGAACTGCTGTTGGCCGCCAAGTTCGGCGTGCCGGTGTGCCCGCACGCCGGTGGGGTCGGCCTGTGCGAGCTGGTTCAGCACTTGTTCGCCTTCGACGTGCTCCGGGTCGGCACGTCGCTGGACGGGCGGATGGTGGAGTACGTCGACCACCTGCACGAGCACTTCACCGACCCGGTACGCACCCGCGACGGCCGCTACCTGCTGCCCGACCAGCCCGGCTTCAGCGCCACCATGCGGCCGGAGTCGATCGCCGAGTTCTCCTTCCCGCACGGCCCGGCATGGCGGTGACCGTCCGGCCGCGGCTCGGGCTGGCCGACCTGGACCGGCTGCCCGAGGCGGCCCGGCCGTTGCTGCGCCCGGGCGACGTGCCGGCCGGCATCGTCCATCTCGGACTGGGTGCGTTCCATCGGGCGCATCAGGCCGTCTACACCGAGCGGGCGGTCGCCGAGGCCGGCGGGCGTTGGGGCATCGTCGCGGTGGCACCCCGCTCGGCCGACGTGGTGGCGGCGTTGCGGGCGCAGGACGGGTTGTTCAGCGTCACCTCGGCCTCGGAGCGGGCCACCACCACCCGGGTGATCGGCGCGTTCGCCGCGGTGCACCGGGCCGCCGACGATCCGGACGCGGTGGTCGCGCTGATCGCGGACCCGGCGGTCCGGGTGGTCACGCTGACCGTCACCGAGAAGGGCTATCGCCTCGACCCGGTCACCGGCCGGCTGATCGTCGACCCCGACCTGGCCGCGGACCTGGGCACCGACCGGCCGCCGGTGACCGTGCCGGGTCTGCTGGTCCGGGGCCTGCTGGCGCGCTGCCGGGCCGGTGCCGGCCCGATCGCCGTGGTCAGCTGCGACAACCTACCGGCCAACGGGCGGCGGGTGCGCGAGCTGGTGGGTCAGGCGCTGCGCCGGTTGCCGGCCGGCACCAGGCTGGGCGACTGGGTGGCCGGCAACGTCACCTTCCCGGGCACCATGGTGGACCGGATCGTGCCGGCCAGCACCGCCGAGACGCTGGCCGTGGCGGAACGCGCGCTCGGCTGCCGGGACCTGGCCGCGGTCAGCGCGGAGCCGTACCGGCAGTGGGTGATCGAGGACGACTTCCCGGGCGGGCGACCGGCCTGGGAGCGGGCGGGCGCCGTGCTCACCACGGACGCCGGACCGTGGGAGCGGCTGAAACTGCGCACGCTGAACGGCGTGCACTCGGCGATCGCGTACCTCGGCGCGGTGGCCGGCCGGACCACCGTGGCCGAGGCCCTGCGGATGCCCGGCCTGCGCGACGTGATGTGCCGGTTCATCGCCGACGACGTGGCCGGCAGCCTGGAGCCGCCGCCCGGGATGACCGTCGTCGCGTACGGCGACTCGGTGCTGGAGCGGTTCGCCGACCCGGGCATCGCACACCGCACCGTCCAGGTGGCCAAGGACGGCTCGCAGAAACTGCCGCAACGGGTGCTGCACACGATCGCCGACCGGCGGTCCGCCGGTGCGACACCGCGCTGGGCGGCGCTGGTGGTGGCGGCCTGGATGCGGTATGTGCAGGGCCATGCCGACGACGGTTCCGCGTTGCCGCTGGACGATCCGCTGGCCGCGGACATCCGGGCCCGGCTGGCCGGCGCTCCGGCCACCCCGGCCGGCGTGGTGGACGCGCTGCTCGGCCTGTCCGCGGTGTTCCCCGGTGAGCTGGCCGCCGACCCGGTGGTCCGCGAGCTGCTCACCGGCTGGCTGGCCGCGCTCACCGAGCACGGCGTCGAGGACACCCTGGCCGGTGTGCGATGACCGTGCGGGTGGGCCTCATCGGGGCCAACGGACACGGCCGGTGGCACCGGCGCCGGATCGCCGAGCTCGCCGCCGGCGGTGCGGTACGGCTGGTCGGGCTGGCCGATCCGGCACCGGTCGAGCCGGCACCGGACGCCCCGGTGTTTCCCGACCACCGGGCGATGCTGGCGGCCGTCCGGCCGGAGGTGGTGGTGATCTGCACGCCGCCGCACACGCACCTGCCGATCGCGCTGGACGCCGTGGCCGCCGGCTGTGATCTGTTGCTGGAGAAGCCGCCGGTGCTGTCCCTGGCGGACCACGAGAAGCTCAGCGCGGCGATCGCCGCCGCCGGCCGGGCCTGCCAGGTCGGTTTCCAGGCCCTGGGCTCGGCGGCGCTGGCCCGGCTGTGCACCGCGGTGGCCGGGGGCGAGCTGGGCCCGATCACCGCGATCGCCACGGTGGCGGCCTGGCAGCGCACCGACGCCTATTACCGGCGGGCCGGCTGGGCCGGGCGCGGCGGGGTGGACGGTTCGCTCGTCAATCCCCTGGCGCACGCGGTGATGCAGAGCCTGGCGGTGGCCGCCGCGGCGGGGGCCGGTGATCCGGTGCGGCTGGAGGCGGAACGCTACCGGGTGCGGCCGATCGAGACCGACGACACCGCGTTCGCCCGGATCACCTTCCGCGGTGGCCTGCTCCTGATGGCCGCGGTGACCCTGGCCGCCGAGGAGTTCATCGCCGGCGAGGTGATCGTCACCGGGCGGGCCGGCCAGGCCACCCTGGAATATCCGACCGACCGGCTGCGCCTGCCCGGCACCGGGCTGGACGTCGTGCCCGGCCGGGTGGACCTGCTGGCGAACCTGCTGGCGCACCGCCGGGACCGGGCCGGAACACCGCTGCTCGTGCCGCTGTCCCGGACCGCCGCGTTCACCGCGTTCGCCGAAGCGCTGATCACTCCGGGCCAGCCGCCGCCGGCCCGGCTGGACGACCGGTTCGTGGCCGTCCACGGGGAGCCGCCGGACCACGTGCGGATCATCCCCGGCATCACCACGGTGCTGCGCCGCTCGGCGCAGTCCCGGTTGCTGCCGTCCGAACTCGGCGTCGCCTGGGCACCGGCGCCGCGCATATAGAACAACTTTTCATAAGCATTCCGCCCGGCCGGAAGCGGCCGGGACAGTCGTCGTCGTGCCCATTGCGCTGCAACAATTCTGCACATTTATTTTATTGAATTTCATCGATTTCGCTTTTACCTTTCTCAGAGGAGCCGCCGGTCGGCAACCTTGCCGGCCCGCCGAGGCACCTGGGGTTGCATCAGCAACCGGCCGACGAAGGATGAGGCGACGATGAGACGATCAGCGGTGCTGCGGGTCTCCGCAGCGCTGGCCACGACGGCCTTCGCGGGGGTGCTCGCGGTGGCTCTGCCACTCCCCCAGGCGGCCGCCGCGGTCGGCACCGCCACCGGCTTCGCCACCCGCAACGGCGGCACCACCGGCGGTGCGGGCGGCCAGACGGTACGGGCCACCACCGGGACCGCCATCCATGCCGCACTGTGCGGCCGGGCCAGCAGCACGACCCCGATCACCATCGAGGTCCAGGGCACGATCAACCACGGCAACACCGGCAAGGTGTCCGGCGACAGCTGCAACACCGCGGACGGGGTGATCGAACTCAAGCAGATCAGCAACGTCACGATCATCGGGGTCGGCAGCGGGGCCGTCTTCGATCAGGTCGGCATCCACATCCGTGAGGCCAGCAACATCATCATCCAGAACGTGACCGTCCGGAACGTGAAGAAGTCCGGCTCCCCCACGTCCAACGGCGGAGACGCCATCGGCATGGAGAGCGACGTCCGCAACGTCTGGGTCGACCACGTCACCCTGGAGGCCTCGGGCGGGGAATCGGAGGGCTTCGACGGCCTTTTCGACATGAAGGACAACACCCAGTACGTGACGCTGTCGTACAGCCTCCTGCGCAACTCCGGCCGCGGCGGGCTGATCGGCTCCAGCGAGAGCGACACCTCCAACGGCTACGTCACGTTCCACCACAACCGGTACGAGAACATCGACTCCCGTACGCCCCTGCTGCGTGGCGGAATCGCGCACATCTACAACAACCACTACGCGGGCATTCACGAATCGGGAATCAACTCCCGGGCCGGCGCCCGGGCGAAGGTGGAGAACAACTATTTCCAGAACGCCAAGGACGTCCTGGGCACCTTCTACACCGACGCGGCCGGTTACTGGCAGGTCGCCGGCAACATCTTCGACAACGTCACGTGGTCCAGCCCGGGGGACGACACCAACCCGGCCGGCCCGAACGTGCAGTCCAACGCCAGCGTGAGCATCCCGTACCCGTACAGCCTGGACGGGGCCGGCTGTGTGCCGGAGATCGTCCGCCAGACCGCCGGCGCCAACACCGGTATGCGGGTGTCGAACGGCGCGTGCTCGCCGCAGCAGCCGACCTCCGGACCCACCAGCCCCACGCCGCGACCGACCACCCCGGCACCCACCACCCCGGCACCCACCACCCCGGCACCAACCACTCCCACGCCGAGCCAACCAAGCGGCACCAACCTCAGCATCGGGGCCGGCTCGGACGGCTCCAGCAAGGCGAGCGGCACCAGCTACGGCAACGTCCGCGACGGCACCATGAGCACGTACTGGTCGCCGGCCGGCGCCACCGGCTCGATCTCGATCAAATGGAGCTCCGCCACCCGGGTGTCCCGGATCAACATCCGTGAGGCGGCCGGCTCGGTCGGCACCATCGGCTCCTACCGCGTGGTCAACCACGACACCGGCGCCGTTCTGGCCACCGGCAGCGGTGCCGGTGTGATCACCTTCCCGGCGACCTCGCTGACCAAGATCACCTTCGACATCACCGGCTCGACCGGCACGCCCAGGGTCGCCGAGTACGAGACCTACGCCGGATAGCCACCTCCCGGCGTATGGCCATCCCACCCCATCCCCCACCTTGGAGGACAAGTGTCAACCCGATCCAGATGGCTGGCGGCCGCCTCGGTCGCCGCGGCGGCAGCCGCCGTCGTGGTGATCCCGCCGCTGACCGCGTCGGCCGCCACGGTCGACACCAACGCCACGTACGTCCTGGTGAACCAGCACAGCGGCAAGGCGATGGACGTCTACAACTGGTCCACCGCCGACGGTGCTCCGGTCGTCCAGTTCACCCGCAACAACCTGGCCGTCCAGCAATGGCGGTTCGTCGACGCCGGCTCCGGCTACTACAAAGTGCGGTCGGTGATGAGCGGAAAGGTGTTGGAGCTGCCCAACGCCACCGACGGCACCGCCCTCGTGCAGAACGCCGACAACGGCAGCACCCGGCAGCACTTCCGGCTGGCCGACTCGTCGGGCGGACTGGTCCGGCTGATCAACCGGCACAGCAACAAGGCACTCGACGTCTGGCAGTGGTCCACCGCGGACGGTGCCACCATCGCCGGATACACCGATCTGGACGGCGCCAACCAGCGGTGGTCGCTGATCAACCTCGGCAGCGGCGGTGGCGGCGGCGGCACCACCCCGCCACCACCGTCCGGTCAGCCGCAGACCGGGCTGGCCGGCTGGGCCACCCAGAACGGCGGCACCTCCGGCGGCGGCAGCGCGGCGACGACGACGGTGACCAGCGCGTCGGCGCTCACCACGGCGCTCGGCTCGAGCAGCGCCGCGGTGATCCGGGTGGCCGGCACGATCAGCTGCTCCGGCATGCTGCGGGTGCGGTCCAACAAGACCGTCCTGGGCAACGCCGGCGCCACCATCGCCGGTTGCGGCTTCAACATCAACGGTGACCGCAACGTCATCATCCGCAACCTGTCGTTCCGCGACTGGGACGACGACGCCATCAACGTGCAGGAGTCGGCCACCAACATCTGGATCGACCACAACACGTTCAGCAACGGTTACGACGGCGCCGTGGACGTCAAGCGCGGCTCGGACTTCGTCACGGTCTCCTGGAACCGCGTCGTCAACCACGACAAGTCCATGCTGCTCGGCCACAGCGACGACAACGCCGGCCAGGATCGCGGGCACCTGCGGGTGACCTACCACCACAACTGGTTCGACGGGTCCAACCAGCGGCACCCGCGGGTCCGCTTCGGCAACCCGGTGCACGTGTACAACAACCTCTACAGCAATGTCGGCGGCTACGGCGTCGCCTCCACCGAGGGCGCCGGCGTGCTGGTCGAGGGCAACTACTTCGAGAACACCGACGACCCGTTCCACCTCGGTGAGGGTGACTCGGGCCCGGGCACGCTGGTGGCCCGCAACAACCACTTCGTCAACTCCGGCACCGGCCAGACCGGCGGCAGCGTGGCGAGCATCCCGTACCCGTACTCCCTCGACCCGGCGGCGAACGTCAAGTCGATCGTGTCCGCGGGAGCCGGCGCGGGCCGCATCTCCGTCTGACCGCTCTCAGCCGGCGGTGTCCTCCGCGGGGAGGACACCGTCGGCGATCAGCACGCTGAGATCCCGCGACAGGGTGCCGCCGGCCGGGATGGTCAGCGGCTTGTCGAAGGCCAGCGCGGCGCAGACCCCGGCGTACTCGCCGGCGCGCACGAACCAGCGGTCGTCGCCGGCCAGACCTTCGAACACCAGTGTGTACGCACCCCCGACGCTGAGCTCCACCCGCGGCGCGGCACTGCCGTTCGAGGTGTCGGCGCTTACCGGGCCGGGGCCGGCGCGCCAGAAGAAGCCGCCGTATCCGGCCCCGCCGGTGCGGCCATTGGAGGCCGGGCTGCCCAGTGTCACGTCCTGGTCCGGCGGCGCGGTCAGCCGATAGCCGAACGACAGGCGCCACCCGCGCGGATCCGGGTGCGCGCCGATCCGCCGGCGTTCGGTCAGCAGCACCTCGCCCGCACCGTCGCGCCAGCACAGGCGTTCGGCCAGGCCGTCCGCCGCCGGCCGCCACTCCTCGTGGGTGATCCGGCCGTGGTCGTCGCGCCAGACGTAACCCGCGTCGCGCACGTAGCTGCGCCCGCCCCACAGGTTGGCACCGTTGACGTCCGGCATGGTCAGCGACGCACCGAGATGCCAGGGATGGTCGAAGCACAGCGCGTCGGTCACCACGACGCCGCCCAGGGTCCGCACCGGGTGCAGGTACGGCCGCGGGCCCAGGCGGATGTCCAGATCCGGATCGACGACGTAGGTGGCGACCGGGACACCACCCACCGTCAGCTCCACCATCACCGCTCTCGATCAGCCCGGGCCGTAGGCAGCGAGGCCGCACCAGGCCACGTACCGGTCCGGGTCGCCGCCGGCCAGTTTCGCGCGGGCGTGCCACATCGCGGCGGCCAGCGTATCGCCCGTGGCGATGCGCTGGTGCAGGACCGTCATCGCGTCCGCGCACGCCCCGTCCGGGATCGGCACCTCGGCCGCCGCGATGCCGACGGTGCCGCTGGACATCATCGCGCCGACAAAACCGAGGACCTCGTTGCCCTCGTACGGCCGCTGCGTGCCGGAATGGCAGGAGGCCAGCACCACCCGCCGCGGCGCCACGCCCCGGGCCAGCATTTCGTAGACGGTGAGCCGGCCGTCGCTCAGCTCCAGTGCCGAGAACAACGGGCTGTCCGACCGGAACCGGCCGTGGCAGGCCAGATGCGCCAGCGCCGCGTCGCCGACCAGGGCGACCGTCGTGTCCACGGTGCTCTCCGGCGGTACCAGGACATCGGCCCCGGGATGCTGGGCGGCCACCGCGCGCGCTTCGTCGGCGGCACAGTCGAGATCGGGACCGGCCACCACGGCCACCCGGCCGCCACCGGAGCGTGGCGCGGTCGCGTGCCGGCGGACCCAGAGGCTGGCCGACGGCGTGATCGCCACCGGCGCCGGGTGCAGCGGTGACCAGAGCACCCCGAGCAGCCGGCCGGACGGCACCACCACCAGCGGAACGTCGCCGGGCACACCGAGCGGCCGCACCAGCAACGCCGACAGGCGATCCAGCGCGGTGGCCACCGAGGCGATCGCGGCGGCCGCGAACCGGGTGCCACTCAGCAGCCGGCGCAGGCCGAACGCCGCCGCTTCCACCTCCGCGTGCACCGGGGCCACCGGGCCGAGCTCCACCACCCGGGTGCGGCGCGGCTCCACCACCACGGCCAGCACCCGCTGGTCGATCACCGCGTACTCGGCCAGCCGGGCGCCGTCCAGCGCCCGGCGCAGCTCGGCGCCGGTCGCGACGGCGGCCGGCTCCCCGCCGACCGCGGCCTCCGTCCAGGACCGGCGCCGGATCCGGCTCTCCAGCGCGCTCTGCCGGGACAGCAGCGCGGGCGGTTCCTCGCCGCGCTGCAGTCGTGCCTCCCGGAGTTCGAGTTCGACCCGGCGCAGCGCGATGACGTCGGAATCCGTTCCGCTGGCCGGTGGCTGCACCCGCATCAGCCCGGCCGCCCGGGTGCGTTCCAGCCAGTCCAGGATCCGGGCCGGCGGGGCGGACGGCAGCAGCCGCCGCAGGCCCAGTTCGCCCAGCTCGGTGCCGTGACCGGCGGCGAGCACCCGTAACTCCAGCGATGGCAACGCGTCCCGGTGCCGGGCCAGGTCACGCAGCCCGCGGGAACACTCCCGCATCACCTCGGCCGGCCGGTCGGCCTCGGCCAGCAACGCCCGGGCCAGGTGCCCGCGCAGCCGGACCAGCAGCGACCGGCCCAGCGACAGGTCGCCGGCCAGGGTCAGTTCACGGCGGGCGATCGGTGTGCGGCGCAGGGCGAGCGCGGCCCGGCCGGCGGCCAGATGCCCGTACGCGGCCTCGGTCCGCAACCCGAGCCGGCGCAGGTCCGCCGCCGCCCGCCGGAACCGGCGCAGCGCGTCCGGTGTGTAACCGTCCCGGGCCGCCTCGGCCTCCGCCCGGGTGATGATCGCCCGGGCCGCCCAGGCCGGCCGCCGCTGCCGGCGGAAGTCGCGGGCCGCCGCGGCCGCGTCGGTCCAGGCGGTGGCGAACTCGCCCCGCTCCAGCGCCACCCGGGCGCACCGCAGCCGGGCCTCGGCGGCCATCAGCCGGGCGCCGTGCCGCTCGAACTCCACCGCGGCGGACCGCGCGGCCGCAGTCGCCTCGTCCAGCAGGCGCAGATCGCGGAGCACATCGGCGTACTCCTGGTGATGCTCGCCGAGCGGCAGGCCGGCCGCGGCGTGCAACCGCCCGGCCTCCTCGAACCGCCGGACGCTCTCGGCCAGGTGCCCGGCGTGGAACTCCGACCAGGCCCGGCTGTTCGCGATCACCGCCGGCAGCAGCGGCCCGAGCGCACCGGCCAGCTCGGCGGCCCGGTCCAGGTGGCTCAGCGCCTCCTGGGGACGGCCCAGCAGGGTCTGCGCGTTGGCCAGGTTGTTGGCCGCCTTGACCCAGATCAGCGGCGGGGTCCCCGGGTCGTCCAGCAGGTCCCGATAGGTGCGGGCGGCGGACTGGATCCGCCCTCGGTTGTGGTCCAGCACGGCGAGCTGGAACCGCAGATCCGGCAGGTCGGCGGCGGCCACCAGGGATTCGGCCTGGCGCAGGTCACGGTCCGCGGCGGCATACCGGCCCAGCTCGTGCAGGGCGACCGCGCGGGTGACCAGCAGGTCACCCAGCCGGCGGCGGTATCCGTGTCGGCGGGCCAGCCGGACGCCGGAATCGAGCAGCCGGCGGGCGCCGTCGTTGTCCAGCACGGCGTGCCGGGCCCACGCCGCCGCGCGCAGGCCGGCGACCAGCGCCTCGATGTCACCGGCCGCCCGGGCCCGGCGCACGCAATCTTCGGCCAGCCCGGCGTATCTGGCCGGATCGAGGCGGACTCTGGTGTAGGCGGCGTCCGCCTCGTCCAGCAGGCTTACCTCTGTGTCCATCGCGCACCGCCCGATGACCCGGAGATATATCGACGTCAGCCTACCGATGCACCGGAACGGAGAGCCATGACCCAATCCGCCAGCCCGTCCCCCTGGCCGCTGCGGGACCGGCGCAGTCCCGAGCAGATCGAAGCGGACCGAGCCGCAGTGCGCACGCAGTCCGACCGGCTGCGCCAGCAGAACCTCCAGGACGTCTACCAGCGGATCGTCGCCCGGGTGCCGGAGGCCCGCAACGACGACGGTGTTCCGTGCGTCCTGCTCGACCAGCCGAACGGACCGGTGCTGGTGGCGAGCACCACGCTCGTGGTCGGCCCGGGCGACCCGCGGATCGAGGGATACGAGCCACCGGACCAGCCCGACCAGGCGGTGCAGTCGATGCGGCGGATGCGGTGCCGGCCGGCCCGGGAGGCTGAGTCGCTGGTGGCCGACGTCCAGGGTCTCCGGGACGAGAAGATCACCGCGAACCTCAACCCGATCGTGCCGCTCGGATACGTGATCAAGGGTGACGTCCTGCCCGGACTGACCACGGTGACCGACGCCGCGCCGCCGGTGGCCGAGATCGACCCGGGCGTCCGGGTGGCCATCATCGACACCGGCCGGGCCGAGGAGCAACGGCTGGACGGCTGGTCGAAGGGTGTCACAGCGGTCGCCTTCGACCAGCTGGACGTGGTCAATCCCGAGGGCCGCAACGACTACTTCGCCGGGCACGGCACGTTCACGGCCGGCATCGTGCGCCAGTTGTCGCCGTCGTGTGAGATCTACGTCTATCGCTTCACCCACAACGACGGGATGGGCACCGACACCGGCGCGGCCCGGGCGATGCTGCAGGCCGTCGAGGACGCCGGGCCGGACCGCCGGCTGATCATCAACGCCTCGTTCGGCGCGCCGGCGGTGGACGGCGAGCCGCCGCTGGCGATCTCCGAGGCGGTGCGGCACATCACCACCGAGCACCCGGACGTGCTGATCGTGGCCAGTGCCGGTAACGACGGCGCCACCGAAAAGCTCTACCCGGCCGCGTTCGAAGAGGTGAAGGCGGTCGGCGCGGTGGACGCCGACCTCGAACCGGCGGATTTCTCCAACCGGGGTTCCTGGGTGGACTGCTCGGCCGTCGGGGTGGGGGTGGTCTCGACGTTCGTGCCGGGCGTCGTGCCACCGGAGCCGACGGACGGGACGGACGACATCGAGTTCGGGCCGGACGCCTGGGCCACCTGGAGCGGGACCTCGTTCACCGCCCCGCAGGTCAGCGGTGCGGTGGCGGATCTGTGCACGCAGGACGCCGGCTTGCCCCCGCGGGCGGCGTTCGACCAGCTGGTGGCCGGCGGGCTGGACCGCCGCGAGGACGGTCTCGGCGTGGTGGTGCATCTGCTGCCGGGCACGTCCACCTGAGGTCGTTACAGGAGGGTCCACTCGGTGACCACGGCGGGGGCGCCGGTGCGGTGGCAGGTCAGGCTCGCCGGTCCCGGGAGCAGGTCGTCGACGTGGAACCGGCCGAGCCGGTCGACATCGACCCGGCGGGCTCGCGGGACTGCGGGCTGCCGTACCTCGATGTGGGCCGGCCCCTGCGGGGTCAGGTGACCGGTGAGCCGGCGGCGTTCGCCGAGGGCCGCCACCTCCACCGCGACGATCAGGTCGTCGCCGGTGCGGTCGTCGTGGAACTGGAAGGTGAGCTGGCGCAGCTGCGGCCCGTCCGGGTCGGCGCCCGACGGCTCGCGGACCGGGATCGGCCCGGCGCCGGCGCCGGCCGAGTCCTCCACCAGCGCCGCGAGCTCGGCGTCCAGCGTCCGCAGGGCGAAACTTCGCCGGGCCAGTTCCACCATCTCACCCGGCGCCGGGTCGGCGGCCCGGAACAGATCGGCCAGCCAGGCGGTGAGGCGGGCGTCGTCGGGGTTCACGGTGTCTCCTCCGGCCAGCGGGAAATCGCGTTGCGTGCGGAACTCATCACTGTCATGATGCGCCCGACGACTCCGCGATACCTTCTGTCAGGTATTCGCGGAGCCGGGCTAGACACCGTCCCCGGGTCGGGCCGAGGCTGCCGATCGGGATGCCCAGCGCCGCGGCCGCCAGCTCGTACGACGGTCGCCCCTCGTCGGCGTCCGCCACCAGCACCCGCAGCACCTGCTGACAGCGCCGGCTGAGCCGGCGGAACGCTTGCCACAGCTCGGCGTTGCGGGCGGCCACCAGCAGCGGCTGCTCCGGGTCGTCGCCCGGGTCCGCGGTGCGGTCCAGCAGACCCGAGTCACCCACCAGGTGGTACCGCTTGGACCGGCGCAGGGTGGCGAGCGCTTCGTGCCGGCAGGTGGTGCCGATCCAGGCGCCGAACCGGGCCGGGTCGCGCAGCGACTCCAGATTCTCCAGTGCCCGCAGCCAGGTCTGCTGGAAGACGTCGTACCCGTCGGCCTGGTTGAGCCGGTACGCCCGGCACACCGCCCACACCCGGCCGGCGAACCGGTCCACGATGGTGTTCCACGCCGCCTGATCGCCCTCGATCGCGCGGCCCACCAGCCCCGCCAGGTCGTCGCCCGGCTGGTCCTCTTCGGTCATCGTCGCCTCTTCAGCGGTGGGCGGCTGGATCGACATACTTTAGACCAGAAGGCACTCAATCGCCCGCTGGAGATCGACACCCGGCTGCCCGCCCGGACGGCGCGGTTCGAGCAGCGGTTGACAGGGATCAATCAATGCACTGGTGTGGGACCAACATCCTTCGATGTCCGCAGGAGGTTCCATGTCCACCAGGCGCTGGGCGGCTACCGCCGCCGCAGCCGTTCTCACCGTCGGCCTGCTCACCCATCCCGGAGCCGGCGTCGCCGCTCCGCCCGACACCCCGGCCGCGACGGTCACCCTGGCCGCCGACGAGACCGCGCTCGTCCGCTTCCGCCTTCCCGACGAGGCGGCGTTCCGCAACCTGGTCGCCGCCGGCGCCGACATAGCCGCCCGTCCCCGCACCTCACCCGGCCAGGTGCTGGCCGACGTGGTGGTGACCGCCGATCAACTGGCCGCGATGCAGGCCCGCGGCGCCGTCGCCGTGCGGAAGATCCCGACCGCGTCCGCGGCCACCCTGCGGCGGGCGCCGCAGACCCGGGCGGCCGCCGACACCCTGGTGTTCCTGCAGGCGTACTGGTGGACCACCAGCGGCCGGACCTTCCTGCAGACCCAGGTGGCCACCACCGCCACCGACGACCCGGACGTCGAGATCACCGTGACCTGGACGACCGCCGACGGCACCACCGGCTCCTACCCGCTGTTCCGGTTCTCCGACGCCGGCGAGTACCAGTACCACGTCGCGCTGCCGCAACCGCTGCCCGCGCAGCCGGTGAGCGTCCGAGCCACCTCCAGCCTCGGCGGGGAGTCCCGGGTGATCACCCCACTGCTGTGGCCGGGCGCCACCCCGCCGCCGCTGCCCAGCGGATATCAGAAGGACTTCATCGACGCGTACATGACGCCGACCGACATCACCGCCCGGATCCGCCGGCTGGCCCGGCAGTACCCCGACCTGGTGGACGTCATCACCCTGCCGAACCGGACCCAGGGCTACCGGCGCAACGCGGTGGCCTACCTGGGTGACCCGGCGGTCGCCGCCGTGGTGGTCGAGTCGGTGCGGTTCGGCGACCAGGGCATGAACGGTGTCCAGGTGCGCACGGTCGACCCGGGACGGCCGAACCGACCGTTGAGTGCCACCTACCGGGACCGGGTGCTGACCGTCACGCTGGCCACCGACGCGACCGGCAAGGTGATCAGCACGACCGACGACGTGGCGGCGTTCCTCAGCGCCCGGTACCCGCAGCGGTTCCGGGCCTTCGTGGAGGACGGCTCGGCCGGCCTGCCGATGCCGGTGACCGGGCCGGTCACGCTGGACGACGGGCTGGACGGCTCGGTGCCGAACCGGCCGTGGACGGTGCAGGCACTGCGGATCGGCAAGGTCCGCGACGGCTCCAAGATCGGCGTGATGGCGTACTCGCAGGAGCACGCCCGTGAGTGGGCGACCCCGCTGGTCACGCTGGAGTTCGCCGAGCGGCTGCTGGCCAACTACGCCACCGACGCGGGCACCCGGGAGCTGGTCGACTCGGTCGACGTGTTCATCATCCCGACGGTGAACCCGGACGGTGCGAACTACTCGTTCAACGACTTCAACTTCCAGCGCAAGAACCTGGTCAACCACTGTACGGGCGCCGCCCGCGACCCCCGGTTCCAGGACTCGTGGGGGGTCGACGTCAACCGCAACTACGCGGTCGGGTCGCTCTTCGACGGTTACGTGGGCGCCAGCACCAACTGCCTGTCCGGCACGTACGCCGGAACCGGTGAACTGTCCGAGGCGGAGAGCCGCAACGTCGTCGCGCTGGCCGAGGCGCACCCGAACATCAAGTTCTCGATGAACGTGCACAGCTACGGCGGGTACTTCATGTGGTCGCCGGGGGCGTACAAGGCGGAGGGCCGGATCACCCTGCCCCGGCCGTCGATCGACGAGCAGAAGTACTTCCTGGACAGTGCCCGCCGCATCGTGGCCGCCATCTCCACCGAGCGCGGCACGGTGACCTGGCCGTCGTACACCGGCCCGGTGGCCGACGTGCTGTACTCGGCGGCCGGCAACTCGGCCGACCAGCTGTACTACGACCAGGGGATCTTCGCCTGGGACTTCGAGGTCGGCAACGACCGCTGGAACCCCGTGACGAACGAATGGGACGGCGTCGGCTTCCAGCCGCCGTACGCGGAGGCGCACGCCGAGTCGCAGGAGTACGCGAGCGGGCTGGTCGAGTTGGTGCGGGTGGCCCGGGACTACGCCGCTTCGACCGGTAACTGACCGGATGTGGCCGGGGGGCGGCGAAGTG
>DASSAL010000027.1:0-63009 GCA_035685405.1 Actinoplanes sp. | reverse complement strand
GGCTCAAGGTGGTCGAGGGCGGCGCCAACGCCATGGTGCACGACGCGACGGTGGACGACCCGGCGTACGCGTTCGCGCTGTCCCGGCTCTCCGGCTCCGACCTGAACACCACCCCGATCGGCGTGTTCCGCGACGTCAAGCGCCCGAGCTACGACGAGATCGTGCAGAAGCAGCTGGTCGACGCGAAGGCCAGGGCCAAGGGGACTCCGGAGGAGATGCTGGACGGCCTGCTGCACACCGGCGACACGTGGACGATCATCTAGCTCACACGGTGATACCGGCGACCGTGGCCTCCTCGTCCCGGATGTAGATCAACATGTCGCCGGTCTCGATGGTGACCTTCTCGGCGCCGCCGAGCGGCAACACCCGGCCGCGCCGGATCAGCGCCACCACCAGGGTCTGCAGCTCGCGCGGGTTGCGGCCGACCTCGGCGCGCTGGGCCGACCGCATGGCCAGCGCCATGCCCTGGCCCGGGGTGAGCAGGTCCTCCACCACGTCGATCAGCGGCGGGGTGGTGGTGGTCAGGCCGAGCAGGCGACCAGCGGTGGAGGACGACACGATGACGTGGTGCGCGCCGCTCTGCTTGAGCAGGGCGGCGTTCTCCTGCTCGCGCACCGAGGCGATGATCCGCGCCTGGCCGGCGGTCAGCTGCCGGACGGTCAGGGTGATCAGCACGGACGCCTCGTCGGTGTCGGTGGCGATGATGACCGACTTGCAGTTCTTCACGTCGGCCTCATTCAGCACCGCCGAGCGGGTGGCATTGCCCTCGATCACCACCAGCCCGTGTGCGGTCGCCTGCCGGATCGCCGCTTCCCGGCTCTCCACCACCACAATCCGGGACTTGTCGTAGCCCGTCTCCAGCAGCGCACTCACCGCGGCCCGGCCCTTGGTGCCGTAGCCGCAGACGATGATGTGGTCCTTCAACTTCCGCCTCCAGCGGGTGACGCGCAGGCCTTTGCGGTACTGCTCGGTGAGCACCTCGAGGGTGGTGCCCACCAAGATGATCAGGAACAGCACCCGGGCGGGCGTGATGACCAGGACGTTTACCAGCCGGGCCTCGGAGGTGACGGGGGTGATGTCCCCGTATCCCGTCGTGGACAAAGACACGACCGCGTAGTAGAAGCAGTCGAGCAGCGTGAGCCCGTCCTCGTTGGCATCACGGTATCCGTCCCGGTCCACGTAGATGATCGCGACCGTGGTGAGGACGAGGATGATCGCGAACCCCAGCCGGAGGGCCAGTGCGCGGAGCGGTCCCTGACGGACCAGGGGAAGATGAATCACGGCACGCCTGCCTGCACGTCCTCACGATAACCGGCTGATCAACCGAGCGTGGGGGCGAAGCGGGCGGAGTCGTGTTCCAGGTCCGGGTGCTCGACGGCGAGAGCGGTGGCCACCACCCGATCGAAGCCCTGGCTGGCGCCGTCCGCGTACGCCGAGTCGAAGGCCGCGTCACCCAGCATCGACCGCAGCGCGGCCTGCTGCTCGGCCCAGTACGGCCCGAAGACGGCGGTTCGGCGGACACCACGCACCGGTTCCGCCCCACCGAACAGGGCGGCCGCGGTCGTCGGGTCACCACCCATCGCACACCGCACGGCAATCGCCGCCACGGCGTCCGCGGCCGCGCCCCGGAACCCGTGCCGCAGCCGCGAGCGGAGGGCGACCACCAGGTGGTCGTGCGCGGCGATCAGGTCACCCCGGCGCAGCGCCACCATCCCGAGCAGCCAATCGACGGTACGGCGTCCGCGTTCCTCCGGCAGACGGGCCTCGATCTGGCGTGCTCCGCCGAGCAGTTCGGCGACCTCGTCCAGATCCTGGCGCCGCCACAGCAATTCGGCCAGGGACACGACGGCCGGCAGCGCCGCACCCGGTACACCGGTCCCGTCGGCCCGGGCGATCACCTCGCGGCACACCCGCTCCGCCTCGGGCAGCTGCCGGTTGTCCAGCAGCGCCAGCCGCCGCCCGGCCAGGGCCCGCACCAGCAGCGCCGGATGGTCGGCGCGCCGGGCCACGTCCTCGGCCCGGCTCAGCAACCGGTCCCGCTCGTCACGGTCGTCGGTCAGGCCGGCGTGCACCAGGTACGTCGCGGCCAGCTCGTCCGGGGCGATGTGCTCGCCGTCCAAGCGCCCGTACAAGCGGACCAGCAGGTCTCGCCCGTCGCGGGCGCCGCCGTGCTCCCGCCACCACGGGTCCAGCGCCCGGGCCAGCCGCAACCCGGCGGGCACGCTGCCATCGGTGGCGGACCAGCGCAGCGCGGCCTGCCATTCACCGACGTACGGGGCCAGCTCGGTCAGCGACACGGTTCGGGGCTGCCCGTCGGTGTCCACCAGCACACCGTCCAGTGTGCGCAGCGACCAGGCGACATGCCGGTCCCGGGCGCTGCGCTCGTCGCCGGCCCGGACCAGCCGCTCGGTGGCGTACCGGCGCACCGGCGCGGACAGCCGGTACCGGATGCCGGGCAGCACGTCGACCAGCGACTTGTCGGCCAGCTCGGACAGCGCACCCAGAGCGCCGTCCCCGCACCACTCGACCGCCGGCAGATCCACCGGGCCGGCGAACACGGCCAGCCGCCGCAGCAGTCCGGCAGCGTCCGCACCGAGCCGGTGATACGACCAGTCCAGGCTGGCGGTCAGCCCGGCGTGCCGCCCGGCGCCCGACGCCCGGCCGTCCAGCGCGGTGAGCGGATCGTCCAGCCGCGCGGCGAGCTGACCGGCGGAGAGCACCCGCAGTCGGGCAGCGGCCAGTTCGGCGGCCAGCGGCGAGCCGTCCAGGCGCGACGCGACCCGGGCCAGATCCTCGGGCTGCTCGTCCGGGACGGTCCGGCCGCCACGCGCCGCGGCGGTGCGCTCGGTCAGCAGAGCCACCATGTCGGCCGGCGCCAGCGGCGGGATCCGCCACAGCATCTCACCGGGCACATCCAGCGGTTCCCGGCCGGTGACCAGCACGTCCAGATCCGGGCAGCCGGTCAGCAGCCGCCGGACCACCCACGCAACAGCGGCCGGCGCGGCGTCGCAGGTGTCCACGACCAGCAGCATCCGACGGGGCGCGCCATGGTCGACCAGGGTATCGATCAGGCGCCGGCCCGGCTCCCGGCCCCACCCCAGCACGCGCGCGACCGCCTCGGTGAGGGCTGCCTCGGCCCCCTCGGACGGCAGGTCTGCGGCGTCCACCAGCCAGACCCCGTGGGGGTACGCCGCACGCACCCGCTCCGCGACGGCCACGGCGAGCCGGGTCTTGCCGGAGCCGCCCGCACCGGCCACGGTGACCAGCCGATGACCGGTGACCAGGGCGGTGAGCTCAGCGATCTCAGCCCGGCGGCCGGCCAGCGGCGTCATCGCGCTGGGTAGGTTGTGGTTGGCGGCAGTCGGGGTGCGCGGCGGCGGGAAAACCCGGTCCAGGCCCGGCGTGACGATCTGGTACAGCCGCTCCGAGCCGTCGAAGCCGCGCAGCCGGTGCAGGCCCAGATCAACGAGGTCATAACCGGTCGGCGCGGTGCTGCCGGGCCAGGTGGTGGTGGCCAGGGCCGTGGCCTCGGAGCAGAGCACCTGGCCACCGTGGGCGGCGGCGGCCACCCGGGCGGCACGGTGAACTTCGGCGCTGACGTACTCACCGTTGCTGGGCACCACCCAGCCGGTGTGCAGGCCCATCCGCACCCGTGGGACGGCGTCGGCGCCGAACCGGTCGGCCGCCGGCCAGTCACAATCCGCAAGCGCCCGCTGGGCCGCAACGCAGGCCTGGACGGCCGCCGCGGCGTCCTCGAAGGCGATGAAGAAGGAGTCACCCTCAGTGAAAAGCTCCGTGCCCTCGAAGTCACGCAGGGCTCTGCGAAGCACCGTGCGATGGGCGCTGAGGACAGCGCCGTACGTGTCACCGAGCATCCGGGCCAGACGAGTCGAGCCTTCGATGTCGGTGAACATAAAGGTCACCAGCCCACTCGGTAGCTGGACCCGACCCGACACGGTGAAAACCTCCGCCCATAGGGAAGTCGCGCTTCATGCTGCCGCACCGCATTGGCGTAGCACATCGTAGAAACGGACGGTAACTGTCCACCCGCAATGGACGACCCGCTTCGGGCGACCCACGCACGAGTCATCGACGTT
The DNA here is from genome assembly GCA_035685405.1 of Actinoplanes sp. Taxonomy (GTDB): domain Bacteria; phylum Actinomycetota; class Actinomycetes; order Mycobacteriales; family Micromonosporaceae; genus Actinoplanes. The sequence goes on along the minus strand of DASSAL010000027.1, from coordinate 58,912 downwards.
TACGCACGGCACTACGCGTGACGTAACGACACGGTTCATCTTCGGTTGCGGAGCAGGGATCGATTTCGTCCGGCCGTTCTGATGCCGCCGTACGGATCCCGGCGCGGACGTTCAGCAACCGCAGGCGCCGCCGCAACAACCGCCGCTGCCACCGCCGGCCGGCGCGGCCGGAGCGCTGCCACCGCGGCCGGTCACGGCGACAGTGGACAGCAGCTTGACGGTGTCGCTGTGACCCTGCGGGCAGGTCGCCGGCGCGGCCGCCTCCGCCATCGGACGGCTGACCTCGAAGGTGTCGCCGCAGGCGCGGCAGCGATAGTCGTAACGCGGCATTCCCACAGCGTAGGCCACGCCTTGTAACCTCGATGCGTGGCGGACGGAGAGGACAAGCCGGAGACCGGGCGCGAGGTGCGCCCGCCGGCGCCCGAGCCCAGCCCGCCGGCTGCCGAGACGCAGATTGATCTGGACAGGCCGGCGGTGGTCACCGTGCGGTCCGCGTCCGGGCGGGTCACCCGGGTGCTGCGGCACGCCAACCCGATCCGGGTCGCCCGCAACGCCGGCCGGACCACCCACGCCTGGGCCAAGCGCCCCACCGGCCGGTTCCTCATCCCGGCGATCATCGCGGTGCTGCTGATCGGTGCCGCCGGGACTGCCGGCGCATATCTCGTACCCGAGGCCCTGAAGGTCAGTACCCCGCCCAGCGCCACCCCCGGCTTCCCCCTGGACGCCGGCGGACCGGTGGCCCCCGCGCCCAGCGGTGGCGTCGCCCTTCCGCCGGCACCCGCGGTGACCGGGTCCGCCCCGGCCGGGCCGGTGATCACCGGCCAGCGACCGGCGGACGCGTTGGCCGGCTGGGCGCAGGGTGTCGGCACCCGGGTCGGCATCCCGGTGGTGGCGGTGCAGGCGTACGGGTACGCGGAACTGGTCACCGCCCGTACCGCGCCGAACTGTCACCTGAGCTGGACCACGATCGCGGCGATCGCCAAGGTGGAGTCGGCGCACGGCAGCGCGAACGGCGCGGTACTCGGCGCGGACGGCTCGGTGCAGCCGCCGATCCTCGGGCTCCCGCTGGACGGTAAGGGTGGCCGGCAGCTGATCCGGGACACCGACCAGGGCAGCGTGGACGCCGACACCACGTACGACCGCGCCGTCGGCCCGCTGCAGTTCATCCCGGCCACCTGGAACGAGATGAAGGTGGATGCGGACAACAGCGGGTCCGCAGACCCCAACGACATCGACGACGCGTCCCTGGCCGCGGCGCTGTACCTGTGCAAGGGCGGGCGTGACCTGTCCCGGGCGGACGCGTGGTGGGACGCGATCCTGTCGTACAACGCGGTGCGCCCGTACGCTCAGCGGGTGTTCGACGCGGCCAACGAGTATGGTCAGCGCAGCCGGGTCTGACAACGCTCAGTGACCGGTCGCACACTAAAGCGCCCCGAGCACTTCCCCCGGATGCCCTCACCCGGCAAGCTGTACGGGTGAGGGTGCGTGAATGGGATCCGCGGGCAGCGTCGCCGGAGGAGATCCAATCGCTCGTGGAGACGATGAACGCCGCCCTGGCCGTTGACCTCCCGGACGACCCACCGTGGCACGACGCGCAGGTCAGGGAATACCTGGCCGAGACCATGCCGGGCGAGCGACGGATCAACTGGGTGGCTGAGGACGATCGGCTCGCCGAAGGTGAGAGCAGCATCTTCGCGCACGTCAGCATCCTGTTGCTGGGCGACATCGGCGTGCTCGAAGTGGTGGTGCACCCGCGGCTGCGCCGTCGTGGGCTGGGCCGCCAGCTGGTCGGGATGGCCGCGCGCCGGGCATACCTGGAGGGCTTCTCCACCATCGGCGCCGAGGCGATCGGCGGCACCCCGGCCATTCCGTTCTTCGAGTCCCTGGGGTTCGAACGCGAATACGCGGAGACCCGCAGCGTGCTGTCCCTGTCCAAGGTGGACTGGGACACGCTGGGCGAGATGGCCCGCGGCATCGGCGCGGGCTATCGGATCGAATATCACCCGGGCGGGCCGCCGGAGGAGCTGCTGGCCGCGTACGCAGAGGCGAAGCTGGACGCGCAGGACGACGACGCCGAACTCGACCTGGCGCCGCGGTCGTCCGACCCGCAACGGTTGCGCGACAGCCTGAACACCCTGCACAAGCGCGGACTGAAGCCGTACATCGTGCTCGCCATCCACGAGGCGACCGGGGTGGTGGCCGGGCTGACCGAGGTGGTGGTGCCGGCGCAGCACCCGGAGCGGGCGGACCAGTACGACACCATCGTGGTCCGGGAGCACCGGGGTTACGGCGTCGACCGGGCGATCAAGGCCCGGATGCTGTTCGAGCTGCGCACGGCCGAGCCGGAGCTGCGCGAGGTGCAGACCTGGAACGCCCACAACCACGAGTCGATGCTTAAGGTCAACGCCGAGTTGGGCTTCCAGTCCGACCGCGACTGGTACGAGTATGGTGCCGACGTTGCGCAACTGGTACAGCTGCTGGAACCCACGGACTGACCCGGGGCTCTAGGGTCGGCGTACCCCTTAGTCAGCTCCGCAGTGGAGGCTCCGTGCGATACCCCCGCATTTCCGCCGTGTTCGCTGTGCCGTTGGCCGCGACCCTGCTGGTGCCCGGTGTGGCTCACGCCGCCGACCCTGAGCCGTTCACCGTCGGCGCGGTCCAGGGCTCCACCACCACCACGACGCCGCGCACCCACCGGTCCCCGCTGGCCCCGGCGTCCGGCAACGGCACCAGCAGCACCCTCTACGACGTCCGCGGCGTGGTCACCCAGAAGACGCTGGCGCGGTCTTCCTCGGGCGCCGCGCAGAACGGGTTCTTCCTGCAGTCCCGCACGGGCTTCGAGGACGGCGACCCGGCAAGCTCGGACGGCATCTTCGTGTTCATGGGCGGGTTCACCTCGCTGATCGGCGGATACGTGCCCACGGTGGGTGACGAGATCGTGGTCCGGGCCCGGGTCTCGGAGTTCTTCGCCATGACCCAGCTGTCCAGCGCCTCCCTGGTGCAGGTGATCGAATCCGGCGTACCGGCGTCGCAATGGCAGGTCGATGCGGCCACCCCGCCGGCCGACATCGCTGCCGCGGACCTGTTCTGGGAACGGCACGAGGGCATGCAGCTCACCGTGCGCAACGGCTCCGGCGTGGTGTCCGGCCGCAACGTGTTCAGCGGCACCGCAGACGCCGAGATCTGGCTGGTCGACCGCGACGATCCGCTGCTGGACCGCGCCGACCCGTACGCGCGCCGGGTCTTCCGTGACCCGCATCCCCTGGACGACGAGCCGGCCCGGTTCGACAACGGCAACGGCAACCGGCTGATGATCGGGCCGATGGGGATCAAGGCCGCCGCCGGCGACAACACCGTGCTGCTGCCGCCGGCCAACACCTTCGACGTCCTGTCCGGCGACGCGACCGGCGGCCTCTACTACGCGTTCAACAAGTACGGGATCCAGCCCGCATCGGTCGCCTTCACCCCCGGCGCCGACCCGTCGGGAAACCACCCGCCGAGGCCCGCCGACCGCCGCAGCGAGTTCGCGGTGTCCACCTACAACGTCGAGAACCTCTACGACGTCCGCGACGACCCGTTCGACGGCTGCGACTTCGTCGGCAATCCCGGCTGCCCCGGTGTCAACCCGCCGTTCGACTACGTCCCGGCCTCGGCCGACGAGTACGAGTCGAAGCTCGCCGACCTGGCCGACCAGATCGTCACCCGGATGCACGCACCCGACGTGATCCTCGCCCAGGAGGCGGAGGACCAGGACATCTGCACGGTGTCCGGAGCAGCGCTCGCCTGCGGCGCGACGGACAACGCCGACGGCCGCCCGGACACGTTGCAGGACCTGGCGCTGACGATCAGCAGCACCGGCGGCCCGGCGTACGCGGCCGCGTACGACCGATCGGGCGCCGACGCCCGCGGCATCGTCGCGGCGTTCCTCTACCGCACCGACCGTCTCTCGCTGGCCACGCCCGCCGCGGACGACCCGGTGCTCGGATCGGCGCCCGCGGTCGACTACCGCGGCACCCCGCTGCCACAGAACGCCGAGGTGTCCAACCCCAAGACGCTGAACGCCGTCCTGCCGCCCGATGTGGACACGTCCACCGGCGTGGACGGCCCGAACGTCTTCACCCGGGCGCCGCAGGTCGCGCTGTTCGACGTCAAGGCCGCTCCCGGCTCGTCGGACACGGTCCAGCTCTGGGCGATCAGCAACCACTACTCCTCCGGCCCGGACTCGCGGGTGGGCCAGCGCCGCGAGCAGGCCCGCTACGGCGCCGCGATCACCACCGCCATCGAGGAAGGGCACGAGCACGCGCGCATCGCGTACGGCGGTGATCTGAACGTCTTCCCGCGCCCCGACGACCCGGTGCCGGCCAACCCCGGCGACCAGTTGGGCCCGCTGTACCAGGCCGGCCTCAGCAACCTGTGGGACGACCTGGTCGCAGACGTGCCCGCGGCGGCCTACTCGTACGTCTTCGACGGCCAGGCGCAGACGCTCGACCAGCTCTTCGTAAACCGGGCGCTGCACGACGACCTGATTCAGATCCGGGCGGCGCACATCAACGCCGACTGGGCCGCCGAGGACGACGCCAACGGCTCGATGGGCGCCAGCGACCACGACCCGCAGATCGCCCGCTTCCACAGCCGCGCCGCACTCACCGTGACCGACGCCGCGGTCCGGGAGGGTGACGTCGGCACCACCGCCCTGACCTTCCCGGTGACCCTGTCCCGCCCGATCGACCGCCCGCTGCCGGTCTGCGCCACCGCGCTGCCCGGAACGGCGTTGCCCCTGCTGGACTACGAGCTGTTCGCCGCCTGCCGGACCATCCCGGCCGGCGAAACGGCGACCAGCTTCACCGTCCAGGTCCGGGGCGACCGTCGCCGCGAGCCCGACGAGCGACTCACGCTCGCCATCGCCACCGTGTCCGGTCATGTCCGCCTCGCGGACGCCACCGCAACCGGCCTCATCCGCGACAACGACTGAAGCCACTCCTGCCGCCATCGCCGGAGCACCGGATTCGGCGGTGGCGGCACGTGGCGGTACTTGCTCACCCGTACCTCCCACTGACTGCGCCGCCGCATCTGGTCCCGGAAGTCCCGATCCCGGTAGTACGTCTCCGGCGGCCGCGCGAGACCGTACACGTCGGCCCACCACTCCCCCGGCCGCGGATCAAGAATGGTGTCCAGGTGGCTCGGATAGCGCCGTTCCGCCCCGTCACGGGTGTTGTCCCAGTCGGCCATCGGCTGCACCACATGCCCTTCCGCGTCCGCCACGACCAGCGACAGCCCTGCCGCGCGCAACACCCGCTGGAGCAGCCCCAGGCTCGGCACCAGCCCGTCCGTCTCCATCCGGCTGACCGCACTCTGCGAGACGCCGGCCGCACGCGCCAACTGCCGCTGGCTCATGTCCGCGATCCGCCGAGCCCGCCGCACGAGCCCCGCGATCGGCAGAGCCCCGAACCATTCCTTCTGCGCCTCATCCACGCGACGAGCCTCCCAGTTCCGCCGGCCCGCGCGCCGCCCCTGTGGATAAGCCCTGCCGCCCAGGGTGACCCCGCACGCCCATTTGCTCTGAACACCAGGGGGCATCAGACACCCAGGGTGATGGCCGCTGCGCCGCAGCGGCGCAGCCAGCTGCGTCAAACTCCCAGGCCAGCTGGGTGATGCGGATATGTGCTCAGAGCAAACGCGCTCGGGGGGTGCGGCTGCAGGGGCGGAACAGTCGTGACGCTCCGTGAGGGTTGGGTCGCGGGCCAGCGGGTAGGCCAACTGTGGATATCGAGCCTGGGAGGCGAACCATGTCGGAGCAGCCATGGGGCGTGGACGCGAACAACCCGATGGACGAGGGCAGCGAGCCCACCGCGGTGAGGACGGCCAACATCGGTGAACAGAAGGCCGGCGAGGATCCGACCGCGCAGGACGGCACCGACGTACGGACCAAGGACAAGCCGCTGGCCTACGACCCGGATGAGGAGCACGAGCCGCAGGCCGGGGAGCAGGGCGGCCAGGTGAACATGTCGCCCGATCCGGCGGTGGCGGGGCGGCCTAGCCGGTTCGGTCAGGGCTCGACCGACGACAGTCCGGGCACGCCGTCCGGACTCTGAAGCCGTCGCGGCGGGACCACAACGGCGGCCGGTTGTGTGCGGTTGGGGTCAGTAGCGGTTACGCAGGAGCTGGGCGGCCGCGGTCGCCCAGTATGTCAGGGTGATCTGGGCGCCGGCGCGCTTGATCGAGGTCAGCGTCTCGAGGATGACGCTTTCCCGGTCGATCCAGCCGTGAGCGGCGGCCGCCTCGACCATCGCGTACTCGCCGGAGACCTGGTAGGCGGCCACCGGGATGGTGACGCGGTCGCGGACCGCGGCGATCACGTCGAGGTACGGCAAGGCCGGCTTGACCATGACGATGTCGGCGCCCTCGGCCACGTCCAGGTCGACCTCGCGCAGGGCCTCGCGGACGTTGCCGGGGTCCTGCTGGTATTGGCGCCGGTCGCCCTGCAGGGTCGACTCCACGGCCTCGCGGAACGGGCCGTAGAAGGCGCCGGCGTACTTGGCGGCGTACGCCAGGATCGCGGTGTTCTGGAGGCCGGCCCGGTCGAGCGCCTTGCGGATCACGCCGATCTGCCCGTCCATCATGCCGGACGGGCCGACCACGTGGGCGCCGGCCTCGGCCTGCGCCACGCCCATCTGCGCGTAGAGCTCGAGTGTGGCGTCGTTGTCCACCGAGCCGTCCGGGGCCAGCACGCCGCAGTGGCCGTGCGACGTGAACTCGTCCAGGCACAGGTCGCTCATCACGACCGTGGCGTCGCCGACCTCCTCGATCACGTCGCGGATGGCGACGTTCAGGATGCCGTTCGGGTCGATGCCGCCGGAGCCGGAGCCGTCGCGCTTGGCCGGCACACCGAACAGCATGAGTCCGCCGACGCCCGCGCCGACCGCCTCGTGCGCGGCCTTGCGGAGGCTCTCGCGTGAGTGCTGCACCACGCCGGGCAGCGAGCTGATCGGCCGCGGCTCGGTGAGGCCCTCCTTGACGAAGAGCGGCAGCACCAGTTCGGCCGGCGCCGGCCGGGTCTCCTCGACCAGACGGCGCAGCGCCGGCGTGCGACGCAGGCGGCGGGGGCGGATGTCCGGGTACGACATCAGCGGAACCGCAACGCGGTCGGGCCCTGCACCTTGGAACCGCGGCGCTGCTTGGGCGGCATGGCGGCGAGCTTCTCGCGCAGCTCCACCGCGTACTCGGCGAGCGCCTCGACCAGGTCCGGCACCGAGGCGTGCGGCGGCTGGACGTCCACCCGCAGGCCGAACTCGGTGGCCGTCTCGGCCGTCTTCGGGCCGATCACCGCGACCACCGTGCGGGCGTGCGGCTTGCCGGCGATGCCGACCAGGTTGCGGACGGTCGAGGAACTGGTGAACAGCACCGCGTCGAAGCCGCCGGACTTGATCGCGTCGCGGATGTCGGCCGGCGGCGGCGCGGCGCGGACCGTGCGGTACGCGGTCACGTCGTCCACCTCCCAGCCCCGCTCGAGCAGGCCGGCAGCCAGGGTCTCGGTGGCGATGTCGGCGCGCGGCAGCAGCACCCGGCCGACCGGGTCGAGGATCTCGTCGTGCGGCGAGAACTCGGTCAGCAGGCCCTCGCTGGACTGCTCGCCGGCCGGGATCAGCTCGGGCTGGATGCCGAACGCCCGGACCGCGTCGGCGGTGGCCTCACCGATGCAGGCGATCTTCACTCCGCCGAAGTGGCGGGCGTCCAGGCCGTGCTCGGCGAACTTCTCCCAGACCGCGCGCACCGCGTTGACCGAGGTGAAGACCACCCAGGCGTACCGGCCGTCGACCAGGCCCTTGACCGCCCGTTCCATCTGCGCCGGCGTGCGCGGCGGCTCAACCGCGATGGTCGGCACCTCGCACGGGATGGCGCCGTACGCGCGCAGCCGGGCACTCATCGCGCCGGCCTGCTCCTTGGTGCGCGGCACCAGCACCTTCCAGCCGTACAACGGGCGGTTTTCCCACCAGCTCAGCTTGTCGCGCTGCGCGACCTCGGCACCCACCGTGAGCACCACCCGGCCGGTGAAACCGAGCGCGGCGGCGACGAAGCTGTCCACGGTGGAGGTGGTCGTGTACTGGGTCTCGCCGGTGCCGTCGCCGGTCACCGCGACCGTGGTGCCGGGCTCGACGCCGGCCGCGATCAGCCCGTCGCGGACCGCCGCCAGGTCACCGGCGTCCACGGCGACCGCGAACGAACCCTTCTGCGCCGCCCGGGCAAGGCCGTCGAAGTCCACGGCGGCGACGTCGTCGACGTCGGCCACGGTGCGGACGCCGGGCAGCGGCACACCGGCGTACGTCGCGACGCCCTCCGCCTGGCCCACGCCGGGCACCACCTCGAAGTGCACGGCGGTCCGCGCGACCGCTTGCACCTCCTTGATCACCGAGTCGTGGCCGAACGGGTCTCCGGCTACCAGGTGCACCGCGGACAGGCCGGACCGGGCCGCGGACAGCAGCACCTTGGCGACGTCGCCGGGCGCGCCCTCGGCCGGGCTGAACTGGGCGTCTTTCTTGGCCTCCGCCTGGATGGCGGACAGCAGGCTATCGGGCACGCCGCGGTCGTAGACCACTTGATCGGCGCCGGTCAGGGCGTCGTGCGCCCGGCGCGTGAGCAGCTCCGGGTCGCCGGGTCCGGCGCCGACGAACGCGATGCGTCCGGCGGGCTTGCGGGCGGTGCGGGCGGTCATTCTGTACTCCCCATCAGGGTATCGGCGCCGGCGTCGAGGAGATCGGCGGCGAGTGCCTTGCCGATCTCCGCCGCGTCGGCGGGCGTTCCGGTGCGCGACAGCCGGACGGCTCGGGCCCCGTCCGGGCTGATCACGGCACCGCGCAGGTAGATCTCGTCGCCGTGCTCACCTTCGGCGAGCTCGGCGAATGCCGCGACCGGGGCGGAGCACCCGGCCTCCAGCGTGGCGAGCATCGCCCGTTCCGCCGTGACGGCGGCGCGGGACGGTGCATGGTCGAGCGCGGCCAACAGCTCGACCAGGTCGGTGTCGCCGGACCGGCACTCCACCGCCAGCGAACCCTGGGCCGGGGCGGGCAGCATGAGCATCGGGTCCAGCGTTTCGGTGATCTCGGCGGTCCGGCCGAGGCGGGCCACACCGGCCCGGGCCAGCACGACCGCCTCGAGGTCGGCCTGTGGGCCGAACACCCGGGCGATCCGGCTGTCGACGTTGCCCCGGATCGGCGTGACCTGCAACTGTAGGCCCAAAGCATGCAGTTGCGCGATTCGGCGCACCGCCCCCGTCCCGATCGTGGCGCCGGGCGCCAGCTCGGCGAGGGTCCGGCCGTCCCGCGCCACCAACGCGTCCCGGGGATCCTCCCGCTGCGGGACCGCGGCGATGTGCAGGCTCAGGTGGCCGGCGGTGGGCAGATCCTTGTACGAGTGCACGGCGAAGTCGATCTCGTCGGCGAGCAGGGCGTCGCGCAGCGCCGAGACGAACACACCGACCCCCAGCTGGGTGACCGGAGCGGCCGACTTGTCCCCCGCGGTGACGATGCGGACCAGCTCGACCGGGTGACCGGTGGTGGCGGTCAGCGCATCCGCGACGGTCTGCGACTGGGCCAGGGCGAGCGCGCTCCCACGCGTGCCGAGGCGCAGCGGAGTCTTCACGCGTCACTTCCTATCTCGGGCACGGCGTCGGCCTGGGTGGCATGCGGGACGTCCAGGTCGAACAGCTCGCGCAGCAGGGCCGCGTACTGATCTCCGCCGGGCTCGGCGGCCAGCTGCCGCACCCGCACGGTGGGCGAGTGCAGCAACTGCTGGACGACCCGGTGCAGGGTACGGGAAACGTCGGCGCGCTGCTCCTCGGTCAACTCCGGGCGGCGTGCGGTGAGCTTGCGCAACTCGGCCGCGACCACGTCGTCGGCCCGGTTCCGCAGGGCGGCCACGGTCGGCGCGATGTCGGCGCCGCGCAACCAGCCGAGGAAGTGCTCCACCTCGGTGGCCACGATCTGTTCGACCGCGGCGGTCTCGGCGCTGGCCGGCAGCGCCCGCCGGCCGGCCGCCAGCCCCTCGATGTCGATCACCGTCACACCGTCCAGGCCGGTGGCATCCGGTGCCACGTCCCGCGGCACCGCCAGATCGAGCACGACCAGCGGCGCCGCCGCGGACAACAGCTCGCGGGTGAGCACCGGCTCGGTCGCTGCGGTGGCGCTGATCACGATCTCGGCGCGGGCCAGAGCGACGGCGAGCGACTCGTACGGCACCGCGGTGGCGCCGTACGCCTCGGCCAGCCGGCCGGCGCGGTCGGCGTTGCGGTTGGCGATCTGCAGCGGCCCGACCCCGGCCCGGGTGAGCGTGGCCACCGCCAGCGCGCCCATCGCACCGGCGCCGATCACCAGCGCCGGCCGGCCGGGAAGCGTGCCCAGGTGCGACTCGGCCAGGTCCAGGGCCGCGGTCACCACGCTCTGGCCGGCCCGGTCGATGCCGGTCTCGGCGTGCGCCCGCTTGCCCACGCGCAGGGCCTGCTGCATCAGCTCGTGCAGCAGCCGGCCGGCCGAGTCGGCCTCGATGGCCGCGTGGTACGCATCTCGCAACTGCCCGAGGATCTGCGCCTCGCCGACCACCATCGAGTCCAGGCCGGTGGACACCCGGAACAGGTGCCGTACGGCCGCCTCGTCGTAGTGCACGTAGAGGTGGCCGGCCAGCTCGTTGGCGCTGATCCCGGAATGCTCGGCCAGCACGGTGCAGACGTCGCCGAGGCCGCCGTGGAAGCCGGTGACCGCCGCGTACACCTCGACCCGGTTGCAGGTGGAGACCACCACGGCCTCACCGACGTACGGCTGGGTCACCAGCCGGTGCAGCACATCGGACAGCTCGGCCGGGGTGATGGCGAGGTGTTCAAGCGTGGCGACGTCAGCGGTGCGGTACGAGGCACCGACACAGAGCAGACTCACGACCCGACCGCCTCCTTGCCGGCCGCGGCACGTCCGCCCGGCAGCGCGGTCAGCGACGCTTTGCGGTGTTCGTGGAAAGAGAGGATCTGCAGCTCGATGGCGAGATCCACCTTGCGCACGTCGACCCCCGGCGGCACCGCGAGCACACACGGCGCGAAGTTGAGGATGCTGGTCACCCCGGCGGCGACCAGAGCGTCGGCGACGGACTGGGCGGCGCCGGCCGGGGTGGCGATCACGCCGATCGCGATCGGTTCCTCAGCCGCGACCTGGAGCAGCTCGTCGATGTGGCGCACGGTGAGCCCGTCGATCCGCTCGCCGACCCGGGCCGGATCGGCGTCGAACAGGGCCACGATCCGGAAGCCGCGGCTGGCGAACCCGTCGTACCCGGCCAGCGCGTGGCCCAGGTTGCCGACGCCGACCAGGCACACCGCACGGCGCTGGTCCAAGCCCAGCACGTATTCGATCTGCTCGGTCAGCAGCGCGACGTCGTAGCCGACCCCGCGGGTGCCGTACGAGCCGAGGTGGGACAGGTCCTTGCGCAGCTTCGCCGAGTTCACTCCGGCGGCCGTGGCCAGGGCCTCGCTGGAGATGGTGTCCGAGCCGTCGTCGAGGTTGTGCAACGCGCGCAGGTATTCCGGGAGCCGCGCGATCGTGGCCTCCGGGAGATCCGGGAACGCGGCGACCGCGCCGGACCGGCCACCGGGAGACTGACCGGGTGTGCTGCCGTGACGCTGCTGACTCATCTGACTCCGTGCCGACGAGGAGACGGACCTGCGGACAGAGTAGGCGCTTGTGAAGACGTGCACAAATCGCGATCTTGACTAGGGAGAAGGGCTTGTTCGAGTATGACCGCCGGCGGGCCGTCTCGACCACCGACGTCAGGATGCCGACGGACGTATCACAGCTCCCGGGCCATCGCGACCGCGTCCACCAGCGTGTCGGCCACCGGGCGGCCGGAGGCACGCAGTCGGCCCGGGTGGGTGAAGCCGCCGGTGTAGAGCACCACCCCGGCGCCCACCGACTCGGCCGCCAGCGCGTCGTCCAGCGAGTCGCCGATCAGCACCGTCTCCTCGCCGCGCACGCCCAGCTCGTCGAGATGCCGGGCCAGGTGACCGGCCTTCAGGTCACCGCCCACCTCGGTACGCAAGCCGTCCACCCGGGTGAACAGGCCGGTCAGGCCGTGCGTCTCCAGCGCCGGCACCAGTTCGTCGTGGAACCACATGGACAGCAGCGACTGGCTGCCCGGCCACGACGTCAACGCGGTCTTGGCGTCCTTGGCCAGCGAGATCGTCGTCAGCCCCAGCCGGTACGCGTCGTGGAAGATCCGGTCCAGCCGCTCGAACTCGGCGTGGTCGACCGCCCGTTCCAGGATCTCGGCGTAGAACTCGGCCACCGGGCGCCGGAACACCCGCCGGTGCTCGTCGGAGTCGACGCTGCGGGCGCCCATCGACGCGAACGCCTCGTTCGTCGAGGACACCACCAGCGACAGGTCGTCGAGCAGGGTGCCGTTCCAGTCCCAGACCAGGTGAGTACGCGCCACGGCAGTACAAGTTACAACGGTGGCGCGCCCGCCGGCTTGGCCAGATCCCGGCGCAGCCGGTCCTCCTCGACCCGCCAGTACCCGTGCTCGCGGCCGTCCAGCAGCACCACCGGCACCCGGTCGCTGTACTCCCGCTGCAGCTCGGCCGAGGAGTCGACGTCCACCCGGATCCACTCGCCCGGGACGATCCGGTCCAGCGCCTGCTCGGCCACCTCGCACAGGTGGCAGCCGGCCCGGCTGATCAACGTCACCCGGCTCACGCCAGCTCCCGCTTGCGGACCTTGCCGGTCGCCGAGTGCGGCAACGAGTTCACCAGCTCGATCCCGTTCGGCAGCTTGAACCGGGCCAGGTGCGCCGCGCAGTAGACCAACAGCTCTGCCTCGGTGGGCTGCGGGTCGAGGGCGGGCACCACGTACGCGTGCGGCACCTGTCCGGTGGTGGGGTCCGGCACCCCAAGCACGGCGGCCTCGGTCACCCCGGGGTGGGAGGTCAGCACCCGCTCGATCTCGGCCGGGTACACGTTGAACCCGTTCACCAGGATCAGCTCGCCGATCCGGTCGACCAGGTGCAGATCACCGTCGCCGTCGGCGTACGCGATGTCGCCGGTCGCCCACCAGCCGTCCGGACCCGGCCCGTCACGCCCGTCCGGCCAGTACCCGGAGAACAGGTTGGCACCACGGACCACGATCTCACCCGGGTCGGTGCCGGCCGAGTCCTGGACGGACAGGTCGAGCTCGGCCAGGTCCTCGGCGGGCGACGACGAACCATCCTCCCAGAGCACCTCACCCGACGAGGTCCGGAGCCGCAGCGAGATGCCCGGCAGGGGCCGGCCGATCGAGGTGGTCTTGGCCACGTCGCTGACCGCGGTCGTGGTCAGCACCGGGGCACATTCCGTCAGCCCGTACCCGATGATCACATTGTGGCCGCTGACGGCGGCGAACCGGGCGGCATCGTCGGAGTCCAGCGGCGCCGCGCCGCACACCGCGCTGCGCAGGCCGGCCAGGGCGGTGCCGGCCGACGGTTCGCGGGACCAGGCGGCGTACATGCCGGGTACGCCGACCGTGACCGTGACGCCGTGCCGGGCGATCAACTCCAGCGAGCCGGCCGGGTCGAACCGGTCCACCAGCACGCCGGTCGCGCCGTGGTGGGCGACCGTGCCCAGCCCGGTGTTCAGCCCGTACGCGTGGAAGAACGGCACGGTGAGCAGCACCACGTCGTCCGGCCCGACCACTGCGGGTTCGATCCGGTCCAGCTGGTCGTGGTTGGCGGCCAGCGCCGCATGGGTGAGCATGGCGCCCTTGGGCCGTCCGCTCGTGCCGGACGTGTAGAGCAGCACGGCGAGCCGGTCGGCGGTCACCGGCGGCGGTTCCGCCTCGGCACCGGGTCCCAGGTCCGCGGCGGCCCGGATCACCATCGTGGCCCCGGAGTCGGCCAGCGCGAAGTCCAGCTCGTCCGCCGTGTATCCCGGGTTGAGCGGCACCGCGACCAGCCCGGCGCGCAACACCCCGAAGTAGGACACCGCGAAGTCGATGGTGTTGCCCTGCACGATCGCCACCCGGGCGCCGTCGGCATCGGCCCGGCCGCGCAGCCGGCGTGCCGCCGTGGTCACCCGGGCGTCCAGGACGGCCCAGGTCAGTGAGATGTCACCGGCGATCAGGGCGGTGGTTCCGGGGCGGCGCTGCGCGGCGTCGCGGACCGCGTCCCGAGCTCTGTCTCCCACGAGGCCCGAGTCTCGCACACCACCCTCGAACGAGGGTCGACGGACACTTTGTCCGTTCCCGTGGAGAACAGGTCGTACATGGTGACAGACGTTCCTGTTGTCCTGTCCGCACCACTTCCAGATGATTTTGCGCAGCGCACACGGTGTGCGACTCCGTGTGCACGGAGTCCGTGATACTTCACGCTGGTGTAGCGGACTCCACGCCTTTGGGTGAGGTCGGCCCGGCAATCATGGGCCCGCCCCACCCCTTTTGTTGTGAAACAAGCCGCGGATTCCGCTCTGGCGGGACGGATTCGCGGACGCCGCAGAGGCCCCGCCGGGTTGAGGAGGCGCAGTGACTGATGTGTACGCCGGGGACCCGTTCGACGCGGCACACCACGCCCTGACCGACGGCCTGGACCAGCTCGCCCGGTCCATCGACATGATGATCGTGCACGCCATCCGTGGCGACGGCCCGAAACGCACCCGGAACCGTCCGCACATCAACGAGTCGCCGAGCCGGCACTCGCCGCCCGCCGGCAACGTCAAGCCGATCGGCGGCCGGGTCGCGGTCCCCGGGCGCCCGATGCCGCCCGCCCAGCCGGGTCCCGGCACACGGGCCGCCGGACCGGTCGACGGCGAGACCAGCGTGGTCGTGCCGGCGCAGAGCACGACCGGCCCGCCCAGCGAATCGGAACCGCCGAAATATCCGGCCCGGCCCGATCCGTCCGACGCGGCCGCCGAGGTGTGGGCCCTGGTGGAGCGTGCCCAGGCCGGTGACGCGGCGGCGTTCGGCCTGATCTACGACCGGTACGTCGACACGGTGTTCCGGTTCGTCTACTTCCGGGTCGGCAACCGCCAGCTCGCCGAGGACCTCACCTCGGACACCTTCCTGCGCGCGCTCAAGCGCATCGGCAGCTTCACCTGGCAGGGCCGCGACCTCGGCGCGTGGCTGGTCACCATCGCCCGCAACCTAGTCGCCGACCACTTCAAGTCCGGGCGGTACCGCCTGGAGGTCACCACCGGCGACGTGCTGGACGCCGACCGCGAGGACCGCGGGCCGGAGGGTAGCCCGGAGGCCGCGGTGGTCGACCACATCACCAACGTCGCCCTGCTCACCGCGGTCAAGCAGCTCAACCCGGAACAGCAGGAGTGCATCGTGCTGCGGTTCCTGCAGGGCTTCTCGGTCGCCGAGACGGCACAGACGATGGGCAAGAACGAGGGCGCGATCAAGGCGCTCCAGTACCGGGCCGTCCGGGCGCTGGCCCGGCTGCTGCCCGAGGGTTTTCAGTGGTGACCGCCCAATACCACATGTCGACCCCCGTAACCGTTTCCACCCGCCGACCGTTTGTCCGGGTGCAAGTCACGAGCGAAGGGAGGTGCCCACGGTGAACCTCGATTTCCTGGATCGCCGGAGCGCCGAGCGCTTCGCGGAGCTTCTCGACGAGAACAGCGGCGGTCGCCGCCACCACAGCCGTGGAGCGGCCGACGCGCAGCTGGCTGAGCTCGTCGCCATCGGTCACAGCCTCTCGGCGGCCCGGTCCGGCGTACGGGTGGACTCCGAGTTCCGCGTCGGCCTGCGAGCCATGCTCGTCGCCACGGCTGAGCGGGACGGCATCGGTACGACCGCCACCGAGACGGAGACCGAGCCCGGCGGCGGGCACGCCGCCGTCCGGGAAACCCGGCGCAGCCTCTTCGGCCGCGGTGCCGGGCGCCGGATCCGCGCCCGCGGCGCCATCGTGATCGGCGTCGCCGCCGGTGCGGTGGCGGTCTCCGGAATCTCCGCGGCCAGCGAGAACGCCGCACCCGGCGATGCGCTCTACGGTGTCAAGCGGTCCACCGAGCGGGCCCAGCTGGCGATGGCCGGCTCGGACGTCACCCGCGGCCAGCTGTCCCTGGACTTCGCCCGCACGCGGCTGGCCGAGGCGGGAACGTTGACCGACGCCGCGGAGTTCGCCGGAGTGCTGGACGACATGGACGCCGACACCCGGCAGGGCGTGAAGCTGCTCACCGAGTCGGCGGTGGCCCGCCGGGACGTGCTGCCGCTGGACCGGGTGGACAGCTTCGTCACCGCGCAGAAGCTCGTGTTCGCCCCGATGCTGGACCGGCTGAGCCCGGCCCGGCGCGAGCGGGCGGACGTCTCGCTGGGGCTGCTCAACGATGTCGCACAGCGCTCCGGGCTGCTGCGCTCCGGGCTGGCCTGCGACCCGGGCACCACCGACGGCGCCGACGCGCTCGGCCCGAAGCTGCTGGAATGCATGACCGGCACCGACGCCAGCGAACCGGACGAGCAGGAGGCCGGTCAGGGCGAGCCGGCGCACACCAAGCAGGGTGAGCGCAGCGGCTCGGACGCCACCGTGGCGCCCGAGCGGACCGCGCCGGCCATCGACGGCAACGGCGTCGCCGAGACGGTCGCGCCGGACGATGCGGAACCGACCGCCGACACCCGGTCGCCCGGCGTTCAGGCGCCCACCACGTCGCCGCCGGCCGCGCCCCCGCCGGACGAGAACAAGGGTCTGCTCGGCGACATCCTGGAGGGAATCCTCTAGCGCAGAGCGGAGACATGGCGAGGGGCGGTGCCGGGAGTTACCGGGCCGCCCCTCGCTTCGCAGCATACGGGGTTCACGGACCGAACGGATCCGGCCGCTTTTCCAGCAAGGTGTGCAGCGTCGTCTGGATCGTCTCGCGCACCTGGTCGGCGAGGTTGTAGACGACCAGCGGATCGTCGGCGAACTCGGTCAGGTGGGCGGTCGGGATCGGCGCGCAGAACTGGATCATCCACTTGCTGGGCAACGGGATCAACCCCAGCGGGCCGAGCCACGGGAAGGTCGGCGTGACCGGGAAGTACGGCACGCCGAGCAGCCGGGCCAGCGGCCTGAGGTCGGCCAGCATCGGATAGATCTCCTCGGCTCCGACGATGGCCACCGGAACGATCGGCGTGCCGGTGCGCAGGGCGGCCGAGACGAACCCGCCACGGCCGAAGCGCTGGAGCTTGTACCGGTCGGCGTACCGCTTGCCGACGCCCTTGAAGCCCTCCGGGAACACCCCGACCAGCTCGCCCGAGCTCATCAGCCGCTCGGCGTCCGGGTTGCAGGCCACCGTCGCGCCGGCCTTGCGGGCCAGCTCGGACAGCACCGGTACGCGGAACACCAGGTCGGCGCCGAGCAGTCGCAGGTGCCGGTCCTGTGGATGCTGGTCGCGCAGCGCGACGGACAGCATCATCGCGTCCAGCGCCAGCGTCCCGGAGTGGTTGCCGACCAGCAGGCCGCCCCCGGTGTCGGCGACGTTCTCGATGCCGAACACCTCGGTGCGGAACCAGTCCCGGTAGAGCACCTTGAGCATCGGGTAGAACACCGAGTCGGTGAGGTCGGCGTCGAAACCGAAGTCGTCCACGTGGTATGCACCGGCCAGCCGCCGGCGCAGGAAGGCCAGACCCCGGGCCACCCGCTGATCCCAGACGTCCACGGCGTCCCGCGGGTGGTGCCCGTTCGGGTGCCCACCGGCGTTCGCCGGCAGCTCGAAGTCGGCGTGGCCGGGCAGCACCCGGCGGTACTCGTCCTGACTCACGGCCGGTCACCTTCCGCCGCGGCGCGGACTGACCGGATGCCTCGCAGGATCGCGCCCTCCGCGGAGGCGATCCGGTCGGCGGTCAGCGAGGCGCCGGTGGCGTGCGCCCGGATGAAATCGTCGAACGCCTCCTCAGTCGTCCGGGGGGTGTAGCCGAACTCCTTGATCAGCCGGGAGGTGTCGACCACCCGGCCGTGCACGAACAGATCGACCTGGTCCAGCCCAATCTCGCCGACGCCGACGTTGCGGGCCAGCGCGGCGAGCGAGGACAGTGTGGCCTCGAACAGCGGCACCGAGATGCGGCCGGCCCGGCGGACCGCCTGCGACAACGTGAGCACCCCGGCGCCGGCCACGTTGTACGTGCCCGGATGGTCCTCGACCACCGAGCGGTGCAGGATCTCCAGCGCGTCGTCCACGTGCACGAACTGCAGGCGGGCGTCCCGGCCCCACACGGTCGGCACGAACGGCTGGGCGAAGTAGCGGGTGAGCGTGGTGTCCGCGGTCGAGCTGATGAACGGGGCGAACCGCAGCACCGTGGCAGCCACCTCGGGACGGCGGCGCCGGAAGCCGCGGACGTACCCCTCGATGTCGAGGATGTCGCGGGCGAACGCACCGCGGGGCACCGCCCGTGGCTCGGTGTCCTCGGTGAAGACAGCGGGGTCCTTGAAGGACGCGCCGTACGCCGCGGTCGAGGATCGCACCACCAGCTTGCGCAGCGGTCCGGCGGCCTGGGCGGCGGCGAGGAGCTGCATGGTGCCGATGACGTTCTGTTCCTTCATCGCCGCCCGGCCGCCGGCGTGCGGATCCGGCGCGCCGGTCACGGCGAGGTGCACCACCGCTTCGGCGCCGAGGTCGGCGATCGCCCGGAGCGCGGCGCGCGCGTCGGCCCGGATCAGCTCGACACCGGCGAGCTGATCGGCCATCGACGGGGGTGGGTCATGCGGATCCAGCCCGATCACCCGGTCGACCCGGGGATCGGCGAGAAGGCGGGCGGCCACCCGGGCACCGAGCAGGCGGCTCACCCCGGTGACCACGACCACTCTGGGCGGCTGAGACGTCACCACGGGCGCCCTCTCTTACGACAGACGGCGGTGGACTCAGCTCACTTGCCGAGACGACGACGCTGGACGCGGGTCTTGCGCAGCAGCTTACGGTGCTTCTTCTTCGCCATTCGCTTGCGGCGCTTCTTGACCACGGAACCCATACGACAGCCTCTCGAACATCTGGGGGTTGTGGAACGGCCCGCATGCGGGCCAACCATCCCAGCGTAACGGTCCCGCGGCTGCGAGACCAACGCGCCCCCGTCGAGCTGCCGTCAGGCCGTCTGGCTGAACGCTCCGCGAAGGTACTCGTGCACCGCGTGCTCGGGCACCCGGAACGACCGGCCGACCCGGACGGCGGTCAGGTCGCCGCCGTGCACCAGCCGGTAGACGGTCATCTTGGAAACCCGCATCAGCGCGGCCACCTCGGCCACGGTCAGGAACCGCACCTCGGACAAGCGTTCCTCGGAAGTCATCTCCGCGCACCGATCCTCTCGCTGGCGTGTGCCGCGTGCTCTCAGTACGGTATCGGTGCTTCTGTGACCAACGCGATGCGTTCCGTGAAATCTCTTCAGAAATTCCAGCGCTACCGCCGAGTGGTCAGAGCCCGGGTGAAGAAGCGCAGGTTGGCCGGCCGCTCGGCGAGCCGGCGCATCAGATAGCCGTACCACTGATCGCCGTACGGCACGTACACCCGCACGGTGTGCCCGTCTCCGGCCAGCCGCGCCTGCTCCTCCGGCCGCACGCCGTAGAGCATCTGGAACTCGTACTCGTCGGCGGACCGGTCGAACCAGCGGGCCCGGTCCTCGGCGATGGCGATCAGCCGCGGGTCGTGGGTAGCCACCATCGGATAGCCCTCGCCGGACATCAGGATGTTCAGGCAGCGGACGTACGACTTGTCGACGTCCAGCGCCGACTGGTACGCGACCGACTCGGGTTCGGCGTACGCGCCCTTGCACAACCGCACCCGCGAACCCGGTGTCGCCAGCTCCCGGCAGTCCCCCTCGGTCCGGCGCAGGTACGCCTGCAGCACCGCCCCGGTCGAGGGATGGTCCTTGCGCAGCTCGGCCAGGATCTCCAGGGTCGAGTCGGTGGTGGTGTGGTCCTCGGCGTCCAGGGTGACCGTGGTGCCGGACGCCGCCGCGGCCACACAGATGGCGTTCGCGTGGTCGTACGCCATCCGATCGTCGATCTTCTGGCCCAGCGCGGACAGCTTCACGCTCACCTCGGCGGCCGGCGTCAGCCCCGCCTCCCGCAACCGCCCGAGCAGCGTCAGGTATTGATCCTTCGTCGCGGCCGCCTGTTCGACGGTCAGGGTGTCCTCGCCGAGGTAGTCGAAACTGATCATCAGTCCGTCGTCGGCCAGCGTGCGGCTGACCGCCAGCGCGGCGTCCACGTCACTGCCCGCGACGAACCGGCGGACGATGCCCCGGCTGACCGGAGCCGACTCGACCAGCCGCTCCAGCCGGGGCGAGCCGGCGGCGGCGAGAAACAGGGAACGGAGCATGCGCCGAGCGTATCGCCCGGTGTTCTGCAGCACCCGGGTGCGGCTACCGTTGTCGGGTGGACTTCGACGCGTACGCCCGGACCGCTGTTGATCTGGTCAACGCCGACGTGGAGGACCTCGCTCGGCTGCGCGAGCTGTTCTCCGGCGACACCGCGTGGATGCGCGACGAGGTGCACGACAAGGAGGTCCCGGTGTTCCGGCGGGCGCAGCGCCGGTTGCGGGACGTGTTCGAGCACGGCACCGCCGGTCGCGACGCCGACGCGGTACGGGAGCTGAACGCCCTGCTCGAGGCGTTCCCGGTGCAGCCGCGCATCTCCGGTCACGACACGTCCGACTGGCACATGCACGTCACCAGCCGGGGTGCCTCGGCGAGCGCGGAATACCTGGCCGGCGCGGTCTGGGGGCTGTCGGTGTGGCTGTGCGAATACGGCAGCGCCCGGTTCGGCATCTGCGCCGACGAGCGCTGCGGCAACGTCTATCTGGACACGTCGTCCAACAACTGCCGCCGGTTCTGCTCGGAACGCTGCGCGACCCGCTCACACGTGGCCGCGCACCGCGCCCGCAAACGCGCCGCGACACTCACGCCGGCGTAGCGGCCGCTGCGGCCAGGTGACGGCGGGCGAAGTCGAGCGACTCCCGCAGGTCTGCCTCCCGCACCTCGCGGCTGGTCACCTTTCGGGTGGACACCTCCAGGGCCACCGAACCCTTGAACCCGCGCCGTGACAACGACCGCAGCAGCTCCGCGCACGGCTGGTTGCCCCGGCCCGGCACCAGGTGCTCGTCCCGGCCCTCGCCGGTGCCGTCACCCAGATGGACGTGGGTCAGGGCGGACCCCATCTTGTCCGCCATCGCCAGCGAGTCCACCCGCGCCGCGGCGCAGTGCGACAGGTCGAGGGTGTACGCGTCGTAGCCGGCGTCGGTGGGATCCCAGCTCGGCTCGTACGGCACGAAGGTGCGCCCGGCCATCCGGACCGGGTACATGTTCTCGATGGCGAACGTGGTGTCCGGGTGCCGTGCCTGGATCTTGGCGAGGCCGTCCGCGAAGTTCTTGGCGTAGTCACGCTGCCAGGTGAACGGCGGGTGCACCACCACGGTCGGCGCGCCCAGCGTCTCGGCCAGCTCGGCGGCGCGGCTCAGCCGTTCCCACGGGTCCGGGCTCCACACCCGCTGGGTGACCAGCAGGCAGGGCGCGTGCACGGACAGCACCGGAACGTCGTAGTGGCCGGACAGCACCTGCAGGGCACCGGCGTCCTGGCTGACGGCGTCGGTCCAGACCATGACCTCGAGGCCGTCGTAGCCGACCGTGGCCGCCATCTCGAACGCGGCCGCGGTCGGCTCCGGAAACACCGAGGAGCTGGACAGCAGCACGGGCACGCGAGAAGTCACGCTCCAAGGGTAGACGCCGCGCGCGCGACCAGTGGCGGGCGTACGCTGACTCGGGTGACCCGCCGGACCCCCGTACGCATTGTGATGGACGCGGCGGCCGCCGCCCGGGCCGCGGAGGTCGACCTCGACTTCGCTCGGGAGTGGATCGAGTTCGTCGACCCGGCCGACGACCAGCACGTGGTCCGCGCCGACCTGACCTGGCTGCTGTCCCGCTGGACGTGTGTGTTCGGCTCGGCCTGCCACGGCATCCTGGCCGGTCGCCCGGAAGAGGGATGCTGCTCACACGGGGCCTTTTTCACCGACGCCGACGACGAGCACCGGGTCAAGGCGGCCGCGGCCCGGCTCACCCCGGAGAACTGGCAGCACTACCGGCGCGGGTTCAAGAACTACACCGAGATGGACACCATCGACGGCGCCAAGCCGGCCCGGCGCACCGCCACCCAGCCGGACGACGGCCCGTGCGTGTTTCTCAACGATGCGAGCTTCCCGGGCGGCGGAGGCTGCGCCCTGCACGCCCAGGCGCTGCGTGACGGCGTCCACCCGCTGACCTACAAGCCGGACGTGTGCTGGCAGCTGCCGGTCCGCCGGGAACAGGACTGGGTCAAACGGCCGGACGGTACGAAGGTTCTGCAGTCCACGATCACCGAGTTCGACCGGCGCGGCTGGGGACCGGGCGGCCACGACCTGGACTGGTGGTGCACCTCGTCACCGGACGCGCACGTCGGCACCGAACCGATGTTCCGGTCGTACGCGCCCGAGCTGGCCGCGCTGATCGGCCAGGACGCGTACGACCGGCTGGCCGACCTGTGCGACGCGCGGCTGGCGGCCGGTGTGGTCGCCGAGCACCCGGCCACCACCCAGGCCCGGGCTTCGGCCACCCGGACGATGCGCGGCGGCCGCGAGCCGGCGGCCCCGCCGGCCTCTTAGGCCTCGAACTTGTACCCCAGGCCGCGCACCGTGACGATGTGGCGCGGGGCGGACGGTTCCGGCTCCACCTTGGAGCGCAGCCGCTTGACGTGCACGTCCAGCGTCTTGGTGTCGCCCACGTAGTCCGCCCCCCACACGCGGTCGATCAGCTGGCCGCGGGTCAGCACCCGGCCGGCGTTGCGCAGCAGCAGCTCGAGCAGTTCGAACTCCTTCAGCGGCAGCTGCACCGACCGGCCGTCCACGGTGACCACGTGCCGTTCCACGTCCATCCGGACCGGGCCGGCGGCCAGCGTCGGCGAGGTGACTTCGGCCGCCTCGGCGGCCCGGCGGCGCAGCACCGCCCGGACCCGGGCGACCAGCTCGCGCGGCGAGTACGGCTTGGTGACGTAGTCGTCGGCGCCGATCTCCAACCCGACCACCTTGTCGATCTCGCTGTCCCGGGCGGTGACCATGATGATCGGTACGGCGGATCGCTGGCGCAGCTGGCGGCAGACCTCGGTGCCGGACATCTCGGGCAGCATCAGGTCAAGCAGCACGATGTCGGCGCCGGTCCGGTCGAACTGCGTCAGCGCGGCGGTCCCGGTCGGGGCGACTGACACCTCGAAGCCCTCCTTGCGGAGCATGTACGACAGCGCGTCGGAGAACGACTCCTCGTCCTCGACCACTAGCACGCGAGCCACTGGGATTCCTTTCCTTCGCGCGCACCTCAGGCGCCGGACTCGATCTCAATCGCCGGGGGTAACGGCAGTGGGGTCTCCGGGGGACGCGCCGGTAGACGCAAGGTGAACGTCGATCCACCGCCCAGTGTG
Organism: Actinoplanes sp.; assembly: GCA_035685405.1. GTDB lineage: Bacteria > Actinomycetota > Actinomycetes > Mycobacteriales > Micromonosporaceae > Actinoplanes. The sequence continues at coordinate 35,515 of DASSAL010000027.1, read as the reverse complement.
CTGGAGACGTCGACGCGGCCGCCGTGGTTGGTGGCGATGTGCTTGACGATGGCCAGCCCCAGGCCGGTGCCCCCGGTGGCTCGGGACCGGGCCTGGTCGGCCCGGTAGAACCGCTCGAAGATGCGATCCACCTCGTGCGGTGCGATGCCGATGCCCTGATCGGTCACGTCGATCTCGACCCAGTCGTCGTCCTGGCGCATGGTCAGGGCCACCGTGGTGTGCTCGCCGGAGTAGGCGATCGCGTTCTCCACCAGGTTGGTCACCGCGGTCGCCACCTGGCTGCCGCTGCCGTACACGGTCGCGCCGCGCGGGCCGGTGTAGACCACGTCGATCTGCTTGGCCGTCGCCATCGTGCGGGTCCGGTCGATCACCTCGGCGATCACCCAGTCCACCGACACCGGCTCCAACCTGGGCAGCGGTTCGGCACCCTGCAGGCGGGTGAGCTCGAGCAGTTCGTTGACCAGCCGGCCCATCCGGGCGGACTCATGGTGGATGCGCTCGGCGAACCGGCGGGCGGCCAGCCGGTCCTCGGACCGGTCCTCGTCGGCCTGGTGACTCGGCCGGTCGGTGGCGTCGAGCAGGGCCTCGGCGAGCAGTTGCAGGGCGCCGATCGGCGTCTTGAGCTCGTGGCTGACGTTGGCGACGAAGTCCCGTCGTACCCGGGCCAGGCGGTGCGATTCGGTGACGTCGGCGGCCTCGACCGCGACGTGGGTGGAGTTCAGGGCCACCGCGCGCAGGTGCAGGCCGAGCGGGGCGTGCGTGGTGCCGGCCCGGCCGCGGGGCAGGTCCAGCTCCACTTCCCGCCGTACGCCGGTGCGCCGCACCTGGCCGGCCAGCGTCCGCAGGATCGGGTGGGCCGCCATGGTGCCGGGGGTCGCGCCCGACCGCAGCAGTCCCATCGCCCGGGCGGCCGGGTTGACCAGCACCGGCTGGTCGTTCTCGTCCAGCACCACAACCCCGACGCGCAGCGAGTCGAGGCCCTTGCGCCCGAGGCCCTTCCGCCCCTGCTTGCCGCTGCCCTTGGGTGGGGCGGGCGGGGTGCCACGGCGGTGGGCGATCAGAAGCCCACCGCCGACGCCGAGGGCGAGGGCGGCCAGAAGGCTGACACCGAACACCCAGTCCACGAAACGATCGTACGGTCGTCAGCGGCCCTGGTTGGCGACCGCGGCCGCGGCCTCCTTGGCCGCCTCCGGGTCGAGGTACTGTCCGCCGACGGTGACCGGGCGCAGGCTGTCGTCCAGGTCGTAGCGCAGCGGGATGCCGGTCGGGATGTTCAGCTTGGCGATCGCCTCGTCGGAGATCTGGTCCAGGTGCTTGACGATCGCGCGCAGCGAGTTGCCGTGCGCGGCGACCAGGACGGTACGGCCGGCGAGCAGGTCCGGCACGATCTCGTCGTACCAGTACGGCAGGGCCCGCACCAGCACGTCCTTGAGGCACTCGGTGCGGGGCTTGAGCTCCGGCGGCAGGCCGGCGTACCGCGGATCGAAGAACTGGGAGTACTCGTCGTTCACGTCGATCGGCGGCGGCGGTACGTCGTACGAGCGGCGCCACAGCATGAACTGCTCCTCGCCGAACTCCTCCATCGTCTGCTTCTTGTTCTTGCCCTGTAGCGCACCGTAGTGCCGCTCGTTCAGCCGCCACGAGCGCCGCACCGGGATCCAGTGCCGCTCGGCGGTGTGCAGGGCCATGTCGCTGGTCCGGATCGCCCGTCGCAGCACGCTGGTGTGCACGACGTCGGGCAGCAGACCGTGCTCCTTCATCAGCTCACCGCCGCGCTGCGCCTCGGCTTCACCCTTGGCGGTGAGGTCCACGTCGACCCAGCCGGTGAAGAGGTTCTTGGCGTTCCAGTCACTTTGGCCGTGCCGCAGCAGCACCAGTGTTCCCATCATGTGTTCCATCCTGCCCTATGCTGATCGGGTGCGGCCCGAGGAACTCCGGCACCTGCGGCGCGCCCGCGATCTGATCGATCGGGAGTATGCGCGGCCGCTGGACGTGCCGGCGCTGGCCCAGGCCGCCTTCATGTCACCGGCCCACTTCTCCCGCCAGTTCCGCGCGGCCTACGGCGAGACCCCGTACAGCTATCTGATGACCCGGCGGATCGAGCGCGCCAAGACCCTGCTGCGCCGCGGCGACCTGAGCGTCACCGACGTGTGCATGGCGGTCGGCTGTACCTCCCTGGGCTCGTTCAGCGCCCGCTTCACCGAGCTGGTCGGGGAGACGCCGAGTGCCTACCGGGCGCGCAACCACGCGGATCTGGCGCCCATACCCGGCTGCTGGGCCAAACACGTCACGCGGCCGAGCAGGAACGGAGAAGCGCAGGTCAACCCGGCCACGTAACGTCCGGGTCATGGATATCTCCGTCAAGTACACGTTTCTGGAAGTCGACGACCACGAGGCCGCGCTGGCGTTCTATCAGGATGCGCTGGGCATGGAGGTACGCCAGGACGTCGCCATGGAGAACGCCCGCTGGCTGACCGTCGGGCCGCCGTCCCAGCCCGAGTTCGGCATCGTGCTGCAGACCGCCGGGGTGGCCCGGCCGCCGGAGGACGCGCAGGTGCTGCGGGAGCTGCTGGCCAAGGGATCGCTGTCCGGTCTGGTGCTGGAGACCGAGGACGTCGACGCGACGTTCGAACAGGTGCGGCAGTCCGGCGCCGAGGTGTTGCAGGAGCCGATGGATCAGCCGTACGGCACCCGGGACTGCGCCTTCCGTGACCCGGCGGGCAACCAGGTGCGAATCAACCAGCGCGCCAAGGGTTAGGTGGCCGCCAAAACGAAAGCGCCGGCGGCGGCGGGCGACACCCATCCCCATAGGCGTCGCCCGCACTAACCGCCGGTCTCGGGTCGCGCCGTCCCCCAACGGCTGATGCCACCCGTCCCCAACGCCGTGCCGCGGTGATCGCAAGCGATCGACCCGTTCCCCGAACTAACGGCTCGGCGTCCATTGATTACGCTAGTTGGGCCGGTCAAACGCCACAAGGCAGTTAGCTGCCTGCCATCTGTCTGAACCGTCACAGTTGACCGAACGGACTACTCATCCCGCGGCGCGGCGAAGTGTTTGAACGCCTGCAGGTTGGCCAGCGACTCACCGCGCTTGACCCGCCAGGCCCACTCGCGGCGGATGGACTCGCCGAAGCCGATCTCGAGCATGCTGTCGAACGACTCGTCGGCGTACGTCAGCACCGCGCCCAGCAACCGGTCCAGCTCGTCCTCGTCGAGGCCGGTCAGGCTCACCCGGCCGGTCAGGTAGACGTCACCGTTGGCGTCGATGGAGAAGGCGACGCCGTACATGCGGGCGTTACGGCGCAACAGCCACGCCCACAGCTCCTCGCGGTTCTCGTCGGGCTGGCGCATGACGAACGCCTCGATGCGCAACGCGTGCTCGCCGACGATCAGGTTGCACACCGTCTTGAGCTTGTGCGTGCCGGGCAGCGTGACCAGGTACGAGGAGTCGCCGGTGCGCTCGAACTCCAGCTCCCGTTCGGTGCAGACGCGCTCGATCAGGTCCATCACCATGCGTACGCCGCAACCCGGGAGGCGATGAGGTCTCGGTGGGAGGTCACCGCATGACGGTAAACCCGCAGCAGTCGCTCCGCCGTCCGGTCCCAGGAGAACTGGGCGGCGTGGGCCACCGCACCGGCCGACAGCTCGGCGCGGAACGCGGGTGCGGCCAGCAGCGCGCTCAGCATCCGGGCCCAGTCCCGCGGATCGTGGCCGGCGACCAGCACGCCGCTGGTCCCGTCCCGGACCGCGGTGACCAGGCCACCGACCGCGGCCGCCACAACCGGCGTGCCGCAGGCCTGCGCCTCCAGCGCGACCAGGCCGAACGACTCGTTGTGCGAGGGCACCGCCACCAGGTCCGAGGCCCGGTACAGCGCGGCGAGCCCGGAGCCGGTCTGCGGCGGCAGGAACCGCACCGCGTCGGCCACGCCGAGCGATTCGGCGAGCTCGATCAGTGAGGTGGGCCGGTCCAGCCCGCTGCCGCTGGGACCGCCGCAGATCACCACCGTGAGCGGGAGATCGGGGTCACGGTCGCGCACCGCGGCGAGCGCCCGGATCAGCACGTCCGGACCCTTGAGCGGCTGGATCCGGCCGACGAACGACACCACGAACCCACGGGCCGGCAGCCCGAACCGGGCCCGGTCCGCCGGGCCCGGCCGGAACCGGCCGAGGTCCACCCCGGGCTGCACCACACTCACCCGCGTCGGGTCGGCGTCGTACCGGGTGACCAGGTCCTGCGCTTCGAAGCAGGTGTTGACCACCAGGCGGTCGGCCTCGGCGATCACCTGCTCCTCGCCGATCACCCGCGCCTTCGGCTCCGGCCGGTCACCGTCGGCGATCAGCCGGTTCTTCACCTTGGCCAGGGTGTGCGCGGTGTGCACGTGCGGCACGCCCCAGCGCTCCCGGGCCAGCCAGCCCACCTGGCCGGACAGCCAGTAGTGCGAGTGGATCAGGTCGTAGTGGCCGGGTGGATGGGCCGCCTCGGCGCGCAGCACCCCGTTGGTGAAGGCGCACAGCTGCGACGGCAGCTCCTCCTTCGACAGCCCTTCGAACGGGCCCGCGGTGACGTGCCGCACGGTGACCCCGGGCGCCATCTCCACCACCGGCGGCAGTTCCGAGGAGGTGGCCCGGGTGAAGACCTCCACCTCCACGCCCAGCCGGGCCAGCCGCTTGGCCGTCTCGACGATGTACACGTTCATGCCGCCGGCGTCACCCGTGCCGGGCTGTTCGAGCGGAGAGGTGTGCACCGAGAGGGTGGCGATGCGCCGGGGCGTGGGATCGAGGTGCCGAAGCGGCGAAGCCACATCAAATCCCTTCGGAAGCGGTCAACGACGCCAGGCAATTGTTGCGTCAACGTTCATCTTCCCCATCGACCGCGGTTGAACCCCGCTGCGCCGGTCGAGGGTGACGCACGTCATGAGGCAGGATCGAGCCATGGATCGGAAAATCGCGGTGGTCACCGGCGCGTCCAGCGGGATCGGCTCGGCCACCGCCCGGCGCCTGGTCACCGAAGGCTTCCACGTGGTCGCCGCGGCCCGCCGGGTGGATCGGCTGGAGGCCCTGGCCGAGGAAACCGGAAATGCGACCGCGGTGGTGTGCGACGTCACCGATCAGGCCTCGGTGGACCGGCTGGCCACCACGGTAGCCTCGATCGGGGGAACGCTGCGGCTGCTGGTCAACAACGCCGGTGGAGCCCGCGGGATGGACCCGGTGGCGTCCGGCTCGGTCGACGACTGGCAGTGGATGTACGACGTGAACGTGCTCGGCACTCTGCGGGTCACCCAGGCGCTGCTGCCCGCTTTGGAGGCCAGCGGCGCGGGCACCATCGTCACGATCGGCTCCACCGCGGCGTTCGTCGTGTACGAGGGTGGCGGCGGGTACACCGCCGCCAAGCATGCCCAGAACGCCCTGGTGGGCACGCTGCGCCTGGAGATCGTCGGCAAGCCGGTCCGGGTGATCGAGATCGACCCGGGCATGGTGCGCACCGAGGAGTTCGCGCTCAAGCGGTTCGGTGACCAGGAGCGGGCGGATGCGGTGTACGCCGGGGTGCGCGAGCCGCTAACCGCCGACGACATCGCCGACTGTGTCGCCTGGTGCGCCACCCGGCCCCCGCACGTCAACATCGACCGCCTGGTGGTCCGCCCGATCGCCCAGGCGGCGCAGCACAAGGTGCACCGCGAGAAATGAAGCCGCTGGGCGCGATAACCCGGGGGACGACCAACCCGAACCGCTTGCGCCGGGTGGACAACTGGATCGCGTTCCGCTGTGGCGACCGGCTCGCGTCGTCGCCCGTACCGCTGGTGGTGGATCTGGGTTTCGGCGCCAGCCCGGTGACCACCGTCGAGCTGCGCAGCCGGCTGCGGGTGCCGGTGGTCGGCCTGGAGATCGATCAGGGCCGGGTGGCCGCCGCCCAGCCGTACGCGGATCCGCCGGGGCTGGAGTTCCGGCTCGGCGGGTTCGAGCTGGCCGGCCTCCGGCCGACCGTGGTGCGGGCGTTCAACGTGCTGCGGCAGTACGACGAGAGCGAGGTCGCGGACGCCTGGCGCACGATGACCGCGGGCGGTGCGGTGCTGGTCGAGGGTACGTGCGACGAGCTGGGCCGGATCGCCACCTGGGCGTACGTCGAGGCGGGCGAGCCCCGGACGTTGACGCTGTCGGTTCGACTGTCCTCCCTGGACCGTCCGGCGGTCTTCGCCGAGCGGCTGCCCAAGGCGCTCATCCACCATAACGTGCCGGGCCACTGGATCCACGACCTGCTGCAGCGGCTGGGCCGCGCGTGGGAATCGTCGGCCACCCCGTTCGGTCCCCGGCAGCGGTGGCTGGCCACCGTCGCTCGGCTACGCGACGAGGGACTGCCCATCCTGGACAGTCCCTCGCGCTGGCGGCACGGTGAGGTCACCGTGCCGTGGGGTGTTATCGCAGCGTCACCTTGAACATCGGGTCGGCGGCCACCTCGCGGAACGCGGCCAGGCCGGTCGCCGTGGAGTTCACCGAGATGTCCCGGTCGCCCTCGTCGTCGGCCGCGGTGTCGAAGTAGACCACCGCCTTGACCCGCGGGTGTGCCTTGAGCTCCGGGACCACGGTGCGGAACGCCGGCGCCTTGTCGGTGATCACCTTGGTGCGGTGGTACATGCCCCACTCGGCGACCATGATCGGCTTGGTCGGGTGGTTGGCCACCATGTAGTCGTACCAGCCGACGCCGCCACCGGTGGGCTGCCGGTCGAGCAGGTCGCCGAAGCCGCCGTAGTGGTAGTAACCCTTCTCCACGCTGACGTACGAGTCCAGGCCGATCCAGTCGACCACGTCGTCACCAGGGTAGATGTCGGACCACCAGGGCTGCGCCATCCACTTCTCGTTGCCCATGTAGGCGACCACGTTGACCATGTTGGACACACCGGCCGCGCGCAGCCGCTGGATGACGTAGCGGTACATGGCCGCATAGTCCTTGGCCGTCATCCCCGAGCCGGCGGCCGGCTTCACGTCGTTCTCCGGCTCGTGGTGCAGGGCGAGGAAGAACTTCTGCGTCGGGTACGCCTTCTTGACGTACGCGGCCCAGTTGTCGATCCGGGCGTTCGCGCCGCCGGCCGCCACCTTGGCCCAGGTGGTGTTGTACGCCACCTTCCAGTTCAGCAGCAGCACCCGCGGGTTGGCCGGGTCCCGGGTCATGGCGATCTCGGCCTTGTTCGGGAACTGCTCGTCGCCCTTGTGGTAGGTGTGGTAGATCGTCGCGGTCCGGCCGGTGAGCGCTTCCCACTCCTTGAGCGCCCGGTCCCGCGGGGTGTCGGTGAAACCGCCGGCGGCCGCGCCCCACAGCACACCGCAGGACGGCACGAGCAGCTCGTCGGTCACGCACTCGGCCGGCGCGGTGGTGGGCGGCGCCGTCGTGGGCGCCGTGGTCGGCGGCGCCGTCGTGGGCGCCGTGGTCGGCGGCGTGGTCGTGGGCGCCGTGGTCGGCGCGGTCGGGACCGGCCGCTTGTACGTCAGCTTCAGCTCAGGCCCGCCGGTGTTCACGTCGCCGTACTCCACCGACCGCAGCCGCGTCACATCGGTGGTGGACGCCGACTTCAGGGCGAACGAATAGGTGCCGGCCTTCGTCACGTACCCCGACAGGTCGAACTTCAGCACCGTGTCGGTGGTCTTCGGAGTGATCGTGGCCAGCGCCGAGCCGAGCACCGGAGCGGCGGCCGCGGTCACCTTGGTCTCGGTCCAGGAGGTGGCCACCGGGTACAGGGTGAGCCGCGCGGCCACCGGCTTGCTCTCCAGCGGCAGCTTCAGCTCGGCGCCGGTGACCGTGGCACCGGCCGGCAGCGAGCCGGTCTTGAACTTCACATACGACACTCGGGTCTCGCCGCTCGAGCGGCCGACCACCAGCTTGTCGGCAGTGCCGAAGTTCGTTGTCTTGCGCGTGCTGGAGGTGTACGAGTCGTCACCGGCGTACACCGACCGGGTCTCGGTCGTGGTGGCCGCACCGGCCGCCGGCGCAACCGCGAAACCTGCCGTGACCAGGCCGGTCGCTGCCGCCGCCCCGAGCAATGCCCGCTTGGCTCCCATGCCGTGTCCCCCTTCATGCCGTCGTCGCGTTCTGCCATCGACGATCGGCGGGGGTGGGTGCCGGGCCGGCTTCCGTCCGGGTGCAGGACAGGTGCGCCCACAACGGCGAGCGCCGCCGGCCCGTCGGGCCGGCGGCGCTGGTGGCGGATCGGGGTTACGGTGCGGACGCGCTCCGGGCGATCACCTGGCGCAGTGCCTCGATCAACAGCTCCGAGGTGAACGGTTTCTTCACCAGCAGGGCATCGTCGGCGATCAGCCCCTTGCCGACCGCGATGTCCTTGGGCAGACCGGAGATGTACACCACGCCCATCCGCGGCCGCAGCGCAGTGGCCGCGTGGGACAACTCCCCGCCGGAGGCATCCGGCAGGCTGAGGTCGGTGACCAGCACGTCGATGTCACCGGTGTGGTCCCGGCACGTCTCGATGGCCTGCTCGAAGTCGCCGGCCACCAGCACGTCGAAGTCCCGCCGCTGAAGCATGCGGCGGATGATGTCGCGCAGGTCCTCCTCGTCGTCCACGACGAGCACGGTCGGACGATCTTCCGACATAGGGGCCTCCCTCCGGACTGCTCCGGCGTTCACGCTAACCGGGGCTCATCGGGTGGATCCGGCTTTTGCCGCATTCCGCGTCAGCGTGGGATGGTCAGCCAGCCGGTGTTGAGCAGCTTGTTCGGGGACCCGGCCCGGTCGTACACCCGGTTGGTGGTCGCGTTGACGACCAGCGCGTCCCGCACCGCCTTGGGGGTGAACGCCGGATTGGCGCCGAGCACCAGGGCGGCCGCGCCGGCCACGTGTGGGCTGGCCATCGACGTGCCGCTCATGATCGCCGTACCGGTGTCCGACTTCGCCGAGGCCGAGGTGATCCGGACACCGGGGGCGAAGACGTCTACGCAGGTACCGAAGTTCGAGAACGACGCGCGGGTGTCCGAGCCGTCGGTGGCGGCGACCGTGATCGCGTCCGGCTGGCTGGCCGGCGACTGCTTGCAGGCGTTCTCGTCGTCGTTGCCGGCCGCCACCGCGTAGGTGATGCCGGCCGCGATCGACTTCTTGACGGCCGCGTTCAAGGTGGTGCTGGTGGTGCCGCCGAGGCTCATGTTGGCCACCGCCGGCCTGACCGCGTTCCGGGTCACCCAGTCGATGCCCCTGATGATCGCGGAGTACGACCCGCTGCCCTTGCAGTTGAGCACCCGGACACCGACCAGCCGCACGTCCTTGGCGACCCCGTAGGTCTTGCCGCCGATCGTGCCGGCGACGTGCGTACCGTGGCCGTTGCAGTCCTGCGCGACCTTGTCGTTGTCGATGAAGTCGTAGCCGTTGCGGGCCCGGCCCTCGAACTCCGTGGCGCTGATCCGGATCCCGGTGTCGAGCACGTACGCGGTCACGTTGCCGGCCGCCGGATAGGTGTAGGTGCCGGACAGCGGCCGCCTCTCCTGGTCGATGCGGTCCAGGCCCCAGGTCGGCGCGGTCTGGGTGACCGTGGTGTCCGCGGTGACCCAGGCGTCCTGTTCCACCGACTGCACCGCCGGGTTGGCCGCCAGCCGCCGGGCCTGCAGCGACGTCATCCGGGCATGGAAGCCGGTGACCGCACTGGTGTAGTTGCCCACCACCGCCCCGCCGTACCGCGCGGCCAGCCCCCGGGAGACCGCGGCGACCCGGCCGGCGGCGGCCCACCCGGACCGCAACGTCACGATGTAGCTGTTGCCGATCGCCTGCGCCGGAGCCGCCGTCAGGATTGTGCCGGTGGGCAGCGCCGCCGGTGTGCCGGCCGACGCGGCACCGGCGGAGCCGGTCACGACGGCCACCGTGGCCAGACCCGCGGTCAGCGCCAGTCGGATCATCTCGAGGTTCCCTTCGGTCCGGCAGTCCTGGGAATCCTGAAGATCAGGCGGAGCCGCACCGGGACTCCGTCGGTTGCGCCTGGGTTGCACTGCTGCCGCGGCCGGCCGAAGGACTAAGTCGATACCGGGGCAGGCCGAACTACCCGCTGTCCGGCCGTACCGATGTGAGGAGAGCGACGATGACCACGCTGTTGAGCACGCCGGAGATCACCACCGTCGAGACGCTCTCCGAGCGCTGCGACGGCTGCTCCGCGGCCGCGAAGCTGGAGGTCGAGCTGGTCAGCGGCGGCAACCTCGCCTTCTGCGGGCACCACGCCAACAAGCACGGTGACGAGCTGGCCCGGATCGCCGGCCGGATCACCCTGGAGGAGGGTTTCGCGTGGGCGGGAAAGCCCACCTCGTGATGGATTCTGTCGCGATATGATCGCTACCTCACTATTCGGCGGATAAGCCGGTATTCGAGGGGACGGCGGTGCAGATCGCGGCGCATGACGTGAGCAGGCTGTCCCGGCTGATCGCCGGATGCGCCGGCATCGCGGTGGCCGTCCTCGGCGCGCTGCCGCTGCTCACGTCCCCGGATTCGCCCAGCCCGGCGGTGGCCCTGTTCCCCGCCGGGCTGGCGCTCGTCCTGGCCGCCCCGCGCGCCACCGGCCGGCTGATCCGGCTCCCGGCCCGCCTGCTCGCACTGGTCACCGCTGCGCTCGGCGGCCTGGCCCTGCCGGTCCATCCGGCGGCCGGGGCGGGCACCCTGCTGGCCGGACTGGCCATCGCGCTGCTCGACGTCCGCGTGCCCGGTCGCCCCGGCGGCACCGCCCGCTACCGGGTCGCCGACCCGCTGCTGGCCGGCGCCGCCGTCATCGCCCTGGCGGCCCTGGTACCGCGCGGTCCGGACAGCCTGATCACGCCGTACGTGGCCGCCGCCCTGCTCACCCTGGCCGTCGGCGGAATCTTGGCCCGGCAGGAAGTCGCCTCTGGCGACATCGCCGACCGCACGCGCTCCGAGGTGGAGCTGAGCCGGCACGCGGCCGAGGTGATGCGCAGCAACGAGCAGCTCCGCGAGGCGAACGCCCGGCTGGAGACGGCACTGGCGTTCAAGAACGACCTGACCTCGATGCTCACCCACGACGTGGCCCAGCCGATCAGCTCCATCGCCAGCCTCTCCGAGCTGCTGACGGCGGACTGGGCCGACCTGCCCGACGACATCCGGCTGGAGCTGGCCACCAAGATCGACCGGAACACCCACCGGCTGATCAAGATGATGAGCGATCTGCACCTGCTGTTCCGGCTGGACACCGGGTCGGTCACCGCGCGGCGCACGCCGGTGCCTTTGCTCGAGGTGGTGCGGGGGGTGGCCGGCGAGGCGCCCGACGAGGACGTGGAGGTGGCGGTCGGCGAGGACGTGTCCGCGCTGGCCGACCGCGGTCACCTCACCGTGGTGGTGCGCAACCTGCTGACCAACGCGCTGGCGTACGGCGAGCCGCCGGTGCAGATCCGCGCTGAGCGGCACCACCACAGGGTGCGGCTGGTGGTGCAGGACCGCGGCCCGGGCATCCCGGAGGACCTGGTGCCGAAACTCTTCGACCGGTTCATGCGGGGCGCCGGGCTCGGGCTGTTCATCGTGCGGCACCTGGTCGAGGCCAACGGCGGCGCGGTGCGGTACGAACGCGCCGACCCGCACGGCGCCCGGCTGATCGTCACACTCGAGTCGGCGTCGGTGCCGGGGGCTGCTGGGTAGGCAGGTCATGCGGCAGATCCCGGCGAGCGGCCGCCATGTCACCCTCCCAGCGCCGGATCAATTGAATCAGACGGAAGACCAGCATGCCCTCGAACAGCAGCAGCAGCGCGCAGGCGACCACCGCGGTCCAGAACACCTGGCCGATGAGCGGGCCGATGATCAGCACGGTCATCTCGAACTCGATGCCGCTGAACAGGTGGATCCGGATCCGGCGGCGGAGCAGGGCGTTACGGACCCGCTCGTACCGGCCGCGCGGCGGTCCGGCCCGCACCGGCTCCTCGGTCTCGCCCTCGTCGTCCGCCACCGTGGGGGTGACCGGCACGCCGCGCAGCTCATTCAGCTGGGCCTGCATCGACGCCTTGGTCTTGGCCATCTGCGGGCCGTTGACGTAGCGGAACAGGTCCAGGCCGACCACCGCGGCGCACAGCCACACCCAGGCGACGTTCCCGGTGGCCACGTACTGGCCGGCGAACAGCGCGACCGCGCACATCACCATGCGGACGCGGTCGAAGATGAAGTCGAACCAGGCACCGAACATCGACCCGGTGCCGTTCAACCGGGCGATCTTGCCGTCCATGCAGTCCACCACGAAGCTGAGGTGGAACAGCAGCGCGCCGGCCACCAGCCACCACCGGTCGGCCATGGCGAAACACCAGGCGGAACCCAGGCCGAGGAGGAAGGCGAGGCCGGAGAGCAGGTTCGGAGTGATCCAGCGGTACGGGGCCACGAGGCGCACCAGGCGTACGGCGAACGGGTCGACGAGCAGAACGGTCCACCACGCATCGCGTGGCTTGTACGTCCGGTCGCGGATCTCTCGCAGGTCCATGCGTTGCACGCCGTTAACTTGCTAGCTTCGCAGGGTTTCCGCAAGGCTGGCACGGCCATCTTACGAAAACGTCACAATCCGGCCGCCCCGGGTCAGAAGTCGTGAGCGCTCCCGCGGTCGGCTTCGTTGATCATACCGTCGCCCCACGAGTCCTTCGCCGGCCGGCGGCCGCCCATCGGCGCCGAGCCGCTGCCGATCCGGCGGCTGATCCGGTGAGCCACCGACGCCGGTGAGGCCAGGTCGCCGCGGCCGGACATGGCGCCGCTCTCCACCAGGCCCTTGAACGCCATCAGGTCATCCTTCAACCGGCGGTTCAACGTCTCGGGTCCGTGCCGGTCGGTCGGCATCAGGTACGCGATGTCCGCCTCCAGCTGAGCGACCACCTGGGTGCGCTCCTCCCCCATCGGGCGCAGGGTGATCGTCTCGGCCAGCAGCGGACCGTCGGTGGTCGTCCAGGACACCCGCTCATCCGGGGCGAGTTCGGTGACCTGGGCGTCGAACTCGCGCCGGTGGCCGTCGACGTCCATCACCCAGTGGGTCCGGTCGGTGCCGATCGACGTGACCCGCTCGACTCCGGTCATGAACCGCGGGTAGTTCTCGAACCGGGTGATCTGCTCGTACACCGTGTGCACCGGCGCTCCGACCTCGATGGCCTGCTGAACCACGCTCATGTTCGTCAGCGTAGGGACGGCGAACACGCTCCGCGGTCGGTTTCGCTCAGACTCGAAGCAGGTACTGCCACTGGCCCACCTCGGCGGCGTACCGGGCGTCACTCGCGGCGATCAGCGGCACGTTCGCCGCGCGGACCCTGGCCACGACGGCCGGCGACGGGCTGCGCCAGGCCTCACTGATCTCCACCGCGGTGCCGGTGGACCGGCAGCCGTCGGTCAGCGCGCCGAGCAGGTCCGAGGTGATGGCGACGTCGTCGACGCCCACCTGGCTGAGCAGGTTGAGCGGCCGGGCCAGCTGGGTGGGCGCGTACCGGGAGGCCCGCTCGATGCCCTTGACGGTGGCGGCGACCACGGTCTCGGCCACCTGCTCGGCGGACAGCCCACCGGTGGACAGCCGCGCCCGCACCTCCCGCGCCGACAGCGGACCGTCGGCGTGCGGCAGCCGGGAGACGGCCACCGAAACGACCTCGAGCTGGCTCAGGTCGGACGGCCACGCCAGCCATCCGTCCGGCCGGACCACCTCGACCTCGGCGCCGACCCGCAGGGTGAGCTCGGTGCGGCGGCGGGCCCGGCGGATCGCGTCGGCGTACGCCGGCAGCCAGGCGGTGTCCGGGCCGACCTGGTCGGCGAAGGTGAGCGTGCCGATCCGGGCCCGGTCGGCGGCCGAGACCACCACCCCAACGCTGTCCCGGCCGGCCGCGAAGCCGGTGTGCACGTGCGCGTCCATCGTGAGGTCCACCGCACCCGCGACGACTGTTTCCCGCTCTGCACCCACGGCTGCTCCAACACTCGGTGATCGTCTCTGGCGGTAACAGTCGGACGCCGGTGTTGTGCGGCGAGGTCTGCCGCCGGTGCAGCTCAGTATCAGTTTGACGGCGACCGGCACGATAAGGCACCGGCGCTCGGCGCTGCCCAGTTCCGCCAATCGCGACCTGGACGTCTTCCCAGCGGCGAGCATTGCGGGTGCATGCAACCGTTCTGCATCCCCGGAACACCCCGTGCGGCATCCCGCGCTCGGCAGCCTGTCGGAGTGCGCACGCAACCGCGTGCCCGGAAGGGATCTCCATGAAGCGCCGACATTCCCGTCGCACCATGCTGGCCGCACTCACCACGGCCGGTCTGATCACCAGTGGCCTCTTTCCCGGCACCGCCCCGGCCGCCGCCGCCACGCCGACCGCCAAGGTCGCGGGCACCGGCACGGTCCGCACTGGCGGCACCCCGCTCAACATGCGTAGGTCCCCGTCGTCCTCGAGCGCCCGCGTCGGCACCGTGGCCAACGGCGGCAAGGTCTGGATCATGTGCCAGGTCGTCACCGCCGAGCAGGTGTCCGGACCCGTTCGGACCACGCAGATGTGGAACCGCCTCGCCAACAACGCATACGTCTCGGACGCGTACGTGATCCGCACGGGGTTCACCGTTCCCCGATGCTCCGGTAGCGCGCCCGCCCCGTCGCCGACACCGGTGAGCAGCGGCTGGACCCATCCGATCAGCGCCGGTCTGGTCAGCGGCTTCCGCACCACGGCCCGGCCCACCCACGACGGCGTCGATCTCGGCGCCGCCCGCAACACCCCGATCCGCGCGGCCGCGGCCGGCCGGGTCATCCGGGTGGTCTGCAACGTCTCGGCCGGCAGCTGCGACGTCGACGGCAACCGCACGCTCCGCGGCTGCGGCTGGTACGCCGAGATCCAGCACACCGCCAACGTGGTGACCCGCTACTGCCACATGGTGCGGCGGCCGTCGGTCCGGGTGGGCCAGGCGGTGGCCAAGGGCCAGGTCATCGGGTACGTCGGCACGTCCGGCTCGTCGTCCGGGCCGCACCTGCACTTCGAGGTGCACACCAATGCGCCGCCGGCCACCTCGGCCAACGCGGTGAACCCGGTGTGGTTCCTCCGCGCCCGCGGCATCACGTTGGGCTGACCATCCACTGTAGGCAGCGGCCCCGCCCGGCAGGACCGGGCGGGGCCGTTGCGTCAGTCAGTCCGGCGGCGGGTTGAGCATCTCGGTGATGGCTCGTACGGCCTCGTCGGTCGGTGAGGCCGCCGCCCGGTTCGCCGCCTTCAGTTCCTTGTAGACCTCCTCGCGGTGCACCTGCACATCGCGGGGAGCGCTGATACCGAGCCGGATGACGTCACCGCGGGCCTCCAGCACGGTGATCACGATGTCGTCGCCGATCACCACGCTCTCACCGGCCCGTCGGGTCAGCACGAGCATCTTTGCCCTCCTCCATCCGTGGACCGGGACATCAAGACACTTCAGGCGCGGCCGCGAAAACGCGACCGCGCCTGACGCGGACCCCTCAGTACATCCGGTGCATGATCGCGCGGACCGGGAGGTCCGTGCCGTTCAGGATCACCTGCATGGCCCGCTTGCTGTCCTGGTCCACCACGATCGGGGCGAGCAGGTTGGCGGTCGTGTCGTTCACGCCGGCCGAGATGACCACCAGCAGGAGCAGCCGGTTCGGGTCCTTGGTGTTCAGCGCCGCGAAGACGTCCTCGTCGATCTCCGGGGCGTAGTCCGGGAAGAACGGCTCGGGCGGTGCCACCAGGAACCGCAGTTCCGGGTCCTGGATGGACGTGAACGCGTAGAGCAGGCCCTCTTCGTGCAGGCGGACCAGGGCGAACTCCCGGTGCGCCGGGAAGCCCGGCATGGGCACGGCCATGGTGATGGTCGGCAGACCTGTGTCGGTCATGATGGCCCCTATCGGACGGGACGCGGTGCTAGTACTCATGGTCACCTCAGGAAATCGATGAGTGAGGGTTGGATCACCTTGGCCGAGGCGGCCAAAGCGGCCTGGTACGAGGTCTGCTGGAGCTGCATTTCCATGATCGTCTTCGGCAGGTCGATGTCCTCGATCTCGGACAGTTGGGATGTCACGCTCAGCACCCGGTCCTGGGCCGAGTCCTTCATGTGGGTGATTCGATTGTATCGTGAGCCTATTTCGGAAATGGCGGTTTTCACGGAAACCGCCGCCTGGTCGAGGTCGTCCAGGTCGGCCTTCAGACCGGCGCTATCGCCGGCGCGGAGGTGGTCCCGGATGGACGTCAAGGCGTCGAAGACACTGGCGCCCTCGGGGCCGAAGGCGTCGGGTCCGTTGATGTCCACCCGGACCTTCCCGTTCTCACCGGCGGCGACCGAACGCATGACCCGGCCGTCGTCCCCGACGTAGGCGCCGGTGTCGTCGTACGCCACCGAGCCCGCCCGGGTGCCGCCGAAGACCGGCCGGTCCAGATATCTGGTGTTGGCGTACCCGATCATCGACTCCCGGATCTGGTCGATCTCGGTGGCCAGCGCCTGGTTCGCCTGAGGGCTGCTGGCACCGGTGAGGCCTTGCAGGGTGAGGTCACGGGCCCGGTTGATCAGCGTGGAGGCGCGGGACAGCGTGCTCTCCAGCGTGTCCAGCCAGCCGAGTCCGTCGTCGGCATTGCGGACGTACTGCTCATTGGCGCGGGACTCGGCACGCAACTGCATCGACGACACCGTGCCGGTCGGCGAGTCCGAGGGGCGGTTGAGCTGCTTGCCACTGGACAGCTGGTCCTGGATCTTGTCGCCCTTGGCCAGGTTGCGCTGGAGGTTCGCGAGCACCCGGTTGTGAATGCTGCGCTCGGTGACCCTGCCGGAGATTGCCATGGTCCGATACCCCTTATCGTCCGACCAGTCCGGTGCGGTTGATCAGCTGGTCGAGCATCGAGTCGATGGTGGTGAGCACCCGCGACGCGGCCTCGTAGCCGCGCTGGTAGGTCAACAGGTTGGTCATCTCCTCGTCGAGATTGACCCCCGACTGGGCCTCCCGGGACGCGTCCACCTGCTCGGTCACGGTCGCCTGGATCTCGGTGCGCCGGCTCGACGCCTGGGCGGCCACCCCGAGGTTGCCGATCATCGACTGGTACAGCAGGTCCGGGCCGTCCGCGTCGGTCACCGTTCCGGCCAGCTCGTTGGCCACCGAGCCGTCGATCCGGCCGGCCTGGGCCGCGGCGGCCACCTGGTCCGGGAAGTCGATGGCGACCGCGATCGTGCCGGCCGTGGTACCGGTGAAGAAGTCCCCACCGGGCGTGCCGTCCGGGCGGAAGGCGCCGTTGTGCGCGGTGTTCACCTTCGTGGCCAGCGTCCGCGCCACCTCGTCGAGGGCGTCCGAGATCACCGGGATGATGGTCGTGACGGTGTCGAACATCGACCCCATCGTGCCGCCGACACCGGCCGGCGTCTCGGTGTCCGCCCATTGCACGGACACCGGCTGGAACGCGCGCTGGTCCATCCGGGCGGCCCCGACGACCTCCAGGTCGCGGGTGGTGAACCCGGTGACCAATGTGGAGTTGCCGACGTACACGTCCATCGCGCCGTTCGGCCGGGTCTGGGCGGTGGCGCCGGTCAGCTTCGCCAGCTGCATCACCTGCAGGTCGCGCCGGTCCTCCAGCTCGTTCACCGTCAGCCCGGCCGCCTTCGCCTGCACGATGCTGTCGTTGAGTTGCGCGACGGTCTTGGCCGCGGTGTTCACCTCTTCGACGTACGCGGACAGCTCCTTGCGGATCTGGCCCCACTGGCTGGCCAGCGCGTTGTGCGCAAAGTTGAGCCCGTCCGCGACGGTCTTGCTCTGCTGGATCAGTGCGGCGCGGGCGGCCGGCAGCTGCGGGTTGTTGGCCACGTCGCCCCAGGCGTCCCACATGTCGTGCAGTTGCGCCTGCAGAGCGGTGCTGCCGGGTTCGGCGAAGACATCCTCGATCGCGGCGTACGCGGCGGTCTGGCTGGTGAGGTAGGCGCTGTTGGCGTGCTCGGTGCGGCCCCGGTTCTCCAGGTACTGATCACGCATCCGCTGCACCTCGGACACGGCGACCCCGGTGCCGAGACCGTCGGTCCGGGCGTACAGCGCCGGCGAGATCGAGCCCACCTGCGACTGCATCACCACCCGCTGCCGGGTGTATCCCTCGGTGTTCGCGTTCGCGATGTTCTGGCCGGTCACGTCCAGCCCGCGCCGTTGCGCGTACAACGACGAGAGCGCGGTGTTGATGCCACCGAAGCTGCTTGCCATCAGATCGCCTCATCCACCAGGCTCGGCCGGCGCACCCCGCCGGAGACGGTCTTGCCTTGCGGGCTATACGTTTCCACGGTTCCGGCGAACGCGAGCATGGTTTCGCGGGCCGCACGCTGACCGGCGGTCAGCAGGTCGCGGTTGGTTTCGGCCATCGCGCTGATCTCCGACGTCAGGGTCAGGAACGCCTTCCGGTGCTGGTGCAGCAACTCCGACCAGGGCGCGGGCGCGGCGTCGGCCAGCTCACCCAGCGACGCCTCCAGCGGGAGCCCGAGCTCACCGGCCGCGGCTTGCGCATACGCCGCACGAGCCACCTCGGTCTGCCGGATCTGGTCCAACACCACCTCCACCTCCCGGGTGGCGTGGGCGAGCCAACGCGACCGCCCGGCGGCGAGCAGCAACTGCTCCTCCTCCAGCTTGAACAACAGCAGTTCCAGCAGTTCGCGCGAACGCCATAGGACGCTGGACAGGTCGGTAAGGCTCACCCCGGTCCTCCGTCTCCTCCCGGAGGCCTCTCCCCCGCTCACCGGACACGTCGGCATCGACCACGCGGCTCTGAGGACTTGAGGATTACCGGGTTGCGACGAGGTGCAGGACCGGATTCGTCTGTTTCCCAATACGGTGCGAGGAAGTTTCAGATACTGCTCATGACGGTCCGAAGTCAGCCGATCACTTCAGGCGTAAGCCAACGGTCCACGGACGGGCCGGGATCGGACCCCATCTCAAGGAGGAAGTTCCATGGGTCTTCGTATCAACCAGAACATCGCTGCCCAGAACGCGTACCGCAGCCTTTCGGTCTCCGACAACCAGATGTCGAAGTCGCTGGAGAAGCTGTCGTCCGGCTTCCGGATCAACCGGGCGGCCGACGACGCCGCGGGTCTCGCCATCAGCGAGGGCCTGCGGAGCCAGATCGGTGGTCTCCGGGTCGGCGCCCGCAACGCCCAGGACGGCATCAGCGTCGTGCAGACCGCCGAGGGTGCGCTCACCGAGGTGCACAGCATGCTGCAGCGGATGAACGACCTGTCCGTTCAGTACAACAGCGGGGTGCAGAACACCGACTCGCAGGCCGCCCTGCAGGCCGAGTTCGACGCCCTGCAGGAGGAGATCACCCGGATCGCGGACAACACCAAGTTCAACGGCGTCACCCTGTTCAACGACGCCGACCTGGAGTTCCAGGTGGGCTACGACGCCGCCGACACGATCACCATCGACGGCGCCACGGCGCTGGCCGCGATCGACACCAGCGCCGCCGTCATCACCGACAGCGGCACGGTGCAGACCGCGATCACCGCGATCTCCACCCAGCGGGCCAGCCTCGGTGGCATGCAGAACCGGTTCGAGCACACGGTGAACTCGGTCAACGTGGCGATCGAGAACCTGTCGGCGTCGGAGTCGCGAATCCGGGACACCGACATGGCGCAGGAGATGGTGGCGTTCACCCGCACCCAGATCCTGTCCCAGGCCAGCACGTCGATGCTGGCTCAGGCCAACCAGTCGCAGCAGGGCGTGCTCTCGCTCCTGCGCTGATCGGCCGCGCCGGGGCGGAAACGGCTCAGGCAACGGTACGGACAACCGATTAGACGGGCGGTCGGCACATCGCCGGCCGCCCGTCTCAGTTCCAGCACCGACGACGGAGGGATCAGCCGATGGCCAGCGTTGACGGCCTCATCACCGGCATGAGCACCACGGACACCATCAATCAGCTGATGAAGCTGGAAGCGGCTCCGCAGACGGCGCTGAAGAGCAAGATCACCACGGCCAACAAGGTGGTCAACGCGTACCAGAGCGTGAACACCAAGCTTGCCGCCATCGCCACCGCGGCCAGGGACCTCGGCAATCCCGACGCCTGGGGCGCGATGAAGGCGACGTCCAGCTCGGACGCCGCCGCGGTCACCGCGGGCACCGGAGCCACCGGCGGTGAGCTCAGCTTCCGGGTCAGGCAACTGGCGGCCACCCACACCGTGACCTACACCGGCACCACGGTGGCCTCGCCCAGCGACGCGGTCCTGTCCGACTCCACGTTCACCATCGCGGTGCCCGACGGCGACGGAACCAAGCTTGTCGACCTGACCCCCGCGTCCCCGTCGCTCAAGGACGTGGTAGCCGCGATCAACGGTTCCACCGAGGCCCCGTACACGGCGGCCGCCGTGCGGATCGGCGACGGCCAGTACACCCTGCAGCTCACGGCGAAGGAGAGCGGGAAAACCGCCGGCATCGCGATGGAGAATCTGGGCGGACCGCTCGGACTCACCCTCACCGACCCAGCCGTGACGGTGCCGGGCGACGACGCCATCCTCACGGTCGGGTCGGCCGGCAGCGGCTACCAGATCACGTCCAAGACGAACACGTTCGCTGATGTGTTGTCCGGCGTGACGGTGACGGCGACGCGGGCGCAGGCCGAGACGGACGTGCCGGTCACCATCAAGCTGAGCACCGACGCGGAGGGCATCACGGCCAAGGTGCAGACCTTGGTGGACAACGTCAACGCCGCGCTCTCCGAGATCGCGACGCAGAGCAAGCCCAAGGCGGGCGCCGCGCCCGCCGGGCCCCTGGCCGGTGACAGCGCGATGCGGTCCCTCGCACAGGAACTCCTCAGTGCCGTCAGCAGTGGCGTCGACGGGCTCGGCACTTTCGGCACGGCCAGCCTCAGCGACATCGGCATCGGCGTGGGCCGGGACGGGAAGCTGACCTTCAACAAGGACGATTTCACCAAGGCGTTCCGCGCCGACCCGGCCCAGACCGCGGAATACCTCACCAAGTTCGACCACACCCCCGGAGGCAACGCCGGCACGTTCGAGCCGGGCTTCGACCGGGCGCAGGGTATGGCTCGCAAGCTGTCAGCGATCGCGCTGATCGCCACCGAGGGCGTCGTCGACCCCACCAACCCCACCAGGCCGAAGCAGGGCACCCTGCAGGGGCTCATCCAGCAGCGCAACGACGCCATCCGCGGTCTCAACGACCAGGTGGCCGCCTGGGACGTCCGGCTGGAGTCGCGGAAAACCGCATTGCAGCGGCAGTTCGCCAACCTCGAGGTCGCCCTCGGCAAGATGCAGCAACAGTCGTCGTGGCTGGCGGGTCAGCTCGCTGGCCTCGCCTGAGCGAGAGCGAGCGCGCCATGACCAACCTTCCGCCCTCCATGCGCGAGCGTTATCTCACCGATTCGGTGGCCACGGCGTCGCCGGCCAAACTGCTGCTGATGCTCTTCGACCGGCTTGTCGTCGACCTCAACCGTGGTGAACAGGCGCTGGTGGCCGGCGAACGGCTCGAGGCGAACACTCACCTCCAGCACGCGCAGGACATCGTCACCGAGTTGCAGGTATCGCTCGACCTGGAGGCGTGGGACGGTGCTGCTGGCCTGGCCTCGCTCTACGCGTTCGTCGGGACCGAGCTGGTCAACTCGAACATCCGCGGGGATGCCGCCAAGGTGGCGAGCGTCCGCGGCCTGATCGAGCCGCTGCGCGACACCTGGCGTGAGGCGGCGATGGCCGTCGCGGCTGCCGAGGACTGACCGGCCATGGCCGACGACTGGCGCAGCGCCTGGGTGCAGGCCCTGGACGAGCTGGAAGCGGACGTCGAGACCGTCGAGCGGATGATCCGCGAGGAACACCGCAGTCAGGACCTGCCCGCCGCCACGCCGTGGCATCCGCCGCCCGGTCTCGGGCCGCTCCCGCTGGATCTGCGCCCCCGGGCCGACAGCATCCTCACCCGCCAGTTGGAAGCCGCCAAGGCGGCGGCCGCGGCGATCACGGCGAACCGGCGGCACACCGCCTTCGCCGCCAAGGTCGAGGTGGGCACCGCCGGCAAGGCCGTGCCCACCTACCTCGACTACAACATGTGACCCAGCGACACGTGCAACCGCGCGGCAACCGTTTGACGCTCAGCGGATTCCCCGGCACGCCGAATCGGAGGGTACGAGCGACGGATCGCTCACCCGAAACGCCATGGACCGGCGGCACACCGTAGTCGTAAGGGGAACCTGCCGTGTTCGATGACGTGTCGACGTCCTCGCTCAAGGTCTCGGTTGCCGGCCTCGCCGCCCGGCAGACGGCCATCGCCGACAACATCGCGAACATCGAGACGCCCGGTTACCAGGCCCGTAAGGTCAAATTCGAAGAGGCGCTGAGCAGCGCCGTCGCGCACGGCCGGGCGCCCGCGACGGTCCAGCCGAACGTGCACAACTCGCTGGAGCCGACCCGCCTCAACGGCAGCAACGTCAACCTGGACCAGGAGACCCTCTCCCACATCGACACGACGATGCGATACCAGCTGAGCATCCGTGCGCTGGACGGCAAGTACAGCCTGATCCGCGATGCGATCAAGGGGGCCTGAGCGCGATGAGCATCTTCAACGCGATCGGCGTGGCCAGCACCGGCGTGACCGTGTACCGCAAATGGCTGGACGCCGTCTCCGACAACATCGCCAACATCGACAACGTCGCCCGTACGTCGGAAAACGCCTTTCAAGCGCGGTACGTCGTCGCCCAGGAGGCGCAGGACGGCAACGGCGCCCAGGTCGGCGGCATCGCGTACGGCAGCGCCGAAGGCCGGCTCTCGTTCGAGCCGGACAACCCGCTGGCCGACACCGAAGGGTACGTCCGCCGCCCGGACATCGACCTCGGCAGCCAGATGGCCCAGATGATCATGGCGCAGCGCGCCTACCAGGCGAACCTCTCGGTCGTCGACCGGGCCCGTGATTCCTACACCGCCGCCATCCACCTCGGGAAGGCCTGACCATGACGTCTCCGATCAGCGCGATCAGCGGCCTCGCCGCCGCCACCGGCATCACCGGCGTCAGCGGCGTGGGCGAGACCACCGGCACGCCCGCCACCGGCGGCGTCAACTCCGACTTCGCCGCCATGCTGTCCCGCGGTCTGGAGAGCGTCCAGGCCGCCCAGACCAAGTCCGCCGACCTGGCCGTCCAGGTCGCCGACGGCACGCTCGCCGACCCGGCGCAGTACACGATGGCGGCCACCGAGGCGGCCCTGGGACTCCAGCTCACCATGGCGATCCGGAACAAGGCCGTGGAAGCGTTCCAGGAGATCATGAGGATGCCGGCGTAACATGACCGACCGTCTCCCCGCACCCGTACGCAAGGTCGGCGACACCTTCAAGTCCTTCACCGCGGGACAGAAGGCAGTCACCATCGTGGCGATCCTGGCCCTGCTCATCGGCGGCTACTACTTCGCCCGGTGGGCGGCGACGCCGGCCTACTCCCCCCTGTTCAGCAACCTGTCCAGTAAGGACGCGAGCGCGATCGTCGAGTCGCTGCAGGAGTCCGGGACGCCGTACGAGCTGGCCAACAACGGCACCACCGTCATGGTGCCCCAGGACCAGGTGTACGACCTGCGACTCCAGCTGTCCGGCGAAGGGCTGCCCGGCGAGTCGGACACCGGCTACGCGTTGCTGGACCAGCAAGGCATCACCACCAGCGACTTCATGCAGCAGGTCAACTACCAGCGCGCGCTGGAAGGCGAGCTGGCGAGCACCATCAAGTCGATCGACGGCGTCGAGGCGGCCACCGTGCACCTCGTCGTACCGCAGAAGGACGTCTTCTCCGACGACCAGGACAAGACCACCGCGTCGGTGCTGGTGCAGTCGGCGGCCAACCAGCCGCTGTCCAACCAGCAGGTGCAGGCGATCGTGCATCTGGTCGCGTCCAGCGTCGAGGGCCTCGACCCGACCCAGGTGACGGTGGCCGGCGCAGACGGCAAGATCCTGTCCACCGGTGGCGGCGCGGCCGTGGCGACCGGAGGCGACAGCGGCGCCGACTCGGAGACGGTGGCGTTCCAGAACCGGCTGAACGTGTCGCTGCAGAACATGCTGGACAGCGTGGTCGGTCCCGGGCACGCGGTAGTCACCACCACCGCCGAGCTGGACTTCGACCAGACCGAGACGACCACCAAGTCCTACTCGTCCGACCCGGCGGTGGCCGCGCTGTCGGAGAGCATCAGCCGGGAGGCGTACAACGGCAACGGTCCCGGCAACGGTGGTGTGCTCGGCCCGGACAACATCCAGGTGCCCAACGGCACCACGGACGGCACCGGCCAGTACGAGAACAGCAGCTCGGTGCGGAACAACGCGGTCAACGAGATCAACGAGACCCGGCGCAGCGCACCCGGTGCGGTGAAGAAGCTGAACGTGGCCGTGCTGCTGGACGCCACCACCGCCGGCACCGTGGACTCCGCCCAGGTGCAGCAGCTGGTCAGCGTGGCGGCCGGCGTCGACCCGACCCGGGGCGACTCGGTCGCGGTGGCGGCCATGCCGTTCGACACCAGCGCCGCGGAGAACGCCCAGAAGGCGCTCGCCGAATCCGCCGCGGCCGAGGCGACGGCCAAGCAGCAGTCTCTGATCAAGACCGCCGGGCTGGCGCTGGTCGTCCTGATCCTGCTCTTCCTGGCCTGGCGGGCCGGCCGCCGCGCGAAGAAACGCAAGGCGCTCTCCCCGGCCGAGCTGGCCCACCTCGAGGCCATGCAGGCCGCGCTGGAACAGCAACGGCTGGCCGAGCTGAACGCCGCCATTCCGACGCCGGCGATCGCGGCCGCCATCGAGGACGACTCCCGCGAGGAGCGCCAGCGCGAGATCGAGCAGATGGTCGAGGACCAGCCGGAAGAGATGGCCGCCCTGCTGCGCGGCTGGCTCGCCGCCGGCCGATAACCCCCGAGGAGAGACACAGTTGAGCACCGCCGCGTTGAGCACCACCTCGATGACGGGCCTGCGCAAGGCGGCCATCCTGCTGGTCCGGATGGGTAAGGAATACTCCAGCCGGGTGCTGGCCAGCCTCTCCGAGGCCGAGGTCGAAGAGCTGTCGGCGGAGATCGCGCGGCTCGGCAAGCTCGAACCCGACATGGTCGCCGACGTGATCGACGAGTTCTACGCGATGGCCACCACCAAGCACGCCGGTGCCGGTGGCATCGCGTACGCCCGCGAGCTGCTGGAGGCCTCGCTCGGCTCGGAACGGGCCACCCTGATCCTGGACCGGCTGCAGGCCTCGATGAACGACATGCCGTTCAACTTCCTCAGCCACGCCGATCCGCGGCAGGTGCTGTCGTACGTGCAGCACGAGCACCCGCAGACCATCGCGCTGGTGCTGGCCCACGTACCGTCGGCGCTCGCATCGTCGATCCTGTCCGGGCTGCCACCGGAGGTGCAGTCCGACGTGGCGCACCGGATCGCCGTGATGGACCGCACCTCGCCGGAGGTGATCCGCCAGGTGGAGGTGGCCCTGCAGCGCAAGCTGTCCAGCGTGCTGCAGCCGGACGAGCTGTCCACGGTCGGCGGCCTGCAGCCGCTGGTGGACATCATCAACCGGGCCGACCGCACCACCGAACGGCTCATCCTGGAAGCGCTGGAGCAGCGCAACCCGGAGATCGCCGAGGAACTGCGCCGGCGGATGTTCATGTTCGAGGACATCGTCAACCTGGACGACCGGTCGGTGCAGCTGGTGCTGCGCCAGGTGGAGCCGTCCGACCTGGCCACGGCGCTGAAGGGGGTCAACGACGCGGTCCGCGACAAGGTCACCGGAAACCTTTCCGAGCGTGGCCGGGAGAACCTGCTCGAGGAGATCGATCTGCTCGGCCCGGTCAAGGTCAAGATGGTCGAGGAAGCGCAGCAGAAGATCGTCTCGGTGATCCGTTCGCTGGAGGACTCCGGCCAGATCGAGATCCAGCGTGGCGAGCAGGAGGAGCTCATTGCCTGAGCCGCAATCGTCCGAGGGCCGGGCCGCCGAGGGCCGCCCGCCGGTGCTGCGCGGCGAGGTCGCCGAATCGGTGACGGCCGCGCGCTTCGGCGTGGACCTGCGCCGGGAGGCGCCGATCGACAGCGCGCCGGTGGAGCGGGCCAAGGCACAGGCCCGGACCGCCGGGTACGCCGAAGGCTGGGCACAGGGACAACGTGCCGCCGCCCTGGAAACCGCCGAGGCAGCCGACCGCGCGCGGGCCGCCGAGCAGGTGCACGAACAGCGCCGGGCGGCCGCGCTGGCGAGTGCGGTGAACGCGCTCGGCCGGGCGGTCACCGGCTTGGAGAACCAGCTCATGCCCACCCTCCAGGAGCTCCAGGAGGCCGTGCTGGCGCACGCGTTCGAGCTGGCCGAGGCGATCGTCGGGCGCAGCCTCAACGACCCGGAGGGCCGCGCCGCCGATGCGCTGCGCCGGGCCATGGCGGCCGTGCCGGAAGCCGGTGAGATCGTGGTCAGCCTGCATCCGGACGACTTCCGGAGCCTGGTCGGGTCGGCCGCCGAAACGGACTTCCACTACGGCGGCCGTGCCGTCCACCTGCGGCCGGACCCGTCGCTGGGGCCGGGTGACGCGGTCGCGGAGACCGGCTCCACCACGGTGGACGCCTCCATCGCGGCTGCGGTGCAGCGGGCCAAGGAGGCGCTTCGGCTGTGACGGATCTGTTTCGCAGCGGGATCGACGCGGCGTTGTCCGCTGCCCGGCCACTCACCAAGGGCCGGGTGACCGGCGCGGTCGGCCTCCGGGTCACCGTGTCCGGGCTGGAAGCACGGGTCGGTGAACTGCTGCAGATCGGCGAGCGCGACGAGGCGGTGCTGGCCGAGGTGGCGGCGCTGGACGGCGACCGGCTGGCCTGCCTGCCGCTGGGCCCGATCGCCGGGCTGGGCACCGGCGCACCGGCGGTCAGCACCGGCGGACCGCTGCGCGTCGCGGTCGGACCCGATCTGCGCGGCCGCATCCTGGACGGCCTGGGCCGGCCGATGGACGGCGGGCCGCCGCTGCGCGGCGACCTGGTCGGCATTCAGGCGGCCCCGCCCTCGGCGATGGAACGCCAGCTGGTCGACGCGCCGATGCCGCTGGGCGTACGGGTGCTGGACACCCTGGTGCCGTGCGGCCGCGGCCAGCGCCTCGGCATCTTCGCCGGTTCCGGCGTCGGCAAGTCCACGCTGATGAGCATGATCACGCGCGGCACCTCGGCGGAGCTGAACGTGGTGGCCCTGGTCGGTGAACGTGGCCGGGAGGTCCGCGAGTTCATCGAACACGACCTCGGCCCGGAAGGACTGGCCCGCTCGGTGGTGGTGGTCGCCACCTCGGACACCCCGCCGCTGGTGCGGCTGCGGGCCGGCGCAGTGGCCACCCGGATCGCCGAGTACTACCGCGACGAGGGCCAGGACGTGCTGCTGATGATGGACAGCGTCACCCGCGCGGCGATGGCTCAGCGCGAGGTGGGTCTGTCGGTCGGCGAGCCGCCGGCCACCCGCGGATATCCGCCGTCGGTCTTCGCGATGCTGGCGTCGCTGCTGGAACGCGCCGGCCCCGGCGCCCGCGGCAGCATCACCGGCCTCTACACCGTGCTGGTCGAGGGCGACGACCACAACGAGCCGATCGCCGACGCGGCCCGCTCGATCCTGGACGGGCACATCGTGCTGGACCGCAAGCTGGCCACGGCCGGCCATTTCCCCAGCGTCCAGGCCCTGGACTCGATCTCCCGCGTGGCCAACAAGATCACCACCCCGCAGCAGAAGGCGGATGCGGCCGAGCTGCGCCGGTTGATGGCCGCCCACCGGGAGGTGCGGGAGCTGGTGGAGATCGGTGCGTACGTGCCCGGCACAAACCCGGACGCGGACCGGGCCGCGGCGGTGTGGCCGCAGATCACCACGTTTCTGCGGCAGGGCCTGGACGAGCGGGTCTCCGCCGAGCAGGCCTGGAACGACCTCCGCACCCTGATCGCGTCATCCTGACCACCCCACCCTCCCTCCCGCCCCTCCCGCCCCCTCCATCCCGCCGATCTTGGACTTACGGTGCCCGCTTTAGGGGTGGTGACGGAATTTCAGTCCGTTTTGTCCTGCCACAAGTCCAAGATCGGCGGGTTGGGGGCGGGGCGGAGGGGTGGTGTGGGGGAGGGGTGGGGGGTGGTTGGGCGTGGGGGGAGGGGTGCAGGTCGGGTGCAGGCGCTCAGTGCCACCGCGGACGGGCCGAAGCGGGAGATGGACGCCTGAGGAGGACCCGTGAATCGACTGTTCCGGTTAGGGCCGGTGTTGCGCGCGCGCAAGGCGCAGGAGGACGCGGCCCGCGGTGCGGTGGTCCAGTCGCGGCGGGAGATTCGGGAGGCGCAGGCGCTGGCCAAGCGGCGGGCGCTCGACCTGGCCGGTGCGGACGCGCCGACCGAGGGCACCGCCCGGGCCATGGTGGCCTCGATGGTGGCCCGGCAGTCGCTGGCCGCCGGCCTGTCCGGCGCCCACCGGATGGTGTCCGACGCCGAGGAACTGACCCGGGAGCGGGTGGCCACGCTGGCCGACGCCGCGAAACGGCGCCGGACCGTGGAGATGATGGCCGAGCGGCACGCCGACCTGGTCCGCCGCCACGACATCACGGTCGACCAGGCGAATCTGGACGAGCTCGCGGTGACGCAGAAGGCCCGCAACGCCGCCCGTGGCATCGACGCGCAGAACGAGGAACGGGCCAGCGCACTGCGGAGCGGCGCCGGCACCGCGGCAAACCGGGACGCGGCCGGCCGGGACGCGGCCGGCCGGGACGCGGCACGGGCGGCGCAGGCCGGCCGTACCGGCATCCTCGGTCTTGCCGACGCCGGGCTGGCGATCGCCGCGCGACGGGGAGACCTGGCCGCCGCCGTCCGGCCGGCCGGAGCGGCTAAGCCGAGCGACCCGGAGGCCGAACTCGAAAGCGAGGAGATCGCCGCCGACGGAAGCCGGAGCCGCGCATGATGGGTGTCACCGGGGTGCTGTCCCGCATCGCCGAGCTGCAGACGCACCTGGGGCTGTCTCCGGCGGCCACGGCCACGGCCACCGCCGGCGGTGCCTCGTTCGCCGACACTCTCGCCGGCGCCCGGGCCACCACGACGTCCACCGGCGTGACCGGTGACCAGGTGGTCTCCGCGGCGAAGAAGTACCTGGGCATCCGGTACGTGTTCGGCAGCACCGATCCGAACAAGGGACTGGACTGCTCGGCGCTGGTGCAGCGAGCCTATCGGGATCTCGGCATCGAGCTGCCGCGCACCTCCGGGCAGCAGGCCAAGGCGGGCACGAAGGTGGACGGCCTGGCCCAGGCCCGCCCGGGCGACATCCTGGCGTTCGACTCGCCGGTCGACCACGTGGCGATCTATCTGGGCAACAACAAGATGATCGCGGCACCCAAGCCGGGCGACGTCGTCAAAATCCAATCGGTGTACGAGACGCCCACGGCGATCCGCCGCGTGGTCGGCACGGAAGGGGCCGGTTCAGCGTACGCCACGTCGGCGGTGCGTCCGGCGAGCCTGCAGTCCGGGTCGCTGTCCGGGGTCCCGTACGCGGATCTGTTCGTCCGGGCCGGCGCCAAGCACGGGGTGTCGCCGAAGCTGCTGGCCGCGGTCGCCAAGGTGGAGTCCGGCTACAACCCGAAGGCGGTCAGCCCGGCGGGCGCGCAGGGCCTGATGCAGCTGATGCCGGGCACCGCCCGGGGTCTGGGGGTGACGAACTCGTTCAACCCGGAGCAGGCCGTCAACGGCGCGGCCAAGCTGCTGGCCGGCCACCTGAAGGAGTTCAAGTCGCTGCCACTGGCGCTGGCCGCGTACAACGCCGGCGGCGGAGCGGTGCACCGGTACGGCGGGATCCCGCCGTTCGCCGAGACCCAGGCGTACGTGCCCAAGGTCCAGAAGGCGCTCGCCAAGCTCGGCGGCTGACCCCGCCCGTTCCCAGGGAGACTCATGAGCACGCCGAACTCCGTCACCGGCCCGGATCGCCGGCCGGCCACCGACCCGGTCCGCCACCCGCCGACCCGGCGCGGCGACGGCTCGGGCGCATTCGGGTCAGCGTTGTCCGCCGAGCTGAGCCGGCCGGCACCCGACGCCCGGACGGACCGGACCACCACCCGCGGCCGGACGGACGATCCGGCCCACGACCCGGCACGGGCCGGCCAGGCACGAGCCGACCAGGCGAAGGCTGACCAGGCCAGGGCCGACCGAACCCGGGCCGACCAGGCACGAGCCGACCAGGTGCGGGCCGACCGGATGCGGGCCGACGAGAGGCGGGCTGACCCGGCACGCCGGGACGAGCGGCGGGGTGACCGGGCGCCGCTGGCGGAGGATCGGCCGGTGCGCGATGCGGCCACCGAGCCGCCGGGGGTGGATCCCCAAGCCACCGCCACCGCAGTGACCGCGCGGGTGGACGTGACGTCCGCGGCATCCGCCGACGCCGGCACCGACACGGCACCGCCGACGCCAACAGCCACCGAGCAAGGCCCGGCGACGCCCGCCCCTGCGACAGCGACTCCGGTCACCGGGCTGGCGCCGGTCGAGCCCACCCCGGCCGAGCTCCCTCCCGCCGCTGCGGAGAACCACAACACGGCCGCGCCGGTGGCACCCGCGGCGGCCGGACGGCCGGTCCCGGACCAGAGCGTCAGCCCGGCAGCCGCCGCCCTCGGCGAGGCCGGCTCGCCGCCCCGGCCCGGTCCGGACGGCGGGGCACCGGCCGTTCCGGCGCCCGCCGCCCCCGGCGCATCCGCCGCGCCCACCACAGCGACCACAGCAGCCGCACCGGCCACCGCACCCGCACCGGCCACCGCACCCGAACCGGCCACCGCACCCGCACCGGCCACAGCAGCCGCACCGGCCACACCCCCCGCACCGGCTACGACCGCCGGACCAGCCGGGTCCGCCGCCGTCGGCGCACCTACCGAAGCCGCATCTGCCCAGCCGCCCGCATCCGCCCAGTCGGCCCCCGCCCAACCGGCCACATCCGCCCAACCGCCCGCATCAGCCCCATCGCCGACCGTCGCCGCAGCCGCGACGCCAGCCGCAGCGGCGGTTCAGGGCGACGCGACCACCGGCCAAGAGTCGACCGGGCAGTCCGGCGGCGCCGCCCCGTCCTTCCCACCCGTCCCGGGAGCTCGGAACGACGCCACCACACCGGCTGTCCTCGACCCGGCCGCCGGCCTCACACCCGCAGCGGGCCCGGCCACCGCCCCCGCACCGCCACCTGCGCCCACCGCGCCGACGACGCCCGCCGGCGCCGCGCCTCCCGCCGCCCCCGTGCCCGGACCGCCGGCCACCCAGATCGCGATGCGGATCGCCCCGCTGCGGCTGGACGCCGACGGCGTGCACCGGCTCACCGTCAACCTGCACCCGGCCGACCTGGGCCCGGTTCAGGTGGTGGCGGAGATCCGCAACGGCACGATCAACGTGCAACTGACCGGCTCCACCGAAGCCGGCACCGACGCCCTGCGGAACGCCATCGACGAGCTGCGCCGGGAGCTGGAGCAGTCCGGCTTTTCCAACACCACGCTGGATCTGCGGCACGGCACCGGCCAGCAGGAGCAGGCGCGCCCGCCGTTCCCCGTCCGCGGCGGACCGGGCGGCCCGGCGCCGGCCGCCGCCGACCAGGCTCCGGCCGAGCCGGCGGCCCGGCGCCCGGCCGCGGAGGGCCGCCTCGACATCCGGGCCTGACGGCCGCCGCCTGTCTGGCACCATCGGAGACGTACGCGAGATCGTGGACTACCTGCTCGACCGGGCCACGGCCGGGCGATGACGGGCCGGGCGGTGGAGAAATTCAGGGGGTACGCGGCGTAGGCAGCCGGTGCGCGACCTCCGCTTCGCCGCGCACCCGGGCGGACACCCGTTGCAGGCTGCGCTTGGCCGGGGCGAGCCGGTGCGGTGTGGTGGCCCAGCCGTACCGGAGCAGGTCACCGCGGCGTGGCGCGGGCACGCCGGACAGCTGGTACCCACAAGCCCGCAGCCGGCTGCCGAGGGCGGCCTCGCACAGCGCGATCTCGGCCGGCGACAGCCGCTGCTGCCAGCTCTGTACGCGCTGGGTGGTGACCGGGTCGTGGGTGCGCTGGTGCCAGGTCTTGAATTTCGGCACCGCCACGTCGGCCACCTCGGACGGCCGGGCCATCGCCGGGTCGTAGTCCTCGCCGAGGAACGCGCAGATCTCGCCCAGCACCGCCGGCGGGTCGGCGACCAGGTCCTCGTACCGCAGCTCGTGCCACTGGTCCGGTCGCAGTCGCCGGGACGCGCGGCGGGCGTCGTCCACCGAACGGGCCCACCGGGCGACCGTGCCGTAGAGGTCCTCCTTGTGCCAGGACATCTCCTTGAGCGACGCCACGCAGGCCCGGCCGTCCCGGACCACGTTGATGATCTGGGCGTCCGGGAACAGCCGCAGGATCACGTCCAGGTTGTGCAGGTACGCCGGCCGCTTGTCGCCCCACCGCGGCTTGCCGAAGCGCT
The DNA here is from genome assembly GCA_035685405.1 of Actinoplanes sp. Lineage (GTDB taxonomy): Bacteria > Actinomycetota > Actinomycetes > Mycobacteriales > Micromonosporaceae > Actinoplanes. Next base: position 3,207 of record DASSAL010000027.1, on the reverse strand, counting down.
CCGCGTACATCCGGAAGATCGTGCCCAGCGCCGACCCCAGCGTGCCCGGCCCGTCGGTGATCCGCCGCACCGCCTCCTCGGCGTCCAGGCCCAGGTCCGCGAAGCGGGTCTCCCGGCGGTCCACGATCCACCGGGCCAGCCGGCGGCGGTGCTCCGGTTCCCCGAGATCGCCGAACTGGCGCCGCTGCCGGTACACGGTGAGCAGGAACCGGGTTTCCGGCGGGATCGCGATGCGCCGGTGCGCATGCAGCATCAACTGCAGCATCGTGGTGCCCGATCGCGGGCATCCGACCACGAAGATCGGGCGGTCAGCCGTCATGATCACCTCCGGTGGGCCGCGCAGCTCACCAGAGGTAACTTAGGTAACCGTTTAGACGTTGTGAAGATTATGTGGGCCGCTCCGGCGCATTGGGCTCGCCGGGAGCGGGGGTCACCGGGGTCGCCGGTTCGTCGGTCCGGCCGTACCCGGCGGTGATGAACCGGAGCCCGGCGAGCAACACCGCGGCCACCGGCACCGCGATCAGGAACCGCACCAGCATCTCGGTGAGGTCGATCTCGTCGAGGATGTACCGGTACACCGCCGGCGCGCTGATCAGCAGCGCGAACAGCAGCACCGACCAGCGGATCATCGCGGCGAGCGGGCCTGCCGTCGCGGGGCCGCGGCCACCGGCATGACATCGGCGGCGATCCGGGCGCACAGCATCGCGGCCCAGGCGTGCGGGGTGGCCGGCTTGCCGTCCAGTGAGTAGATCGGCAGGTCGAGGCCGAGCACGGTGGCCGGGTCGGCGGTCAGGTCGACGCTGTGCACGATCAGGGCCTCCACTTCACCGAGGGTACGGAGATGACGCGCGGTGTCCGCGGTCTTGCGGGTGGCGTCCACCACCGCCCACACCGCGGTCGCGCCGAGCGCGTCGCACATGTCGTTGACCCAGATCGGGTCGGTGCCGCCGACCGGAGCGTCCAGCACCACCACCCACGGGGCATCCGTGGCCTGCAGCTTCTCGGCGCGGGCCGCGGCCGACTTCGGGTCGGGGATGACCCGGGACGAGTGCAGCCCGGTGCCGGCCGCGGACGCTCCGGCCAGCAGCAGGTGACTCTGGTCGGTCCCGGTCTGCGCCAGCAGCTCCTTGCCGATCGGTACGGCGTGCGCCAGGTCGCCGGCCAGCACCAGGATCTCGCCGGCTCCGTCCGGGATGCCCGGGGCCGCCGGGCGGGCAGCCAGCGCGGTCAGCACCCCCGCGTACGTGTCGCCGCCGGTGATCTGCGCGGCCATGGCTTCCGGCATGCCCACCGAGATGAGGTTCCGGATCACCGGGTCGGTGTGCACCGGCCGCAGCACCGGCGGCGCGGCCGGCTCCTCCTCCTTGACCGCCGGCTGGTTCAGGCCGTACGCGGCGGCTGCCGACCGGGCCGGGGTGGGCGGCGGCTTGGCGGGCTGGAAGGCCGGCGTTTCCGTCTCGCTCACCCCGAGCCCGCCCATCAGTTCGGCCAGGCTCGGCACCGGGGGCAGCGGCCGCAGCCCGCCACCGGCGTTGATCGGCGAGCCGGTGGCGGTGGCCGGCCGGAACGGTCGTACCGTCGGCGTGTCCTCGGTCGTGGCCTGGCCCGGCCCGAGCTTGGGTCGCGGCGACGGCCGGTGCGGCACCGAGGTCGCGATGTGGTTGGCCGCGTCCAGGCCGGCCATCAACTCGGCGAACGCGGCCGCGTTCTCGGACAGGTCCCGGCGGCCGGCGGCGGCCTCGGTGTCCTCCATGCCGGCGTCCCGGCCGGCCTGCTTCTCCGACGCCACGGCCGGCTCGGGCGGATCGGCCGGCGGCGGTTCCTCCGGCGCGATCCGGTCGTTCGACTCGGCCCGGGCGAGCAGCTGCTCGAGGCTGTCCGCCGGTTCCTCCGGGGCGGGTGCGGGCGCCTTGCGTGCGGCCATGTTCGTCCGTTCCTCGTTGTTGTCCGGTACCTCGACCGAGAGCTCGTAGTGCTGCTTCGCGAAGAAGCCGCCGAAGCCACCACTGCGCACCTTGTCCGCAGAGATGATCCGCACCCCGGAGCCGTACTCGTCCCGGACCTGCGCCAGCAGCGGTTCGATGGCCGGTCCCTCAAGCAGCACCCGCGTAGGCACCGTTCACCACCCCCATGGTCTCGATCTGTGCGGTGGAACCAGAGATCTCCGTGTACGACAGGACTGAGATGCGACGGGCGCCGGCCTTGAGCAGGCGCATCAGCGGCAGCCGCAGCTGGGGAGAGCAGGCCAGCACCGGCGTGATCCCCTGCTGTTCGGCGGCCTCGACGAGCCGGCTCGCCTCGCTCACGATGGCCTCGGCGCGCATCCCGTCGATCGCCATGAACGCGCCGGTCTCGCTGGGCCGCAACGACTCCAGCAGGCTCTGCTCGAGCATCGGGTCCAGGGTGATCACGGTGAGTCGGCCGCCGCTGGCGTACTGCGCCGCGATCGCCGGGCCCAGCGCCGACCGGGCCGCCTCGACCAGACCGTCGTGATCGGTGGACGTCTTGGCGCGCAGCGACAGCGCCTCGAAGATGCGTACCAGGTCGCGGACCGGCACGCCCTCGTCCAGCAGGCTCTGCAGCACCTTCTGAATCTGGCCGAGGCTGAGCTGGGCCGGGGTGAGCTCCTCGACCACCACCGGATGGGTGCGCTTGACCATCTCGGTGAGCGCCCGGACGTCCTCCCGGCCGAGCAGCCGGCTGGCGTTGGTGCGGACGATCTCGGCCAGGTGCGTAATGATCACCGAAGCCCGGTCCACCACCGTCGCGCCGGAGATCTCGGCCTGGTAGTGCAGTTCGGCCGGCACCCACTTACCGGCCAGCCCGAACACCGGCTCCACGCCGGCCCGCCCGGGCAACGCCTGCAGGCCGTCGCCGATGGCCAGCACGGTGCCCGGCGGCGCCTGGCCGGTGACGGCGTCTACACCGGAGATCCTGATGGCGTACGACGACAGCGGCAGATCCAGGTCGTCGCGGGTGCGTACCGGCGGCATCACGATGCCCAGCTCGAGTGCCATCTTGCGACGCAGGGCGCGGACCCGATCGAGCAGGTCGCCGCCGTTGGTGTCGACCAGGTCCACCAGGTCCGGCGACAGGGCCAGTTCCAGCGGATCCACGCGCATCTCGCCGAGCAGTTGTTCCGGCGAGTCCGGCGACGGGCGTTCCGCCTCGGCGGCCGGCGCTTCCTCCGCGGCGTCGACCGGGTCC
>DASSAL010000026.1:0-2691 GCA_035685405.1 Actinoplanes sp. | reverse complement strand
CGGGTTTGTCGGCCGACCCGCAACGGCCGCAACCAAACCGCACCGTTGGGGTCTGGGGGCTCGGCCCCCAGGCAAACATGCGAGGAGCCCCGGTCTGCGCAGTCCGCAGACACAGGGCTCCCAAGCTCCGAGCGGGTGACGGGAATCGAACCCGCACTGTCAGCTTGGGAAGCTGATGTTCTGCCATTGAACTACACCCGCGAGCGGCCCCACTGTACCCGATTTCCAACCCGGTGGCGGAGCCGCCCCACGGGCAGCTGTCAGGGCACCGCGGCCCCCACCGGGATGCGAGGTAATGAGGCGGCCGGGGCGTGCCACGTCTGGGTGAACGGTGGCCGCACCGCCGCGAACGGCAACGCGCCGCCGTACCCGTGGTGGCGCAGCATGGCGGTTTCGATGGACAGCTCGAACAACCGCCAGTCGATCTGCGGGGAAGCGTGCAGCGCAGTGGCCAGGCGGGCGATGACGTGATGGTCGTGCACCGGGGTGGCGCGCCCGGTGAGGTAGGCCTCGTCGTCGGTGTTCTCCGGCGGGTAGGAATGCAGAGCGTATCGGCCGTCGCGTTCGAGGTCGGTGCGCTTGGGTGAGCGGACCACGAAGCAGTACAGGGCGTCGTCGGTGAAGACCGGGGACACCGGATGGACGCGGGGGCCGCCGTCGGGTCGTACCGTCGCCAGATAAGCCAAGCCGGGGCCGTACTGCTGGATCAGCGCGCGGATGCCGGCCGCCAGCTGGGGCGATGCGGTGGCGAAGTCGGACCAGGAAGCCATGGTGGCGATCATATCGAACATACGTACGAATCGGCCACCCGGATATGGTGTTGCGATGCTGCTCTCCGACCGTGACCTGGTCTCCGAGATCAAGGCGGACAACCTTGCGCTGCAGCCGTTCGCGCCGGAGCTGATGCAGCCGTCCAGCATCGACGTGCGGCTGGACCGGTTCTTCCGGGTGTTCAACAACCACCTGTACACGCACATCGACCCGTCGGTGCAGCAGGATGACCTGACCGCCCAGGTCGAGGTGCGCGACGGGGAGCCGTTCGTGCTGCACCCGGGTGAGTTCGTGCTGGCCTCCACACTGGAGGTGATCACGTTGGGCGACCAGCTGGCTGGGCGGCTGGAGGGCAAGAGCAGCCTGGGCCGGCTCGGGTTGCTGACCCATTCGACGGCCGGGTTCATCGACCCGGGGTTCTCCGGTCACGTCACGCTGGAGCTGTCCAACGTCGCCAACTTGCCGATCAAGCTGTGGCCCGGCATGAAGATCGGCCAGCTCTGCATCTTCCGGCTGTCATCGCCGGCCGAGCACCCGTACGGATCGGCGGTGTACGGCTCGCGGTACCAGGGTCAGCGGGGGCCCACGCCGAGCCGGTCCTGGCAGCGGTGGCGCACCTGGCCGACTAGCTGAGGCAAAGCCGAACGAAAGGGCAATTCGGACACGCCCCGGTCAACCGTTACCTCCAGTGAGGATTTCTACGGAGGACGAGGATGGTCATGCGGCGCGGTACAAGATGGGTGACGGCCCTGGTGGCGGCAGCGATGGCGACGGTCGGCGCGGCTCCGCCGGCGCAGGCGGTGGCTGCCACGTCCGCGGTCACGCTCAACGCCGGTCCCGAGCCGGTGCCGGCGGGCGCCATGGTCACGCTGTCCGGCACGGCCGGCCGCGGAACCACCGGCAACGGCGGGGTGGTCCGGTTCTACTTCCGCAAGTGGAACGCGACGACCGCCACCTTCATCACCTCGGCGCGCGTCGCCGCTTCCGGCAAGTTCACCAAGCAGACCCGGCAGAGCACGTCGGGTTACTGGCACGCCGTTTACGGGGGCAACTCGGTACGCAGGACGGCCACCTCGGCGGTCGACTATGTCGAGGCCAGGGCTTGGCGCAACGTGCCCCGCGTCCGGTTCAACCGCACCGGCACCGGCGGGTACACCAGTCCGGTCCTGACCTGGTCCACCGACCGGCTCGCCTCGGTGGCCGTGCTGCTGCGCTGCCCGGCCGGCTCGACCAGCAACTACCTCTCGGTCAGCTGGAACGGCAAGCCGAACTTCGGCTGGGACGGCGCCTGGTTCGAGCCGGCGAACGACGGCACCTCGCTGTCCGCCTCGACGCACATCGATCCCACCGAGAAGACCGGCTACATCCGCGTCACGGCGCAGCTCGGGTGCACCTGGACGGTCAAGATCTCGCAGTCGGTCCGGTCGTACGTCAAGGTCTGAGATCAACCGAGATCCGCGCCGGTGAGCAGCCCTCGGATCCGCGGCTCGTCGCCCACCTCGTCGACGATCACCGCGGTGCCGACCGGGGTGGCGCCGAGCCGGGTGATCAACTCGGTCAGCGCCCGCGACTGGGCCCCGGTGGCGGCCCAGTCGTCCACCACGAGCACCCGATCGGACGGTGTGATGAGCCGGGTCCGGACACCCAGACGGTGCCGCTCGCCACGATGGTCGGCGGGCACGTCCGCCCAGGTCATCGGCTCCGCGATCGGCCGCCGCGCACCGGCCCGGTACGCCTCCACGAAGCCGGTGCCCAGCGCCCGCGCCACCAACGGTCCGATGAGGAATCCGGTCACCTCGGGCGCGACCACGACGGTCGGCTGCGCGCCGGGGAACAGCCCGCCGAGCGCGGGCCCGAGGGCGTCCAGCACGACGGGGTCGCGCCACCAGCCGGAGCGGTCGCTGACCAGCACCTCGCTGT
>DASSAL010000025.1:0-5645 GCA_035685405.1 Actinoplanes sp. | reverse complement strand
CACCGGCCAGCCGTCCTCGATCGGCAGCCGGAGGTCGATCCAGTCGTAGACCTGCCGGAACCCGGTGGCCCAGACGATGCTAGCGACGTCGAAGGCTCGCCCGCCCTCGAGGCACGGCAGCCCTTCGGCGACGCCCACGACGTGCTCGGTGATCCATTCCACGTCCCGTGCGCCGAGATGGTGGCGCTTGACTCGCAGCTGCGGGAGACCGTGGTGGCGGACCTGCTGCATCTTCTTGCGTCCCATCGGCGTACGCCTGGTGAGCACGTGGTTGAAGGCGAACTCGATGGCCGGGAACGCCGCGCGGAAGCGCCGCGAGCCCCACGTGAGGGGGATGTTCCCGCGGTGGGGTCCGACCAGCGTCGTGGGCCGGGTCTCGGCAAGTTCGTACGCGATGTCCAACCCGCTGTGCGAGGCGCCGACGACCAGCGCCGGCCCGTCGGGGAGCTGAGCGGGTCGGCGGTAATCGGCGGAGTGGACCTGCCGGATCTGGGGATCGATCTCGGTGGCGAAGGCCGGGATCTGCGGCGTACGACCGAAAGTGCCGGTGGCAATCACGACGTTGTCGCAGGCGACCTCCTCGGCCCCTAGGTTGGCGGTGAACCCACCGCCGTCGCGGGCGGTCAGCCGGTCAACCCGGGTCCGCATCCGGACCGGCAGGCCGTGCTCGACGGCGTACAGCTCCAGGTACGCAGCGAACTCGTCCTTGGTCGGGAACGCCCACGAATCTCCGGGGAACGGCGTGCCGTCCAGGCTGTTGGCCCGGGACGGGGTGAACAGCTTCAGGCTGTCGTAGTGACGGCGCCAGTTGTCTCCGATCCGATCGAACCCGTCGACGATCAGGCACTCGCGGTCGAGCTTCTTCAGGTGGTAGCCGGTCGACAGGCCCGCCTGGCCGGCGCCGATGATGAGGGTCTCGATGTGCTGTGTGGTCATGCCACCGACGCTAGGCAGGGCCTACCGCACCTCACATCGGTCAGCGCACCCAACCGCTCACCCGTGTCGATGGGTGGATTCACCCATCGTCAACGCCGAGTGGCTCGTCTCCTTCCGCGCCCTTCACCGCCTCGCCGCCTCGTACTTGGCCGGGTCACGACACGGGCCTAGGGTGTGATCAGCGCCACACCAAGCCGGGGAGGATTCATGGTCCGAATCAACGTCACCGTCGACGGCGTCCGGCACTCCGACGACGTCGACCCGAGACTGCTGCTGGTGCACTACCTGCGCAACCGGTTGGGGCTGGTCGGCACCCCGGTGGGCTGCGACACGTCGAACTGCGGCTCCTGCACGGTGCTGGTCGACAACCGGTCGGCCAAGAGCTGCACGATGCTCGCGGTGCAGGCCGACGGCACCGAGATCACCACGGTGCAGGGTCTCGCCGACGGACAGTGGCATCCGGTCCAGAAGGCCTTCCACGAGAGCCACGCGCTGCAGTGCGGATATTGCACGCCCGGCATGATGCTGGCCGCGATCGACCTGCTCAGCGAGAACTCCGACCCCTCAGAAGAGGAGATCCGGCACGGGCTGGAGGGCAATCTGTGCCGGTGCACCGGATATCAGAACATCGTCGCGGCGGTGCGCAGCGCGGCGCTGGCGATGGGCGGGGCGCAGCCGGCCGCGGCCGACCAGATGCGGGCGGAGGTGGCGTCATGACCGCCACCGTCGACAAGGCGGAATCCGTCCTGGGCCAGCCGATGCGGCGCAAGGAGGACGCGCGCCTGATCACCGGGCAGACCCAGTGGACCGACAACGTGACGTTGCCCGGCATGGTGCACATGGCCGTGCTGCGCAGTCCGATGGCGCACGCCCGCATCACCCGGGTCGACGTGACGGCGGCACGGGAACGACCGGGCGTGGTCGCCGCGTACACCGGAACCGATCTCGCCGACTCCTGGAGCAGCCTGCCGATGGCCTGGACGGTGTCGGAGGACTTGAAGACGCCGCCGCACATGCCGCTGGCGAGCGACAAGGTCCGCTACGTCGGCGACGGGGTGGCGGTGGTGATCGCGACCGACCCGTACGCCGCGGCGGACGCCCTCGAGGCGATCGAGGCGGACTACGAGCCGCTGCCCGCGGTGGTCGACATGCCGGCCGCCCTGGCCGATGGCGCGCCGCTGGTGCACGACGACATCCCGAACAACCGGTGCTTCACCTTCCGCCAGGACTGGGGCGACTTCAACGCCACCCGCGCCCGGGCGGACGTGGTGCTGAAGCGCCGGTTCTACAACCAGCGGCTGATCCCCAATGCGATGGAGCCGCGGTCGGTCGTGGTGGCTCCGACGTCGGCCACCGGGCAGGCGACCATCTGGTCGGCCACCCAGGTCCCGCACTTCGTCCGGATCTTCCTCGCCCTGAACACCGGCGTGCCGGAGCACCAGATCCGGGTGATCGCCCCGGATGTGGGCGGCGGCTTCGGCTCCAAGCTGGACATCTACGCCGAGGAGGTGATCGCTTTCGTGGTCGCCCGCAAGCTCGGCAAACCGGTCAAGTGGACCGAGACGCGCAGCGAGAACTACCAGGCCACCATCCACGGCCGGGACGTGATCCAGGAGGTCGAGCTGACCGCCACCGCCGACGGCCGGGTGCTCGGGCTCAAGGTCGACCTCACCGCCGACATGGGCGGGTATCTGCAACTGCTGACACCGTCCATCCCGCTGCTGGGCCGCTACATGTACCCGGGCATCTACAAGTTCGAGGCGCACACGCTGACCTGCCAGGGTGTGTTCACGAACAAGACGCCGACCGACGCGTACCGCGGCGCCGGGCGGCCGGAGGCCACCTTCGTCATCGAGCGGATCATCGACGAGCTGGCCGCCGAGCTGTCCATGGACCCGATCGAGGTACGCCGCCGCAACTGGATCCGGCACGAGGAGTTCCCGTACACCACGGTCGTCGGGCTCACCTACGACTCCGGCAACTACGAGGCCGCCACCGCCCGAGCGCTCGAGCTGTTCCGGTACGACGAACTCCGGCGTGAGCAGGCGGAGCGCCGGGACCGCGGTGACACCGTCCAACTCGGCTTGGGCACGTCCACCTACACCGAGATGTGCGGGCTGGCGCCGTCGCGCTGGCTGGGCGAGACGGGATACGCCGCCGGCGGGTGGGAGAGCGCCACCGTACGGATGCTCGCGACCGGCCGGGTCGAGGTGGTGACCGGGACGTCGCCGCACGGGCAGGGCCACGAGACCACCTTCGCGCAGATCGCCGCGAACAGCCTCGGCGTGCCGTACGACGACGTGGACGTCATCCACGGCGACACGCTCACCGCGCCGATCGGCCTGGACACGTACGGATCACGCTCGCTTGCGGTCGGTGGCGTCGCCGTCCAGATGGCCGCACAGAAAGTGGTCGAGAAGGCCCGCGCGCTCGCCTCCCACCTGATGGAGGTCGACCCCGGCGACCTGGAGTTCCAGGCCGGGGCGTTCCGGGTGAAGGGCACACCGGGCGCGGAGAAGTCGATCCAGGAGATAGCGTTCGGCGCGTTCGCCGCGCATTCGCTGCCGGACGGCATGCAGCCGGTGCTGACCGCCGACCACATCGTCGACCCGGAGGTGTTCTCGTATCCGCACGGCACGCACCTGTGCGCGGTGGAGGTGGACACCGAGACCGGGTTGACGAAGATCCGGTCGTACGTCGCCGTCGACGACGTCGGCAAGGTGGTCAACCCGATGATCGTCGACGGCCAGGTGCACGGCGGTGTGGCCCAGGGCATCGCGCAGGCGCTGTTCGAGGAGGCGGTGTACGACGACGACGGCAACCTGATCTCCGGCACGATGGTCGACTACCTGGTGCCGACCGCCCTGGACCTGCCGGCCTTCGTCACCGACCGGACCGAGACGCCGGCGACCACCAACCCGCTCGGCGTCAAGGGCGTCGGCGAGGCGGGCACCATCGCCTCGACACCGGCCGTGGTCAACGCGGTGGTGGACGCCGTTCGCCCGTTCGGCATCTCGGACGTGCAGATGCCCTGCACGCCGGAACGGGTGTGGCGGGCCATCCAGCAGGGGCGGGCGGCCGGGGGACCGGCACCGAAGGGGACCATCGCGTACGGCGGGCCGCAGACCGCCACGACCGCGGGAGGTGCGGAGTGATCCCGGCCGCGTTCGACTACGTACGCGCCCACTCGGTCGACGACGCGGTGTCCGCGCTGGCCGAGCACGGCGACGAGGCCAAGGTGCTGGCCGGTGGGCAGAGCCTGCTCCCGCTGATGCGACTCCGCCTGGCCGCACCGGCGGTGGTGGTCGACGTGGGCCGGCTGGCCGACCTGCGCGGTGTCCGCGAGGACGGCGACACGCTGGTGATCGGCGCGCTCACCACCCACCACGAGGTGCTGACCAACCACCTGGTCCGGCAGCACGCCCGGCTGCTGGCCGAGGTGACCGCCACGGTCGCGGATCCGGCGGTCCGGCACCGGGGCACGTTCGGCGGGTCGCTGGCCCACGCCGACCCGGCCGGTGACCTGCCGGCCGCGGCGCTGGCCCTGGGTGCTTCACTGGTGGCACAGGGACCGGCCGGCCGCCGGACCATCCCGGCGCGCGAGTTCTTCGTCGACTACCTGCAGACCGCGCTGTCCCCGGACGAGGTGCTGGTCGAGGTCCGGGTGCCGAAGCTGGACGCCGGCTGGGGGTTCCATTACGAGAAGCTGCACCGGGTCGCCCAGGCCTGGGCCATCGTGGGCGTCGCCGCGGCGGTGCGCCGGGACAACGGGTCGATCGCCGAGGCGCGGATCGGATTGACCAACATGGGCACCACACCGCTGCGGGCCGAGGCGGTGGAGCAGGCGCTGGCCGGCCTGGACACGTCCGACGAGGAGGCGCTCGCCCAGGCGGCCGACCGGGCGGCGGACGGCACCTCCCCGCCCAGTGACCTGTCCGGCCAGTCCGACTATCGCCAGCACCTGGCGCGGGTCCTCACCCGGCGGGCGGTCCGCAAGGCGGCAGGGTTGGCATAGCCGAGTTCCGGAGCCTTCGGGAAGGGGTTGGGGCGTAACGGGGGATCAGATGCCGGCGACCGGGTCCGCGCCCGGCTCCGACGGCGTCGATCTGATCGCGGCGGTGGCTGGCCGCGCTCAGCCGTCCGGGGTGAACAGCCCCTGAATGCCGACCACGATCGCGATCAGGCCGAAGACGGCGAGCAGCAGGCTGACGCCGGTCGTGGCATCCGGCTGCTCGGCCCGTCGCGAGCTGCGCCCGGTCAGGCGGTCCCAGAGCAGGGCGACGCCGACACCGATGCCGACGATCTCGAAGTGGAACACCCGGGGGCCGGAGAACAGGTGGACGAGCAGGTAATACCCGCCCGCCACCAGCGCGACGACGCCGATCACCCAACCCGCCTTCGTGATCCGGTCGGCCAGCCGCCCCATGTCGTCGCCGACACGGGGCAGCCGGCGCAGCACCGCGACGGCGAGCAGGAAACCGCCGACGATATTGGCCAGGTCGAGCAGCAGCGCCATGATCACAACGGGCTCCGTTCTCCGGGCGGCAAGATCGATGCCCATCGCAGGGTACGCGCCGGGAGTGTCAGCTGCCGGTCCGGCTCAGATAGAGGACGGCCGGGCCGGGGAACGGCGCGGAGAACTCGACCGCGCCGGCCGGCTCGACGGCCCGCGTGCCGGCTGTTGCCGTCTCCCGGGTGGTGACGTCGAA
>DASSAL010000024.1:0-11368 GCA_035685405.1 Actinoplanes sp. | reverse complement strand
CAACTTGACCGGTCAGGTGCGAAACATCGCACAGGTGACGACCGCGGTGGCCAAGGGTGACCTGTCGCAGAAGATCACGGTGGCCGCGCAGGGTGAGATCCTCGAGCTCAAGGACACCGTGAACACGATGGTGGACCAGCTGTCGTCGTTCGCCGACGAGGTGACCCGGGTGGCCCGCGAGGTGGGTTCCGAAGGCAAGCTGGGTGGCCAGGCTCAGGTGCGGGGTGTCGCCGGTACGTGGCGCGACCTGACCGACAACGTCAACTACATGGCGTCGAACCTGACCAGCCAGGTACGCAACATCGCCTCGGTCACCACCGCGGTGGCCAAGGGCGACCTGTCGCAGAAGATCACCGTTGACGCCCGCGGCGAGATCCTCGAGCTGAAGAACACCGTCAACACGATGGTGGACCAGCTGTCGTCGTTCGCAACCGAGGTGACCCGGGTCGGCCGCGAGGTGGGCATCGAGGGCAAGCTGGGCGGTCAGGCCCAGGTCAAGGGCGTGTCCGGTACCTGGCAGGACCTCACCGACAACGTCAACCAGCTGGCCTCCACGCTGACCACCCAGCTGCGCGCGATCGCCGAGGTGTCCACCGCGGTGACCCGAGGTGACCTGACGCAGAGCGTCGCGGTCGAGGCCCAGGGTGAGATCGCCGAGCTCAAGGACAACATCAACCAGATGATCGTGACCCTGCGGGAGACCACCAAGACCAACGCCGAGCAGGGCTGGCTGGACTCCAACCTGGCCCGGATCGGCGGCCTGCTGCAGGGCCAGCGCGACCTCGGTGAGGTCTGCCGCATGATCATGACCGAGGTGACCCCGCTGGTCGACGCCCAGCTGGGCGCGTTCTTCCTGGTCGACAACGAGCAGGCGGTGATGCGCCTGCGGCTGGCCGCGTCGTACGGGTACGTGGCCCGCAATCACGAGGTCACCTTCGGGCCCGGCGAAGGGCTGGTCGGGCAGGCCGCGGTGTCCCGCCGGACGATCCGCGTCCGGGCCACCCACGACGGCGCGCTGACCATGCGGTCGGGTCTGATGTCGATGCCGCCGAACGACCTGGTCGTGCTGCCGGTGCTGTTCGAGGGCGAGATGCTGGGCGTAATCGAGTTCGCCTCGGTGATGACCTTCTCCGGGCTGCACCTGACCTTCCTCGAGCGCCTGGTCGCCACGATCGGAATCGCCCTCAACACGATCCAGGCGAACCGCCGTACCGAGGAACTGCTTTCGCAGTCCCAGCGGCTGGCCCGGGAGATGCAGGACCAGTCGGCCGAGCTGCAGCGCACCAACGCCGAACTGGAGGACAAGGCGCAACTGCTCAGCGAGCAGAAGGCCAACATCGAGACGAAGAACCGGGAGATCGAACTCGCCCGGCTGGGCCTGGAGGAGAAGGCCCAGCAGCTGACCCGGGCATCGGCGTACAAGTCGGAGTTCCTCGCCAACATGAGCCACGAGCTGCGGACGCCGCTGAACTCGCTGTTGCTGCTGGCGCGGCTGCTCGCCGACAACCCGGAGCAGAACCTCACCGAGAAGCAGATCGAGTTCGCCCGCACCATCCACAGCGCCGGCTCGGACCTGCTGTCGCTGATCGACGACATCCTCGACCTGGCCAAGATCGAGGCGGGCCGGATGGACGTCGAGCCCGACCAGGTCGACTTCGAGGCCATCCGCGCGTACGTCGAGCAGGCGTTCACCCCGCAGGCGGACGAGAAGGGCCTCGAGTTCCGGGTGGAGGTCTCTCCGGACCTGCCGCCGTCGATCGTCACCGACGCGCAGCGGCTCCAGCAGATCCTGCGCAACCTGCTCGCCAACGCGGTGAAGTTCACCCACAGCGGCTCGGTGCGGCTGAACATCTTCCCGGCGCCGCCCACCACCGACTTCGACATGCCGTCGCTGAGCGCGGCGCGGCGGGTGATCGCGTTCGCGGTGACCGACACCGGGATCGGCATCTCGGACGAGAAGCTGGCCATCATCTTCGAGGCGTTCCAGCAGGCCGACGGCACGACCAGCCGCAAGTACGGCGGCACCGGCCTGGGCCTGTCGATCAGCCGCGACCTGGCCGCGCTGCTCGGCGGCACGATCGGGGTCTCCTCGGTGCCCGGCGAGGGGTCGACGTTCACCCTGTACATGCCGGACGCGCTGGTGCCGGACGCGATGCCGGTGCCGGCGTTGCCGATCCTGTCGCCGTCGCTGTCGCCGCGGACGGTGCCGCCCTCGCTTGACGTCCCGCTGATGGACCAGCCCATCCTGGCGCAAGGGCCGGAGGAGAGCGGCCGGGTGGTGACGCCGGCCAGCCGGCAGCTGGACGGAGCCACGGTGCTGATCGTGGACGACGACGTGCGCAACGTGTTCGCGCTGACCAGCGCCCTGGAGATGCACGGCCTGAACGTCCTGTACTCGGACAACGGCGTGGACGGCGTCCGGCTCCTCGCCGAGCATCCCGAGGTGGACATCGTGCTGATGGATGCGATGATGCCGGAGCAGGACGGATACGAGACGACTCGGGGCATCCGCCGCAATCAGCGTTTCCGCGACCTACCGGTAGTCTTCCTCACCGCCAAGGCGATGCCCGGCGACCGGGACGCGGCGCTCGCGGCGGGGGCCAGCGACTACATCACCAAGCCGGTCGATCTGGACGAGCTGATCGAACTGATGGCCCGCTGGGTCAACGCCGACGAATCGGAGGCAGAGCGTGGCCGCTAGTTCCGGCCAAGGCGCCGGAGGGGAGGTGGACGGTGGCTGATCGCGCCAAAGCGTTGCTGGTCGACGACCGGCGGGACAACCTGCTTGCCCTGGAGGCGATCCTGCAGGGCCTTCCGGTGCAGCCGGTGGCTGTGGAGAGCGGCGAGGCGGCCCTGAAACAGCTGCTCACCGACGACTTCGCGGTGATCCTGCTGGACGCGCAGATGCCCAACATGGACGGCTTCGAGACGGCCAGCCACATCAAACGGCGGGAACGGACCCGGCACGTACCGATCCTGTTCCTCACCGCCGCCGACCGCGACGCCCAGCTCGCGCTGCGGGGATACGCGGTCGGCGCGGTGGACTACCTGACCAAACCGTTCGACCCGTGGGTGCTGCGTGCCAAGGTGTCCATCTTCGTCGAGCTGTGGACCAAAACGCAGCAGCTCAAGGCCCAGGCCGAGGTGACCCGGGAGCGGGACGCCCAGTGGCAGCGGCTGACCGACACGGTGGACGAGGCGGTGCGGGTGCTCCGCGGCGGCGGGCCGCAGGCGGCCGGCGAGGCGCTCGAGCTGCTGGAGAAGGCGCGATGGGGCGGCGCCTGACGGCGGGCGCGCGCCGGGGCACCTAACGGCGACGCGCGGCCGGGCGCGACTCAGGCGCTGGAGATCATCAGGGCGCTGCGCAGGCCGGTGATGTCCAGGACCCGCAGCAGGAAGTCACCGACATTGGCCAGGGCCAGCACCGAGCGCGCATGCTGGGCCTTGCGGCTCAGCACCACGAGGGTGCCCAGACCCTGCGAGTCACAGAAGGTCACACCGGCCATGTCGAGGACGATTCGGGCCGGCGGTTCGGCCAGCTCCTCATTGACGAGCGTGGAGAGCTTGGTCACGGTGAGCACGTCGATTTCCCCGGCGAGGTGGTACGTGACCTCGTCCGGGGCGCGCTCGACCGCGATCGACAGCTCCGCTCGCTCCACGGGTTCAGCCTAACGCGATCAGCTCGGACCGGCCCGCCGAGACGGCCGGGCGCAGATCACCGAAGGTGACATGAGGAACCCTCTTACCCACCTTGTCGTACCCCGCTGCCAGAATGGTTAGCGCTGTGACCACCTCATACCACGCCGAGCCCGTCCCCTACCCGGAGGCGGCGCCGGCTTCCCAGGCTCTCTTCGACCGCGCCCGTGCCATCGTGCCGGGCGGGGTCAATTCACCCGTGCGTGCGTTCCGGGCGGTCGGCGGCACGCCCCGATTCATGGATCGCGGCAGCGGCCCCTGGCTGTTCGACGCCGACGGCCGCCGCTACGTCGATCTGGTCTGCTCCTGGGGGCCGCTGATCCACGGCCACGCGCACCCCGAGGTGATCGCCGCGGTCCAGGCCGCAGCGGCCAAGGGCACCAGCTTCGGCACGCCCACCGCCGGCGAGGTGGAGCTGGCCGCGGAGATCGTCGGGCGGACGCCGATCGACGAGGTGCGCCTGGTCAACTCCGGCACCGAGGCGACCATGACGGCCATCCGGCTGGCCCGTGGATACACCGGGCGCAGCAAGATCGTGAAGTTCGCCGGGTGTTACCACGGGCACGTGGACGCGCTGCTGGCCGCGGCCGGCTCCGGGGTGGCCACGCTCGGTCTGCCGGATTCGCCGGGCGTCACCGGCGCGGCGGCGAGCGAGACCATCGTGCTGCCGTACAACGACGTGGCCGCGGTCGAAGCGGTGTTCGCCGGCGCCGACGACATCGCTGCGATCATCACCGAGGCGGCGGCCGGCAACATGGGGGTGATCGCGCCCCGGTCCGGCTTCAACCAGCGGCTGGCCGAGCTGGCGCATGCCCACGGTGCGCTGCTGATCGTCGACGAGGTGATGACCGGGTTCCGGGTGGCCGCCGGTGGATGGGCCGAGCTTGATCCGGTGGACGCCGACCTGTTCACGTACGGCAAGGTGATGGGCGGCGGCCTGCCCGCCGCGGCGTTCGGCGGCCGTGCCGAGATCATGTCCCGCCTGGCCCCGGCCGGGCCGGTGTACCAGGCCGGCACGCTGTCCGGCAACCCGCTGGCCTGCGCCGCCGGCATCGCATCCCTGCGGCTGGCCGACGCGGGGGTCTACAAGCGGCTCAACGAGCTGTCCGCGACGATCGGCGCGCTGGCCTCCGACGCGCTCACCACGGCAGGTGTGCCGCACCGGCTCTCGTACGCCGGCAACATGTTCTCGATCTTCTTCACCGAGGCCGAGGTCAGCGACTACGACGCCGCGAAGACGCAGGACACGGCCGCGTTCCGGGCGTTCTTCCACGCGATGCTGTCCCGCGGGGTCTACCTGCCGCCGAGCGCCTTCGAGTCGTGGTTCGTGTCGACCGCCCTGGACGACGCGGCGATGGAGCAGATCGCCCGGGCGCTGCCGCACGCGGCCGGGGCGGCGGCAGCGCAGTCGGGGGACGGCGATGGCTGAGCCGACCCGGACCACCGTGCACGTGGTGCGGCACGGCGAGGTCCACAACCCGCAGAAGATCCTGTACGGCCGGCTGCCCGACTTCCACCTCTCCGAGCTGGGCCGGCAGATGGCCAAGGCGGACGCCGAGGCGGTCGCCGACCGGGACGTGACGCACGTGGTGGCCAGTCCACTGGAACGGGCACAGGAGACCGCCGAGCCGATCGCCGCGCAGTTCGGGCTGGAGATCGCCACCGACATCCGGCTGATCGAGAGCGCGAACTACTTCGAGGGCAAGCGGGTGTCGCCCGGCGACGGCGCGTTCACCAACCCGCGGCACTGGTGGGTGCTGCGCGACCCGATCACCCCGTCCTGGGGTGAGGCATACCTGGCGATCGCCCAGCGGATGTTCGCCGCGGTGCAGGCGGCCCGGGTGGCGGCCGAGGGTCACGAGGCGGTCTGCGTGTCGCACCAGCTGCCGATCTGGATCCTGCGGCGGTACGTGGAGCGCAAACGTCTCTGGCACGACCCGAGGCGCCGACAGTGCGGTCTGGCCAGCATCACGTCGTTCCGGTTCGTCGGCTCCAAGGTGGTGGGCATCGACTATGCCGAACCGGCCGCGCACCTGGTCGCCCTGTCACCCGGCGCCCGGACGGCCAAGGGGGCGTGATCGTGCGTCGTTTCGCTGCCGTCCTGGTCGCCGTCACCGCTGCGGCGGGGCTCGCGGCCGGATGCAGTCCGGACGGCAACTGGGCGAAGAAATGCAGCACCACCCCGGCCGGCGTGATCGAGTGCGCGCCGGAACAGCGTCCGCAGGTCACCGACGTCACCGGTGAGCTGCTCGGTGGCGGCACGTACGACGTCACGGCGGACCGCGGCAAGGTCGTGGTGGTCAACTTCTGGGGTTCCTGGTGCAACCCGTGCCGCGCCGAGGCGGACGACCTGGAGAAGGCGTACCAGGCGACCAAGGCCAAGGGCGTCACCTTCATCGGCGTGAACACCCGCGACGACCGGGACGCGGCGGTCGCGTTCGAGCGCGGCCGGGTGACCTACCCGAGCGTGTACGACCCGACCGGCCGGGTGGCGATCAAGTTCGACGTCACCCAGGTGACCACGCCGTCCACGCTGCTCCTCGACCGGCAGGGCCGGATCGCGGTGGCGCTGCGCCGGCCGACGATCGTCTCCGAGCTGCAGCCGCTGGTGGAGCGGGTCGCTGCGGAGAGCACCGGCTGATGGGTGAGACCTTTGCCGACATCGCCGGCAGCGGGCCGCTGCTGCTGGCCGTCGCCGTGTCGGCACTGGCCGGGCTGGTCAGCTTCCTGTCGCCGTGTGTGCTGCCGCTGATGCCGGGTTATCTGTCCTATGTGACCGGTTTGGCCGGCGCGGACCTGGATGCTGCGCTCGGCACCGCGAACCTGCCGGCCGCCGCCGGACGTGACAAACCGGACAGTGCCGCCGGTGTCGACGGCCGTGGCAAATCAGACAGTGCCGACGGTGTCGACGGGTGCGGCAGATCGGGTAGTGCCGTCACGGTGGTGGCGCCCGCGTCCCGGCGCACCGTCCGGGGTCGAGGGCGCGTGCTGGCCGGCACCGTGCTGTTCGTTCTCGGCTTCGCCGTGGTGTTCACGCTCCTGGCCACGCTGGTGGCGAACATCGGCATCGCGTTGCAGGAGCACAAGCGCACCCTGGACATCGTGCTCGGCGTGCTGGTCATCGTGCTGGGCCTGGCGTTCCTCGGGTTGATCCCGGGCATGCAGCGCGAGTTCCGCATCCACCACCTGCCGAACGCCGGGCTGGTCGGCGCGCCGATCTTCGGGGCGTTGTTCGGACTGTCCTGGATGCCGTGCACCGGGCCGACGCTGGGTGCCGTGCTCGGGCTGGCCACGACCAGCGGGCAAACCGACCGGGCGGTGGTGCTGGCGCTCGCCTACAGCCTGGGACTGGGACTGCCGTTCGTGCTGTTCGGGCTGTTCTTCCGCAGGCTGATCGGGGTGTTCCAGGCGGTCCGCCGGCACAGCCGATGGGTGACCCGGATCGGCGGAGCATTGCTCATCGTCGTCGGCCTCGCGCTGGTCACCGGCGGCTGGAACAGCTTCCTGATCTGGCTGCTGACCACCTTCAACTTCGACGCCGGGACGCTGCTGTGACGGAGCTGCCGAAAACGGCTTCGCCGTACTGCGAAGACAAACCGGTGGAAATCACCCAGCAGCCGGCCGCGGCGCCACCGCCGCGGCGGACCAACCCGGTGTGGGCGCTGCTGCGCAACTCCTGGCGGCAGCTGACCAGCATGCGCACCGCGCTCGTGCTGCTCTTCCTGCTGGCCATCGCGGCCATTCCGGGCTCGGTCCTGCCGCAGCGTTCGGTGAACATCGAGCGGACCGCCGAGTTCTTCCGCGCGCATCCCGACCTGGCGCCGTTCCTGGACCGGCTGGGCATGTTCGACGTGTACGCCTCGGCCTGGTTCGCCGCGATCTACCTGCTGCTCTTCACGTCCCTGATCGGGTGCGTGGCGCCACGCCTGGCCGACCACGTGCGCGCGCTGCGCACCGTACCGCCGGACGCGCCCAAGCGGCTGGACCGCCTGCCGCAGCACGCCGAGGCCGAACGACCCGGCGATCCCGCCGCGGTCGCCGCCTGCGTCGCGCGACACCTGCGCACGCGGCGCTGGCGCACCAGGGTCCGCGAGCGGGACGGCGGGGTGTGGACGGTCGCGGCCGAGAAGGGTTACCTCAAGGAGACCGGCAACCTGCTGTTCCATTTCGCGCTGCTGGCGGTGCTGGTCGGGGTGGGCTTCGGATCCTGGTACGGGTGGCACGGCAACCGTCTGCTGGTGCAGGGCCCGGACAAGGGCTTCTGTACCACGCTGACGCAATTCGACGAGTCGTCGCTGGGCGCCCGGGTGGACGCCGCCGACCTACCGCCGTTCTGCCTGGAACTGACCGATTTCCAGGCCACCTTCCAGGACAGCGGTCAGCCGAAGTCGTTCGACGCGACGGTGCTGGTGGACGTCGACGGGACGCAGTCCACCCGCACCTTCACGGTGAACGACCCGCTGCGGCTGCCCGGTGCCACGGTCAACCTGCTGGGCCACGGGTACGCGCCGGTGCTGCGGTACACCGACCGGTACGGCCAGGCGCAGACCAAGGTGGTGCCGTTCCTGCCCCGCGACGGCATGTTCACCAGCGAGGGCGTGGCCACGTTCCCGGACGCCAACGTCGACCCGGAGACCGGCGCCCGGGACGAGCGGCTGCAGGTCGGCTTCGAAGGGGTCTACCTGCCCACGGTCGGCACCGACGACCGGCCCACGTCGGTGTACCCGGCGGAACGCAACCCGGTGCTGTTCCTGACGGCGTACCGGGGCAGCCTCGGGGTGGACGCCGGGCGGCCCGGCTCGGTATACGCGCTCGACCGCGGGCAGATCACCGCCGGCCGGCTCAAGCAGGTCAGCGGCGCCCGCCCGCAGGAGGTGCGGGCGGGCGAGACGTGGACGCTGGATGACGGGACGACGCTGGAGTTTCTCGGCACCCGGCCGTTCGCCACGCTGGCGGTGCGGCACGACCCGACCGGGTTGCTCGTGCTCGGCGGTGCGGTGGCCGGATTGATCGGGCTGATGGGGTCGCTGTTCGGGCACCGGCGCCGGGTGTGGTTCCGGATGTCGCCCCTGGACGCCGCCGCCGGGAAAGCCGGCGGTACCGTGATGGTGGCCGGTGGCCTGCCACGCACCGACTATCCCGGATTTCCGGCGGAGTTCCGGAGCCTGGTGCAGGCGGCCGAGAAAAGCGAGGGGACCGCGTGATGGCGGAGCTGTCGGACCAACTGATGGCGCTGACCGTGCTGGCCTATCTGGCCGCGATGGTCACGTACGCCGCGGAGTACGCGTTCGGCAAGCGCAGCCACATCGGCCGCGCGGCGGCTCGACCGGCCCGCCAGTTGGTCGGCGCCGGCGGCCCGCCGGCCGAGGCGCCGCTGACCGGAAAAGGGCCGGTCGAGGAGCCGCCGGCGGTCGTCGACGTGGTCGGCGGCCAGCCCGGGGAACGTGACCGCGGGGCCCTGCTCGCCCGGATCGCCGTCGGGATCAATTTGGTCGCCCTGCTGCTGCACCTCGGCACCCTGGTCACCCGCGGCGTCGCGGCCGACCGGATGCCGTGGGGCAACATGTACGAGTTCATCCTGTCGGTGTCGTTCGTCGGCTCGGCCGCCTGGCTCGGCGTGCTGCTGCGCCGGCCCGGCATCCGGCACCTGGGCCTGTTCGTCGCGCTGACCATGGTGGTGCTGCTGGGCGCCAACGGGCTGATTGCGTACACCCCGGTCGGGCCGCTGGTGCCGGCGCTGAACTCGTACTGGTTCATCATCCATGTGGCGACCATCATCCTGGCCTCGGGCATCCTGCTGTTCGGTGCGGTACCGGCCGCGATGTTCCTCATCCGCACCGGATACGACCAGGGCAAACGCCGGTTCCCGTACACGCTCGGCCGACGCTCGCCGGCCGCCGACACGCTGGAACGGCTGACCTTCCGGCTGCACGCGTTCGCCTTCCCGCTGTTCACCTTCGGCGCGCTGATCGCCGGGCCGCTGTGGGCCGAGGCGTCCTGGGGCCGCTACTGGGGCTGGGACCCCAAGGAGGTCTGGGCGTTCATCTCCTGGATCGTGTACGCGGGTTACCTGCACGCCCGGGCCACGCCGAGCGTCAAGCGCACCACCGCAACGTGGATCGCGCTGATCGGTTTCGTCACCATGCTGATGAACCTGTTCGGCGTGAACCTGTTCTTCGAGGGCCTGCACAGCTACGCCAACGCGGGCTAACCGGTGCAGGTGCCGGCCGACCAGGTGTCGTACCGGGTGGCCCAGGCCAGACAGAAGCCGCCCGACCGCTGAACGGTGTCACCGCCGAGCGTTGCCACGTCCTCGCGCCAATAGCGAGTGCCGCCGCCATCGGCCGCGCGTAGCTGGACGTTGTCCACGGTCACCGGCGGCACGGTGATCCGGGCACGACGGCGGGGATCGGCGTACACCTCGACATACTGCTCGACGTACGCCCGGTCGCCGATCGGCAGCTTCTGGGCGGTCAGCAGGTGCCACCGATCGCCCCACCACAGCCACGCCTGCCACCCGTCGTCGCCGTCGGTGTGCAGGTCGAGCCAGACCCGGTCACCCGGCTTGACGGCGTACTGGTCATAAAACTGCCAGGTCTTGGTGTTGGTGTGGAACGTGTAGATGCGCTGCCGTCCCGCCCCGGCCCATCCGGTCTCCGCCCAGCCGGCCTCCAGCCAGGCGATGCGGCCGCCGCCCAGGTCCCGCTTCACCATGAACCGGGCGGCCACGAAGTCGTACATGCGCGGCCGGATCGACCCGTCCACCACCGAGATGCGGCCGGACACCCCACCCCATTCGCCGCCGGTGCCGGCGCCGAGATGGTGGTACCCGCCGGGGGTGACGCTGTCCCGCAGCGACCCCGCAACGGCCGATTCGGGGGTACGCGCGCGGCACGCGCCCGGAGCGTCTGGTCCGGCGGGGGTGGTCGGGGCGTGCGTCGGCGCCCGGCCCGCCGGGCAGGCCGGCAGCCGGTCCCGGGTGTGTGAGGCGGCCGGTGCGGCCACCGCCAGTGCGGCGGCCAGGCCGGCCACGGCGCACCAGCGCGCCAGGTGACGGATCATCGCCTTCTCAACGGGACAGGCCGATCATGGGTGACGCCAGGAGTCGGCCGCGGCAATGCGAGACTTGGTTCATGGCTGCGCGCGGTTTCCCGTACCCCGACCTGCAGGGTTTTCTCGCCGCCCTGGAGAAGGCCGGCGAGCTCAGACGGATCCGGGTCCCGGTGGATCCGACGCTGGAGGTCAGCGAGATCGTCACCCGGACCGTGCGGGCCGGTGGGCCGGCGCTGCTGTTCGAGCGGCCCACCCGCGGGGACATGCCGATCGCGATCAACCTGTTCGCCACCGAGAAGCGGATGGCCATGGCGCTCGGCGTGGACCGGCTGGACGAGATCGGTGACCGGATCGGCGCGATGATCAAGCCAGAGCTGCCGGTCGGCTGGTCCGGCATCCGCGAGGGCCTGGGCAAGGTGCTCCAGCTCACGTCGCTCCCGCCGCGCAAGGTCAAGTCAGCGCCGTGCCAGGAGGTGGTGCTGACCGGCGACGAGGTGGATCTCCACCGGCTGCCCGGGCTGCAGGTGTGGCCGGGCGACGGCGGCATCTTCCACAACTACGGGCTGACCCACACCAAGCACCCGGAGACCGGCAAGCGCAACCTCGGCCTGTACCGGCT
>DASSAL010000023.1:0-4222 GCA_035685405.1 Actinoplanes sp. | reverse complement strand
GAGGTCGCCCGCCCGCCGCTGGCCGATCAGTTCGAGGTGCTGCGCGCCGCGCCGGAACTGGCCACCGAGCGCAAGCAGCTCGACGGGTGGCTGGCCGCACCCCCGGACAAGGTCCTCGCCATCGTCGCGGAGATGGACGACCCGGGCGCTGCCGCGGCGGCAGGACCGGTGACCTATGCCTGCCCGATGCACCCCGAGGTCGTCGACGACCAGCCCGGGCGCTGCCCGAAGTGCGGCATGAAGCTGATGGCCACGGCGCCGGCGATCACCTACGCCTGCCCGATGCACCCGGAGGTCGTCAGCGACCAGCCGGGGCGCTGCCCGACGTGCGGCATGAAGCTGATGGCGACTGCCCCGGCCGGCGCCTCCGCCGGCCACGACATGGGCCACGCCGGTCACGACATGGGGCAAGCGCATCCCCATCACCACGGTTCCGCCACAGCCGACGGGATCGAGTGGGAGGACGAGATGGCCGAGATGAACCGGGCCACCACCACGGAGACGATGCGCTGGAAGCTGCTCGACCGCACCGCCGGCCGCGACGGGCTCCCCGTCGACTGGCGGTTCACCGCCGGGCAGCGGGTCAAGATCCGGCTGGTCAATGAGATGGACTCCGACCACCCGATGCACCACCCCTTCCACATCCACGGCGCCGGCCGCTTCCTCGTCCTCGCCCGGGACGGGGTCCCTGAGCCCAACCTGGTGTGGAAGGACACCGTGCTCATCCCGACCGGGCAGACCGTCGACATCCTCCTCGACGTCACCAACCCCGGCTTGTGGATGGCGCACTGCCACATCGCCGAGCACATGCACTCCGGGATGATGTTCAGCTTCACCGTGGACCGCGGAGCGGCGCCATGACCGCCCCAATCGAGCCGTTCGACGTCGTCGTCGTGGGCGGCGGGCAGGCCGGCCTGGCCGCCGCCTGGCACCTGCGCCAGCGGGAGCTGCGGTTCCTGGTCCTGGAGGCGGCCGCGGAACTCGGGCACACGTGGCGCACCCGGTGGGACTCGCTGCGGCTGTTCACCCCCGCCGAGCACGACGCGTTGCCCGGCCTGCCGTTCCCGGCGCCGGCCGGCACCTATCCCGGCAAGAATGCGGTCGCCGACTACCTGCGCGACTACGCCGCCGCCTTCGACCTGCCGGTCCAACTGAACGCTCGGGTCACCGGGCTGCAGCGCACCGACGCCGGCTTCCGCCTGACAGCCGCCGACCGGGCGTACACAGCCCGGCAGGTCATCGTGGCCACCGGACCGTTCCAGACCCCGTTCGTCCCGCCGCTCGCCGCCGGGCTGGACGACTCGGTGACCCAGCTGCACAGCTCCGAGTACCGCAGCCCCGAAGCCTTGCCCGAGGGGCCGGCGCTCGTCGTCGGCGGCGGCAACTCCGGCTTCCAGATCGCGGAGGAGCTGGCCGGCACCCGGCCGGTGGAGCTGTCGGTCGGGGCCACCTACCCGGCGCTGCCGCAGCGGCTGCTGGGCCGCGACCTGTTCTGGTGGCTGACCCGACTGCGGCTGATGCGGGTGACCGCCGGGTCCCGGCTCGGCCGCCGGATGCAGACGCGCGGCGAATTCCTCATCGGCAGCAGCCGGCGTGGCCTGGAACGGGCAGGCGTCCGGTTCCGACCGCGGCTGGTCGACGCCGCAGGCCGCACCGTCCGGTTCGCCGACGGCGGCAGCCAGGAGGTGCACGTCGTCGTCTGGGCGACCGGCTACCGGCCCGACTACGCCTGGATCGACATCCCCGGCGCGGTCCGCGACGGCCGTGTCGCCCATCGCCGCGGCGTCACTGACATCCCCGGGCTGTACTTCCTCGGTCTGTCCTGGCAGCACACCCGCGGATCGGCGCTGCTGGGCTTCGTCGCCGACGACGCCGCCCACGTGACCCGCGGCGCTGCCATGAACCGCGTCCAGGTGCCCGGGCCGCGGGGTGCCCCCGACGCCCAGGCGGCCCCGCACCAGCTACGGAGTTGACCGCCGGACACCGGAAGGAGATCACCATGACAGGCACATTGACGCTCACCTCACTCGGCGGGTCGCCGCGGGTCGTGGGGCGGCGCTGCACCGGCGAGCGTGCCTCCCAGCGATCGTGCACCCGGTGACATCGGGGGCGCCTGCAGCACTGCCGGCGGCACTCCGCGGCCGACCGCCGACGGGTGAACGTGTGGGCGCCGGCGACCTCCATGCTCTCGGGGTACCGGGCGCCGACCCATCAGCCGCTCCCGGACGCGACCCAGCTACCCGAAGAGAAGGAGCAACATGGCCGAGATCGGCTCTGTCTCGAGGAGCGCGTCGACCGCGTCCGCTCCCGCAGCCGGCGTGCGCCGGGGCCTCCGCACACCGGTGGCCTGGGGCGTCGTCTTCGGCGGCATCCAGGCCGCCTCCCCTTACGGCCTCTTCTGGCTGGACGCCGCGACCGTCTACGCCCTCGGGCTCGCCCTGATCGCCGCGGTCTACATCGGCTTCGCCGTCGCCGACGGGCGGCGGCACGTCCTCGCCGTCGAGACGGCCGTCACGTCGGTCTTCGTCGTCATCGCCGCGGCCGCCGTCCCCGGATTGGCCTGGGTCGCCGCGGCCGGATTGGCCGCCCACGGCCTCAAGGACCTGTGGCAGCACCGCACCCAGTTCGTGGCCAACACCAGATGGTGGCCGCCGTTCTGCGCCACCGTCGACTTCGTCGCCGCCGCCCTCATCGCAGTGGCGCTCACAGCCGGATTCTCCTTCCCGACCTGACCGCCTTCGCGAACGGAGTTTCGCCATGACCGACCAGCAACTCAGCAGCGCCCCGCGGCCCTTCAACGGCACCGCCACGATGACCGGGATCGCCCAGGACCGCTACGGCCCCGCACCCGAGGACGTGCTGCGGGTAGCCCGTCTCGCGATGCCCTCGGTCGCCGACGGCGAGGTCCTCGTCCGGGTGCACGCGGCCAGCGTCGACCGCGGCACCTGGCACGTAATGGCCGGCCTGCCCTATCCCATCCGCCTCGCCGGCTTCGGCGTCCGCCGCCCCAAGTACGCCAACCCCGGCCGGGCGCTTGCCGGAACGGTCCAGGCCGTTGGCGTCGGCGTGCGCGACCTCGCCCCCGGCGATGCGGTCTTCGGCATCGGCTACGCCACCTTCGCCGAGTACGCCCGCGCCCCTGTCGGCAAGCTGGCCGCCAAACCTGGCAACCTGTCCTTCGCCCAGGCTGCCGCCGTGCCCGTCTCCGGGCTGACCGCCCTGCAGGCCGTGCGCGACCACGGCCGCATCCAACCCGGCGAGCAGGTGCTGATCATCGGCGCATCGGGCGGAGTGGGCAGCTTCGCGGTGCAACTCGCGAAGACAGCGGGCGCCGTGGTAACCGGCGTGTGCAGCACCGGCAAGGTCGACGAGGTACGCGCCCTCGGCGCCGACCACGTCCTCGACTACACCCGCGAGGACATCACCGACGGGCGCCGCCGCTATGACGTCATCCTCGACATCGGCGGCAACCGGCCGCTGTCCCGGGTGCGCCAGGCCCTCACCCCGCGGGGACGGCTGGTCATCGTCGGTGGGGAGAACGGCGGACGGTGGCTGGGCGGAACCGACCGGCAGATCCGAGCCCGGCTTCTGTCGATGTTCGTCCGCCAGCAGCTGGGCACGTTCATCAACAAGGAGAACGCGCGAGACCTCATCACCCTGCGCGAAATGATCGACGCCGGCACCCTCACCTCCGCCGTGGACCGGAGCTACCCGCTCGACGAGGTCCCCGCGGCCATCCGGTACCTGCTCGACGGCCATACCCGCGGCAAGATCGTCGTAGGAGTCCACGACCCGGACGGGTTCTGACCTCCGGCGAGCCGGAGCGTCGAGCCGCGGATCGGCTCAACGGTGAACCGGCGACGGGAAAGTGCCGGAAGCCCGGCCAGGTCACCTCGGGCGCTGGTCCGGCCGGGGTCCCGGCGCGGGTCGCGCAAGGACGCTAGCGGGCTCCGCGGCCAACGCTGCCAACAAGTTCGTCGGCGACCACCCAGATGGCGGAGACCAGGCCGTCGGTGATGGTGAGGACATCGATGGTGCGTACCTCGACGTCCCGGCCAGTCGGCGGCACGTCGCCGAGCGTTGAGGCGTAGGTGCCGACGTGCCGTCCGCGCATGGTGAAGGCGATCACCAGCCGGTCCGGCGTCTCTACCTGATCGAGGATCTGCATGCTGAGGCCCTCGAAGGCCCGCTGCAGTGATCGTGCCCGGTCCACCAGCTGGGC
>DASSAL010000022.1:0-15189 GCA_035685405.1 Actinoplanes sp. | reverse complement strand
GGGCCGGCCACGGCCGACGGGGCGGGCACAGGGGAGGGGTCGGGCAGGGCGGACGGGCCGGCCACGGCGGGCGGAGCGGGCCCAGGGGACGGGTCGGGCAGGGCGGACCGGTAGGGCACGGCGGACGGGGCGGGCGCAGGGGACGGGTCGGGCAGGGCGGACAGGTCCGGCAAGGCAGACGGGTCCGGGCGGATCAGCGGATCAGGGTTCTGGAACGCGGCCTGCACATCGCTGACACGTGCCTTCGAGAAGGCGTCCGTACCCGCGTACTCCCGGCTGATCGTCTGTGCCGCAGCGGCGAACGTGTCCGTACCGTCGGCGAAGTTGTAGACGTTCGATTGCGTGATGCTCTGCGCGTCGCGGTGGGCCTGGAGGAAGCTGACCAGCTCACCGAAGTCGGCGCTGGGCGCGGGCAGCTCGGTGAGCATGGAGCTGCTGACGCTGCGCATGTGTGGCCGGTAGTTGTTCTGCACGTCGTCGGCCAGCTTCCTGGCGAACTGCTCCATCGCGGCGATGTCGGCCTCGATGTCACCGAAGTCGGTGTACCCGTAGTCGCGCAGCCACGCCGGGCCGCGATCCTCCTCAGGAATCATCCCGCCCTCCCACTGCATCCGCGCACCGCCGTCTATGCGTGGATTCACCGAGAGAGTAGTCGGTTACGGCGAGTGGTTCGACCCCGTACCGATGTGCTGTGGACAGTCAGCGCCGCGGCAGGGTCGATGCGCGCCAGGACCGGTGGCCGGCCCACGGCCGACCGCTCGCGGCCCACGCTGAAGCGGCCGCCCGCGGTGGGCTGGAGGAGCGGGTGAGCAACACCGCCACGAGGGCGGCCAGCTCGTCCGGCGCGGGCTCGCCGCGCAGCACCCTGACCAGCGGTTCCTCATTCATCGACACAGCCTATGCCGGGCCTGCGAATTAACCGTGACACGCGTCCCACACTCGGCTGATCAATTGGCTGCGCCTGGACATGACCGGGTATTTTCTGCGTGATGTCTACTTCCCCCCCGCTCGTTGTCGCTGACCGTTACCGGCTTGTCGCGCCGCTCGGTCAGGGCGGGATGGGTCGTGTCTGGCGGGCGACCGACGTGGTTTTGCACCGTGATGTCGCCATCAAGGAGCTGGTGCCACCGCCCGGATTGACCCCGGACGAGCGGCGGGAGATGCGGGAACGCTCGCTGCGTGAGGCGCGCGCGATCGCCCGGCTGAACAACATCAACGTGGTTCGCGTCTTCGATGTGCTGCGCACCGACGCGGACCCGTGGATCGTGATGGAGTACGTGCCGTCCCGCTCGTTGCAGGACACGCTGGCCACCGACGGCCCGGTGACGCCGGTGCGGGCCGCCGAGATCGGCCTGGGCGTGCTGAACGCGCTGCGTGCCGCCCACCGCAACGGCGTGGTGCACCGCGACGTCAAGCCCGGCAACGTGCTGCTCGGCGCCGACGGCCGGGTGGTGCTGACCGACTTCGGCCTGGCCACGGTGCCCGGCGATCCCAACGTCACCCGAACCGGCCTGGTGCTGGGCTCACCCGCGTACATCGCTCCGGAACGCGCCCGCGACGGCACCGCCGGGCCTACCGCCGATCTGTGGTCGCTGGGCGCCACGCTGTACGCTGCCGTCGAGGGTGCGTCGCCGTTCGCCCGCCCCACCGCGATCGCGACATTAGCCGCATTGGCCACCGAAAACCCGCCGCCGGCCCGCAATGCCGGTCCGCTCAAGCCGGTGCTCAACGGCCTGCTCCGCAAGGACCCCACGCATCGCATCAACGCCGAAGAGGCCGAGCGGTTGCTGCTGCGCGCCTCCGGCCGCCGGTCCCGCCTGGCGTTTCCGATGAGCCCGACGATGCGCCGCCCCGGCGTCGGCCGGGAACGACCCGCCCTACCCGGCACCACCAAGCCGCCGGTCGTGCCCGGTCCGGCGTCCGGCTCGTCCGGTTCTGCCCCCGCCGCGTCCGGTTCCGCTCCGGTGGTGCCGGGGTCGGCGCCGGTGGTGCCCGGTCCGCGCCCCCCGATCTCGACCAGCCGCCCGCCCGGCACACCGGTCTTCATCCCCGGCAAGGCCACGGTCAGCCGCCCTGCCGCCGAGACGCCGGCGCGCGCCGACGGCCCCAGGGTCCAGCCACCGCGCCTGGACGCGACCAGGGTGGACACGCCGCCGGTGCGCGACCGCGGGCTCGGTGCCGACCAGGGCGGAATCATTTCCGGTACGAGCGGAGCGTCCTCAGGACCTACGGGGCAGCGCGGTGACGAGGCCACGTCGGCGCCCGCTTCGGTGAGCGCAAACGGCGCGCTTGCGCGCGGCACGAGGGGCATCTACGGGACCATCCCGTCCGGGGAAGCGGCCGCCGACCTGGCGCGCAGGAGCCCCGATGCCTCGGTCACCACTCCGGATCTGGCTCGATCCACCGAGTCGCGCACGCCGGAAAAGTCCCGTGACACCGACCCCAACGCCAGTCGACTCGACACCCCGGCGCCCGAGCGGGCTGCGCCGACACCGGCCGCGGCCGCAACCGTCGCGCCCCCGGCCGCCGCACCCGAGGCGGGCTCACCGGCTGCGGTCGCACCGCCGGCGGCCGAGCCGGAGGTGTTCCACAGCGAGTCGGCCGCGACGCCGTCCAGCACGGAATCCGGGGCGGCCACCACTACCTCGGACGCCCCACCTGCGGCGGCCACCACGACGTCGGGCGCGGGGTCGGCAGCGGCCAGGACATCCGACGCCACATCTGCGGCGGCCACCGACACGGCCGGCGGCCCGATCATCGACACCGAATCCGATTCGGATGGCGGCCCGACGCCGCAAGCGTCCGCCACCAGCGGCCCCGCATCGTCGGAGGCGATCGACCCAGCCGCGAAGGATCCTGGTGCGGCCGAAAGTGCGGAGTCCGGCGCCGAACCTCGGCCGGTTTCCCGGAGCGATCACTCCCAGCGCATCACCAAGCCGACCGTCGGCGCTCGGGCCGGTGCTGCGGGAAGTAAGGCCGCCCGCAAGAAGGGTCGCGGACGAGCATCGAAGGCCGCGGCGGCGAAGGTCGCTTCCACCGCAACGGGGGCGCACGAGGCCGCGACAACGTCAACGGCGGACACTCCAGCGGAAGCCGCGCCCACGACGGCGCCCACGGGCAAGACGCCTGCCGGGCCGACCACGGCCGGCGACCGGACGACGGCCACCATGGGTCCAACGGCAACCGAGCCCGCGGCCACCGAGCCCGCTGCCACCGAGCCCGCGGCCACCAAGACCGCTGCCGCCGAGCCGGCGGCCACCAAGACCGCTGCCGCCGAGCCGGCGGTCGCCGAATCGGCGGTGCCGCCCGCCGAGTCGACGATGACGTCGGCAGCGCCGGACCGCACCACCTCGGAAGCGCCTGCGCCTACGCCGGCCGACAAGGACGCCGAATCGACGAAGGGCGCCGAACCGACCAAGAACGGCAGCCCGACCAAGGACGGCAGCCCGACCAAGGAGGGCGCCGCTGTCAAGCGGGGCAGCCCGACCACGGACGGCGACCTTCCGCCGGCGCCGGACGCCGTACCGCCGAAGAAGGTCGTCGCCGCACCGTCCACCGAGCGCAAGGTCACCACAGCCGCGGTCAGCGCGCCCAGCCCCAGCGGTCCCACCAGCACCGACTCCGCCGCCGGCACCGCCATCCTCGACGTCCCGGCGGCCCGGACCGGTCCGGCCAGCTCGTTCGTCGCGCCCAGCCGGCCACCGTGGCAGCCGATGGGGGTGCCACGGCGCGACGAGCCCAAGCGTGGTGTGGTCATTCTCGGGACCACGCTGACTCTGCAGCAGACCGCGATCGGCGCGGCCATTCTGCTGGCCGTACTGCTTCTGCTGGCCCTGGTTGTCCCACGTCTGTTCACCGACGGTGACGACGATCCGGCCACCAACCGAGATGCGGCCGCGGCACCGCCGACCGCAAGCGCTGGGCCCACCTCGGCCGCGGCGCCACCGCCCGCGGCCAGCAGCGCGCCCGCCACCACTCGACCCAGTTCGGCTGCGCCGACCACAGCAGCCCCGGGTTCGCCGGCTGGCGTGGCGTTGCCGGAGGGCTGGTATCTGTACGCCGACCGGACCGGCTTCTCGGTGCCCCTACCGGATGGGGTCAAGCCCTCGGGCGGCAGCAGCGAGCTGCGGTTCCGCTGGAACAACCGGCTGCTGATCATCGCGCAGACCGATCGGCCGAAGCCGGACCCGTACGCGGACTGGCAGCAGCAGGAGCGCGACCGGGCCGGTGACCAGTACCGGAACTACCGGAGGATCCGGCTCGAGCGGGTCGACTACTTCCAGAGTGCGGCCGACTGGGAGTTCACCTACACCACCGCCAACGGCAACGCCCAGCGCGCGGTGAAGCGGAACTTCCTGACCAGCGACACCAAGGCGTACAGCATCAACTGGTACACGTCGCCGGGTGACTGGGAGGCCGCCAAGAAGGACATCCGGCTGATCTACCAGGGGTTCAAGCCGGGGCGATGACCTTCCATGAGTGAGTGAACGATGATCGGGGTATTCATCGCGCACCACGGATGGAGGTGCACGATGAACTGCAGGCGACACGGCAGCAAGCCGACGCTCGCATTGTGGATGCTCGTGGCCGCTGCGGATGTGGCTCTGCTGGCCGCCGCGGCCGGCCCGCTGCTCGTACTGGTGATCGGCGTCAGCCTGACCTTGGTGGTCGGCGCGGTCGTGGCGGTGCGCATGCTCGCCCGCCGGGAAACGGCGCAGAGCGACATGGTCGTTGCCGGTGTGCGCATGTTGACTCAGCGTGACGGGGTTGAGGGCGAGATGGTGGTGCGGCGGCGCACCTGACGGACGGCGCCCCGAGGGTGGATGATCTCATCGGCTACGCTGCCGGGCTGTGTCGATCGACGGTGTCACGGACCTCTGGGACGAATTGCTGGGTGCGCAGCCCGACCCGCCGGCCCTGCTGGTGCTGGTCACGGCACTGCTCGCGCTGGTCGTAGTCTCGGCCCGGCCGCTGTGGCGGATCGCCCGGAACGCGATCACCATCGCCCACGAGGGTGGGCACGCGCTTGCTGCCCTGCTCACCGGCCGGAAGCTGCGTGGCATCCGGCTCGAGTTCGACACCTCGGGACTCACCCTGTCGGCCGGTCGCCCGACCGGGCCGGGTATGGTGCTCACGCTGATGGCCGGGTACATCGCGCCGTCGTTGATCGGGCTGGCCGGTGCGTGGATTCTCGGCGGCAACCGGATCACGCTGCTGCTCTGGCTGGCGGTGGCGCTGCTGCTCCTGATGTTGATCAACATCCGCAACCTGTTCGGCGTGATCTCGGTGCTGATCACCGGCGCCATCGTTTTCGCGGTCTCCTGGTACGCGACACCGCAGGTCCAGGCCGCGTTTGCGTACACCGGAGTGTGGTTCCTGCTGATCGGCGGGGTGCGTCCGGTGAGCGAACTGCAGCGCCTGCGCCGCCGCGGCCGTATGCCGGACTCGGACGCGGACCAGTTGGGCCGCCTCACCCACACCGGCGCCGTCTTCTGGGTGGGCCTGTTCTATCTGGTCACCCTCGGCGCACTGGTGATCGGCACCTTCATGCTGGCCGGCCAGTGGCTCCCGGAACCGTCCACCCTGACGAGCTAGCGACCCGGGACCGAGGAGGCCGGCGACGGTGCCGGGTCAGCGTCCTGCACGTCCCGGACCGTCCACGCGACCAGGGCGATCGCGACGATGGCGCTGGCCACCATCCACTTGATCAGCCGCCACAGGGTGTGCCGGTACGCCGCCCGCGCCTTGGGGACACCGGACTTGGCGCCCCTGAGCACCATGCGCGCGCCCCGGAAGGCGTTCCAGACGTAGCCCAAGCCGAAGATCACGAAACCGACGATCACCGCGGTGAACAGGGCGGCCGAGCTCGAAGCCATGCGAGACAGCGTGCCGAGACGCGTGCGCGCTGTAAAGGTCAGAGCGGGATGTTGCCGTGCTTCTTGGGCGGAAGGGTCTCTCGCTTGGTTTGCAACGTCCGCAGCGCCCGGACCACCTGCTCCCGGGTCTGGGACGGGACGATCACCGCGTCCACATAACCCCGCTCGGCGGCGATGTACGGGTTCGCCAGCGTGTCCTCGTACTCGGTGATCAGCTCCGCCCGCCGCGCCTCTGGATCGGCGGCGTTGGAGATCTCGCTGCGGTAGAGGATGTTCACCGCCCCCTGCGCACCCATCACCGCGATCTGCGCGGTCGGCCAGGCGAAGTTCATGTCGGCGCCGAGATGCTTGGAGCCCATCACGTCGTACGCGCCGCCGTACGCCTTGCGGGTGATCACGGTGACCTTGGGGACGGTGGCTTCGGCGTACGCGTAGATCAGCTTGGCGCCGCGCCGGATGATGCCGTCCCACTCCTGGTCGGTGCCGGGAAGGAAGCCGGGAACGTCCACGAAGGTCAGCACCGGCACGTTGAACGCGTCGCAGGTGCGGACGAACCGGGCCGCTTTCTCCGACGCCGCGATGTCCAGCGTGCCGGCCAGATGCATGGGCTGGTTCGCCACCACGCCCACCGGCCGCCCCTCGACCCGGCCGAAGCCGACCACGATGTTCTGCGCGTACAACGGCTGCACCTCGAGGAAGTCCTCCACCACCGCCTCGACCACGGTCTTGATGTCGTACGGCTGGTTCGCCGAGTTGGGAATCAGCGTGTCCAAAGCACGATCGGCTTCGCTGGGCTCCAGCACGGCGGGCTCGTCGAAGGTGGTCGGTTCGTCCAGGTTGTTGCTGGGGAGGTACGACAGGAGCGCGCGCACGTAGTCGATCGCGTCCTCCTCGTCGCTGGCCAGGTAGTGCGCGTTGCCGCTGCGGGTGTTGTGCGTACGCCCGCCGCCCAGCGCCTCGAAGCCGACCTCCTCGCCGGTCACCGTACGAATGACGTCCGGCCCGGTGATGAACATGTGTGACGTCTGGTCGACCATCACGGTGAAGTCGGTGATCGCCGGCGAGTAGACCGCGCCGCCCGCGCACGGGCCCATGATCAGCGAGATCTGCGGGATGACGCCGCTGGCCCGCACGTTGCGGAAGAAGATGTCGGCATACAGGCCCAGGGCGACCACGCCCTCCTGGATGCGGGCGCCGCCGGAGTCGTTGATGCCGATGATCGGGCAGCCGATCTTCATGGCCAGGTCCAGCACCTTGACGATCTTGGAGCCGAACACCTCGCCCAGCGAGCCGCCGAACACCGTGAAGTCCTGCGAGAACACGCACACCTGGCGGCCGTCGATGGTGCCGTGGCCGGTGACGACGCCGTCGCCGTACGGCCGGTTCCTGTCCAGCCCGAAGTTGGTCGACCGGTGCCGGGCCAGTCCGTCGAGTTCCACGAACGAACCCGGGTCGAGCAGCATCTCGATGCGTTCGCGGGCGGTCTTCTTGCCGCGGGCGTGCTGCTTCTCCACCGCCCGCGCCGAGCCCGCGTGTACTGCCTCGTCGATGCGGTGCTCGAGGTCGGCGAGCTTGCCGGCCGTGGTGTGCACGTCGATCTGCTGGTCTTCGATCGTCACGGCCCGATCGTATCCACGGGTCTTCACCGGACGCGCCCGGTCCGGCAGCAGGGCGTGGTGGACGTTTCGCACCCATTGTCCCATTCGTTACTTCCCCCGTGACGAACTGGATGACCGCGGCCGGCATCGCCTTGATCTCCGGCGGACTCGCCATTCTGATCGGCTTCCGGCATCTGCTCTGGGCGCGGAGCGAGCACCGGGCCGGCGCCCGCAAGCTCCGGGCGGTCAACCAGCGCGCCGCGCTCGGAGCGCGGAACGAGCGAAACATGCGGGGAGCGGGGAACGAGCGAAGCGCGCTCGGGGCGGTCAACCAGCGCACCGCACTCGCCCCCGGGAACGAGCGACCGGTGCTGGGGGCGGTCAATGAGCGCGAGGTCGTCGCAGCGCCGAACGACCACAAGGCTTCGGTTGCGCGGAACGAGCGCGAGGTGCTCGGGGCGCCGGAGGGGGAAAACGAGGCGGCGGCGCCGGATGCGACGCCCGGCACCCGTCCGGCGGGTGAGGACAACGCGGTCGAGGACGAGCGCGCCGACGCGCCGGTGCCGGGTCCACGGCGGTTTCGCCGGCCGCCGGGCGGGCTGGCCCGGATCGGCCTGGCCGACGACGATGACGAGATCTCCGGTGACGTGCTCGGCGCCGAGGACGAGTCGGGCGAAATCGACGGACCCGCCGAGCCGTGGGTCGCCGCGGACGGGTTCGGGGGCGGACACGCGGGCGCCGAGGAGGGCGCGGAGCTGACGGAGGCCGGCGAGCCGCGGCCGGAAGCCCCGCGGCAAGGGCAGCCACGGCACGCGCATCCGCGGCACGGGGAGCCGACGGACGGGAGGCCGGAGAACCGGCCGGCAGACGCGGACGCGGCGGCCCATCAGGACGGCGACGAACCGGGCCTGCGGACACTCCCGGCGCGGCGGAGCGAACGCTACGGCGACCGGATCGACGGCTGGGTGCGGCCGCAGTACCGGGACGAGCCCGAATCTGGTGAGTACTGGACGCCGGTGCCGGAGAGCTCCTACACCGACGCCGGGTACGGGTGGCCGGTGCCGGTGGAGCGGCTTCCGCCGGTGCCCGCGTACCCGCCGCAGTCGGGCTTTGAAGGCCCGATCGATCCGGCCGTTCCGACCGCCCTGGTGCCGGTGTGGCCGCCGGCCGAGCCGTCCGGCCGGATCGAACTGCCGCGCACCTGGACCCCCCGCAATCGGAAAGAGCAGGCGGACGACCGGGAGCCGGCACCACCCCGGCGGCGTCCTCGGCCCCGGACGGACGACCCGGACCGCAGCACCGTGTACCGCAGCCGGCACGCGGCCGACCCCGGCTAGCCTGGGGTGGTGCCCGCGTCGCCGTACTCTGACCTGCAACGCCCGCCGTTGCGGGTCCGTTCGCTGGAGCGCGCCCTCATCGTGCCGGGCGGCCTGTGGCGGAGCCTGACGGTCAAGCCGGAGACCGGGTCCACCAACGCCGACGTGGCGGACGCGGCGCGGGCCGGTGCGCCGGAAGGGCTGGTCGTGGTCGCCGAGCAGCAGGTGGCCGGCCGGGGCCGTCGCGACCGGGTGTGGGTGTCACCGCCACGGGCCGGGCTCACGCTCAGTGTGCTGTTGCGGCCGGCCGGCGTACCGAATCGGCATTGGGGTTGGCTTCCGCTGCTCGCCGGGGTGGCGCTGCGCGAGACGGTGCACCGGATCGCCGAGCTTGACGCCAGCTTGAAATGGCCCAACGACCTGCTGCTCGGCGACGCCAAGGCGGCCGGGGTCCTGGCCGAGGTGGTGGGGGACGCGGTGGTGGTGGGCATCGGCTTGAACGTCACCACGCGCGCCGACGAGCTGCCGTCGACCACCGGGCTGCCGGCCACCTCGCTGCAGTTGGCCGGCGCGCGCAGCGCCGACCGCGATCCGCTGCTCAAGGCGCTGCTGCGCGGGCTGGCGCAGTGGTACGCGGGGTGGCGTGAGGCCGGTGGCGACGCGGAGATGTGCGGGTTGCTGGGTGCGTACCGGCGGGGCTGCGCGACGCTCGGCCGCGAGGTGCGGGTGGAGCTGCCGGGCGGTGAGGAGCTGGCCGGCGAGGCGACCACGGTGGACAATGACGGGCAGATGGTGATCCGTACGGCGGACGGCACGGACCACCGGGTCTCGGCGGGCGACGTGGTGCACGTACGCTGAGCTGCGTGCCCTTCCCCGACGGCGTACTGACCGAGGACGAGGACGTCGTCCTGCATCTGCACCCGCACGCGAAGGCCGCGGTACGGCCGGTCCTGGTGCTGGCGCTCGCGCTGGCGGTCACCATCGTGGTCTGGGTGATGCTGCCGGCCAACGACGGCGGCCTCATCGGGGTGGCCGTGGTCGGAGCGGTGAGCCTGTTCCTCGCGCTCACCCGGGGCGTGTGGCCGCTGCTGGTGTGGCGGTGTACCCACTACGTCTTCACGACCGAACGCATCCTGCTGCAGCATGGCGTGCTCACCCGGGAGCGCCGCGACCTGCCGCTGAACCGGGTGAACGACCACGTCGCCAGTCAGTCGCTTATGGACCGGATGTTCGGCTGCGGCACCCTGCGCATCGACTCGATCGGAGATCAGGCCGCCGAGATGGTCGCGGTGCCGCAGGTCCAGCGGGTGCAGACCACGCTGTACGAGTTGATCGAGGCCGACCGTGAGCTGCACGGCGACGAGGCGGAGGCGGACGCCGGCGACGAGCCGCCGGTCAGCGGCGCTCGGACCGGGCCGCTTCGTCCGCCTCGAGTTCGCTGAGTTCCGCTTCCAGGTCGTGCGCGTCGAGGTGGATCTCGGTGCTCAGCTCGGCCAGGCCGGCCGCCGCGTCCAGCTCGGCGATGGCCGCCTCATGGCCGTCCACCGGCGGCTTGAGGAAGACGAACGTGCGGTACGCCCAGAACCGGAAGATCGTCGCCGAGCCCGCGGCGCACAACGTCACCGCCATGAGCAGCATCCGGTGGTCGGTCTCGTTCAGCCCGGCGCCGTACTTGGCGATCGCCACCGCGCCGGACTGGATCACCATGCCCACCAGGTTGAAGCCGAAGAACAGCGTGTATTCGCGGCGCAGCGCGGTCTTGGTGTGGTGCCGATAGGTCCAGTACCGGTTGGCGAAGTAGGCCAGCGTGGTGGTGATGACGGTGGCCAGCACGGTCGCCTTGACCGCGCCGATCGGCATCGCCACATAGGTGATCGCCAGATAGAGCGCGGTGTTCGCCGCGCCGATCACCGCGAACGCGAACGCTTCCGGTGCGAGACGGCGCAGACGTTCCGTCAGCAGGCGGGCTGCAGGCATTGGACAACCTTACGGGGATGGGGATAGGGAAGCCGGTCACGTACGGGTGGGTGACACGGACGTCACATCCGCGGTACGACCGCCTTCTCCCCGGCGAACGGCTCATCGGCCGGTCGGGGGGCGGGGAAGACGAAGCGGCGGTACGACCAGAACCGGAACAGCGTGCCCAGGGCGGTGCCGATCAACAGGCCGGAGATGTTGTCGGCGAGCGGGCTCTGCAGCGCAGGCCAGATCTGGCCGAGACCGTAGTGACTGATCGCCAGGCAGGCCAGCCCGATGCCCAGGCCGACCGCGTTGAGCAGGAAGAAGGTCGTGTACTGACGGCCCATGTGGTGATGGTCGCGGTGTCGCCAGGTCCAGAACCGGTTGCCCAGGAAGGCCAGCGTGGTGGCGACCACCGTCGAGCACGTCTTGGCCAGCAGCGTTTCGCTGCCGGCCTGCAGCAGCACGTTGAAGATGAGCAGGTCGACGGCGAACGCGGTGCTGCCGACCACGCCGAACTTGCTGAACTCGCGGATCAGGCCACCCAGTGCGGCTCGCAGACCGCGTGGCTGCGGCGACGGGGTGGCTGACACGGACCCGAGCGTACCGGCGGCTGTCACGGCCCGCAGTTTTCGTGAGCGAGTCTTAACACGTCGGCCCGGCAAGGTGACGTTGTCGGTACGGGCGGTAGCGCGCCGGGTCCGACTCGGCCAGTTCGGTGGCCCGCCGCCGGCAGTCGGCGCACCAGGCGAGGTGGGCGTGCACCCGCGCTGAGTCGCGCGGCGCCAGACCGCGCCGGACGTGCCCGCTCAGGCGATCGCCGGCCCACCGGCACTCGGGGTGGTCGGCCACCGTCACGTGCTGCTGGAGGTACAGCCGGCGCAGTCCCTCCCGGGCGCGGTGGGCCAGCACGGCGACCGCGTTCGGGGTGAGCCCCAGCCGGGGTGCGATCTCGGCCGGTCCGGCACCCTCGACCTCGGTCATCCACAGCACGTCCCGCCACCGGTCCGGCAACTGGCGGAAGGCCCGGGCGGCGTACGCGCGTTCCAGGCGTTCCACGGTCGGGTCGCGGAACGGTTCGCCCGGGTCGTACCGGGTCAGGTCGTCGGTGAACTCCAGCCGGCGGTCCAGCCGCGCGCGGTGGTAACAGACGTGCCGCAGGGTGGTGTGCAGGTAGGCGCGGAAGGCGACGAGCGGGCCACGGCCGGCCCGGAGCGTGGCGAACACCTTGGTGAACGTCTCGGCGACCAGATCGTCCGCGTCGGCGGGATCGCGGGCCAGGGCGCAGGCCAGCTGCCTGGTGGCGTGGTGGTGACGTTCGTAGAGGGTGCCGTACGCGGCGGTGTCGCCGGCGCGCACCGCGGCTAACAGATCCGTGTCCGGGTCCATGCCGGGAATCGTCATTCCTGCCTCCAGAGCCGGGAGTGAGAGGAAAGCCCGATTACGGCCAAGCTTAGGACCTTACGTCCGGTTTGCGAAAGACAGCGTTCGCGGCTGCGCCGTACGACGAAAGATCGCTCGCCTATGTGCAGGTGGGCCGACGATTGTGCGGTTCTCCACAAGGTGGGCCGATGAACTTAACGTCGGTTCGGCTTAGGCTCAGGACACCCCGTTGGTCAGCGCCGACCGAAGGAGATCGCCGTGTCCCAGCCCCCTTCCGACCGCCCCGCCGCCACCCTTGACCGGCCCGAAGGCAGCCCGACCACGCACCGACGACTGCTCAGCTGGATCGACGAGGTGGCCAAGCTCACCACCCCGGACCGCATCGCGTGGTGCGACGGCTCGGACGCCGAGTGGACGCGGATCACCGACGACCTGGTCGCCTCCGGCGCCCTGGTCCGCCTGAACCCGGACCGGAAGCCCAACTCGTTCTGGGCCCGCACCGACCCCGGTGACGTGGCCCGGGTCGAGGAGCGCACGTTCATCTGCTCGGCCGACCCGGCCGACGCCGGCCCGACCAACAACTGGATGGCGCCGGCCGAGATGAAGGCCACCATGACCGCCTTCTACCGCGGCAGCATGCGGGGCCGGACAATGTACGTGGTCCCGTTCTGCATGGGCTCGCTGGATGCGCCTAACCCGATGTTCGGCGTGGAACTGACCGACAGCCCGTACGTCGTGGCCTCGATGCGCATCATGACCCGGATGGGCAGCGCGGTGCTCGAGGCGATGGGCGACGACGCACCGTTCGTGCCGGCGCTGCACTCGGTCGGCAAGCCGCTGGCCAAGGGCGAGCCGGACGTCGCTTGGCCGTGCAACGAAGTCAAGTACATCTCGCACTTCCCGGAGACCCGGGAGATCTGGTCGTTCGGTTCCGGGTACGGCGGCAACTCGCTGCTCGGCAAGAAGTGTTACGCCCTGCGCATCGCCAGCGTGGCCGCCCGCGACGAGGGCTGGCTCGCCGAGCACATGCTGATCATGAAGCTCACGTCGCCGGAAGGCCGGGTGCGCTACCTCGCGGGCGCCTTCCCGTCCGCCTGCGGCAAGACCAACCTGGCCATGCTCGAGCCGACCATCCCGGGCTGGAAGGTGGAGACGATCGGCGACGACATCGCCTGGATGCGGTTCGGCCCGGACGGGCGGCTGTGGGCGACCAACCCGGAGTACGGGCTGTTCGGCGTCGCGCCCGGCACCGACCACCACACCAACCCGAACGCGATGCGCACGCTGGACCGGGGCAATTCGGTCTTCACCAACGTGGCGCTCACCGACGACGGCGACATCTGGTGGGAGGGCATGGGCGACCCGCCCGCGCACCTGACCGACTGGCGCGGCGAGGACTGGACGCCGGACAAGGGCACGCCGTCGTCCCACCCGAACAGCCGGTTCTGCACGCCCATCGAGCAGTGCCCGATCCTGGCGCCGGAATATTACGACCCGCGCGGGGTGCCGATCGACGCGATCCTGTTCGACGGCCGGCGCAAGGACACCATCCCGCTGGTCACCGAGGCACGGGACTGGGTGCATGGCGTGTACCTCGGCGCCACGCTCTCGTCGGAGACGACGGCCGCCGCGGCCGGCCGGGTCGGCGTGGTGCGGCGCGACCCGATGGCGATGCTGCCGTTCATCGGCTACCACGCCGGCGACTATTTCCAGCACTGGCTGGACATGGCCAAGGATGCGTCGGCAGCGGCCGGCGACGAGGCGAAGCTGCCGAAGGTGTTCTACGTGAACTGGTTCCGCCGCGGCGACGACGGCCGGTTCCTGTGGCCCGGCTTCGGCGAGAACTCCCGGGTCCTCAAGTGGATCGTCGAGCGCCTGGACGGTGGCGGCTCGGCGGTGGACACCCCGATCGGGCACGTGCCGACGGCCGACGCCCTCGACCTGACCGGCCTGGACACCCCGGTCGCCGACATCGAGACCGCACTGCGCGTGGACCGCGACGAGTGGGCGGCCGAACTGCCGAAGGTCACCGAGTGGTTCGAGAAGTTCGGCGACAAGCTGCCGGCCGTGCTGTGGTCCGAATTGGACGCACTGCGGGCCCGCCTCAAGGAGGTTTAGGGTGATGCGGTGACGATCGCCGGCGTGCGGCCCGCGGCGGTCCGCCTGCTGACCGCGCTGCTGGTCGCCACGGCGGCCGCCACCGTCGTGGTCGAGGTGCTCAATTACCGGTACGCCCCGGAGCACGGCTTCGGGCTCGCGGTGCGCACCGGCTGGGCGCTGATCCGTACGCTCGGCTGGCTGATCCTGATCTGGCACGTCCGCCGCGCCCGCGCCGCCGCCAAACCGCTCGGCCTGATCCTGGCCGTCACCACGATCTTCGCGGTCGGCCGCCTGGTGGTACCCCGCGAGGGCCCGCCCCCGCTGCCCGGGCTGATCGGCTTCGCCGTGCTCACCCTGCTCTGTGTCACCGTGGTGGTGGTGCTGTACCGGCATCCCACCGTCGCCGCCCACCTGGTCCGGCACCCGCGCAAGCTGGCGCTCACCCGGGAGGGCGTGGCGTGGCAGGAGGCCGCCCCGAGGCGGGCGCCCACCACCGGTTGGCTGCTCACCGCCCGCGTGTCGGCGTTCACGTACAGCCCGCTCATGCTGGTGCCGGCCCTGATCGCCGTCGGCGAGCTGCGGTCCCGCCCGGAATACCTGCTCGCGGTGCTGTTCTGGCTGGCGGCCGGCATCGGGGCCAGTTACGTCGTCCTGCTCACCACGTTCTTCCTGCTGCGCGGCAAACCGTGGGCGCGGCGCCTGCTGGTCTGGGAGACGGTCGGTGTCCTAGCGATCCACCTGCCGCTGTGTTACCTGCTGCTCGGCCTGGACGGCCTGATCCGCGACGGCGCCCCGCTGGTCGCGGCCGCGCTGGTGGTGCTCTCCGCGGTCTGGCGGGTCGGCCGCCAAGAGCGGGCCGGCGATACGCCCGCCGGCGTGCCCTCAGCCGCCTGATCAGCGGCTCCCGGCGCCGCCCACCGCGCCGGCGCCGCCCGCCCGGGCCCGCCGATCGCGCCG
>DASSAL010000021.1:0-1609 GCA_035685405.1 Actinoplanes sp. | reverse complement strand
AGGAGCCGCGCAAGAACGTCCCGAACCTGATTCGCGGCTGGGCCCGCGCCGTGGCCGACTGGCCGCAGCCGCCGGCCCTGGTGCTGGCCGGCGGGCAGGGTCACGAC
The DNA here is from genome assembly GCA_035685405.1 of Actinoplanes sp. Taxonomy (GTDB): domain Bacteria; phylum Actinomycetota; class Actinomycetes; order Mycobacteriales; family Micromonosporaceae; genus Actinoplanes. The sequence goes on along the minus strand of DASSAL010000021.1, from coordinate 1,502 downwards.
GACGACATCGACCGGGCGGTCGCCGAGGTGCCGTCACACCTGCGCCTGCTGCGGCCGGGATATCTGCGGTACGCGGACCTGCCGGGCTTCCTCGGCGGGGCGCTGGTGGCCTGCTACCCGTCCTTCGGCGAGGGCTTCGGTCTGCCGATCCTGGAGGCGATGGCGTGCGCGACGCCGGTGCTGACCACGCCCCGCCTGTCGCTGCCCGAGGTGGGCGGGGACGCGGTGGCGTACACCACCGAGGACCCCGACCGGATCGCCGCCGACCTGGCCGATCTGCTGCGCGACGAGCAGCGCCGGCTCACCCTGGCCAAGGCCGGGTTCGACCGGGCCAAGGAGTTCACCTGGGCCTCCAGCGCCGAGGTGCACGTCAACGCCTGGACCCGGGTGTCAGCCATCGCCTCGTAGCGCAGGTCATTACACTCGGTACGCATGACTGACGTTTCGGGCGGCCTGTACGCCGTGATTCCCGCAGGTGGCAGCGGTACCCGTCTCTGGCCGCTCTCGCGCGCCGGTCACCCCAAGTTTCTGCACCCCCTGACCGGGACAGAGGCGTCCCTGTTGCAGGCGACGGTGGACCGGCTGGCGCCGCTGGCCGACCCCCACCGGGTGTTCGTCGTCACCGGCGTGGCCCACGCGGCGGCGGTGTCCCGCCAGCTGACCGGCGTCCCGGAGGAGAACATCCTGGTCGAGCCGTCGCCGCGGGACTCCTGTGCGGCCATCGCGCTGGCCGCCGCGGTGATCGCCCGCCGGGACCCGGACGCGATCATGGGGTCGTTCGCCGCCGACCATCTGATCGCCGACGGGGACGCCTTTCTCGAGGTGATCCGCAGCGCCATGCGGGGCGCCGCCGAGGGGCTGCTGATGACGCTGGGCATCACGCCCACCCGGCCGGAGACCGGTTACGGGTACGTGCAGTGCGGCGGCCCGATCGTGGGCGACGACGTGCTCGCGGTCGAGGAGTTCAAGGAGAAGCCGACGTACGACGTGGCCGAGGCTTACGTGAAGTCGGGCAGATACCTGTGGAACGCCGGCATGTTCGTCTGGCGCACCGACGCGTTCCTCACCGAACTGGCCCGCCAGCAGCCGCAACTGCATGCCGGCGTGAGCCGGATCGCGCAGGCCTGGGACTCGCCGGCCCGCGAGGAGGTGCTCGGCGAGGTGTGGCCGACGCTGCCCCGGATCTCGGTGGACTACGCGGTGATGGAGGGCGCCGCCGCGGTCGGCCGGGTCGGCACGGTGCCCGGCGACTTCGGCTGGAACGACGTCGGCGACTTCCACACGCTGGGCGAGGTGCTGGCCGCCGATGCGGCCGGCTACGTGGTGGTGGGCAAGGAGACCCTGGCCAAGACGGGCGTGCTGCTGCGCGAGACCGACGGCCTGGTGGTGGTGCCGAACTCCGGTCGCCTGGTGGCGGCCCTCGGGGTCCGGGATCTGATCATCGTGGACACGCCGGACGCCGTGCTGGTCTGCCCGCGCGACCGGGCTCAGGAGGTCAAGCA
>DASSAL010000020.1:0-31119 GCA_035685405.1 Actinoplanes sp. | reverse complement strand
ACCCCAGGATGTCCTTGATGTGCACGAAGCCCAGCACGCGCCGGCTCTCCCGCTGAACCACCGGAAACCGCGACCGCCCGCTGCGCGTGGCGATCGACTCGAGCAGGGCCGGAGACACGTCGTCGGTCACCGTCGTGACGCGGGACCAGGGCCGCAGGGTGTCGGCAGCGGTGCGGTCGTTGAGGCCCAGGGCGGCGTGGATTCGGGCGTACTGTTCGCTGCCCAGCAGGCCCTCGCTGCGCGCCTGGGTGACCATCCCGGCCAGCTCTTCTGCGGTGAAGACGGTTTTCACCGCGTCCGTGGCCTCGATCTTCCACCATCCCAGCACCCGGTGCGCGGCCCAGCGCATCGCGGTCAGCACCGGTTTGGTGGCGGTGCAGAACGCCAGCATGAACGGCCCGAGCAGCAGCGCGGACCGTTCCGGGCCGGCCAGCGTGATGTTCTTCGGCACCATCTCGCCCACCACGGTGTGCAGGAACACCACGATGCCGAGCGCCAGCACCAAGGCGACCGGATGCACGAACCGGGACGGCAGGCCGGCCGCGGCGAACGGTCCCGCCAGCAGGTGCGCCAGGGCCGGCTCGGCGATCGCACCCAGCCCGAGCGAGCAGATCGTGATGCCCAGCTGGGCTCCGGCGATCATCAGCGGGATCTGGTTCATCGCGGACAGCGCCCAGCGGGCGCGCTTGGAAGTGGCGGCCAGCGGTTCCAGAACGGTACGCCGGGACGCGATCAGCGCGAACTCACCGCCGACGAACAGGGCGTTGCCGATCAGCAGAAGCGCCGTGACGAGCAGCTCAGTCATCGGCCGGCTCCGGCCGGGGCCACTACCCGCACCTGTTCCACCCGATGCCGGTCCACCTGTATCACGGTGAACTCCCAGCCGTGATCGACCAGCGACTCACCGACCACCGGGATGTGGCCGAGGCGGGCCAGAACAAACCCGGCGAGCGTTTCGTACGGGCCTTCGGGCAGGTGGAAGCCGGTCTGCTCGTGCAGCTCATCCTCGCGCAGCAGCCCGTCGACCAGGTAGGTCTTCTCCCCGCCCGGCGCGGTCAGCTGCTGGCTGCCGGTCTCGGCGAAGTCCAGGTCGTACTCGTCGGAGATCTCCCCGACCAGCTCCTCGATCAGGTCCTCGACGGTCACCACGCCGTCCGTTCCGCCGTACTCGTCGACCACGATGGCCAGGTCGGCGTCGGCCGCCCGTAACGCGGCGAGCACCTTGTCCAAGCCCAGGCTCTCCGGCACGTGCACCGGCTCCCGGGCCACGACGGACACCGGCGTCGCGGTGCGGCGCTCCGGTGACACGCCGAGCGCATCGGGCACCGCGGCCACGCCGGTGACCAGGTCGAGTGTGTTCTCGTACACCGGGAAGCGGGTGTGCCCGGTCCGCCGAGACAGCGTGATCAGGTCGGCGACGCTGGCCGTGGTCTTCAGGGCGACCACGTCCACCCGTGGTGTCATCGCCTTGGCCGCCCGCTTCTCGCCGAACCGGATGGTGCGGCGCAGCAGCGTCGCGGTCTCCGCGGGCAGCGCGCCGGCCCGCGCGCTGATCGCGGCGAGCAGGCCCAGCTCCTCCGGGCTGCGGGCGCTGGCCAGTTCCTCCTGTGGCTCGATGCCGAGCCGGCGGACCAGCCAGTTCGCCGTGCCGTTCAACCCGCTGATCAGCCATTTGAACAGCCGCGTGAAAACCCGCAGCGGCGTCGCAGCGGCGAGCGCGGCCGGCATCGGCCGGGCCAGAGCGGCATTCTTCGGTACGAGCTCACCGAAGAGCATCGACACCAGGGTGGCGAGGATCAGCGCCAAGCCGTGCGAGAGCGTCTGGGCATGCCGGCCGGCCACCGGCTCCACCAGTGGGCTGAACAGCCGGGACAGCGCCGGCTCGGCGAGATATCCGGTGAGCAGCGTGGTGATCGTGATGCCGAGCTGGGCGCCGGACAGCTGGAAGGACAGCTGGTGCAGCGCATGCCGGACGGAGGCGGCGCGCCGGTCCCCCGCGCCGGCTCGCCGGTCGATCTCCAATCGGTCGACGGTGACCAACCCGAACTCGGCGACCACGAACAACGCGTTGCTCGCCGTCAGCAGCACGAACGCCGCCAGTGGGAGCACCGCGGTCAGCAGCAGGCCGTCCATGGTCGGTTCACCTCGGTCCTCATTGAGGGCTATTCACGACCAACCTCGAGTCGCGCGCAAGGGTCGGTCATGAATCGTCCTCATTGTGCCGGAATCAGACGAACCAGGAGACCCGGGAGTGACAAAGCGGGCGGGCGAAGATCCGGATACCGTCGGACCATGAACCTGCCCGAGCAATTCGCTCTGCTCGCTTACGACGACGACGGCGCGCCGGTGACCGACGGCACGCATCTCGACAACGGTCTCGGTGGCGCGGTTCTGCTGGAACTCGCGCTGGCCGGGAAGGTCGACGTCGCGGACAAGAATGTGGTGGTGCTCGACCCGGCGCCGACCGGTGACCCGCTGATCGACCGGGCGCTCGAGCGGATCGCCGGCGACAAGCCCGGTAAACCCGGCCACTGGGTCAGCTCCTTCGCCAAGAACACCCGCGACGCGGTGATGGACGGCCTGGCCGCGCAGGGTGTGGTGCGGCGGGAGAAGGACAAGGTGCTGCTGGTCTTCCCGCGCACGCGCTATCCGGCCACGCACGGGGTGGAGCCGCCCGCGGAGAGCGAGGCGCGGCAGCGGATGATCGCCGCCGTGGCCGGAACGGGACCGGTCGAACCCCGTACCGCGGCGTTGTGTGCCCTGGTGGCGGCCACCGACCTGGACAAGAGGGTCTTCCGGGACATGGATCGCACGCAGGTCAAGGCGCGGCTGAAGGAGATCGGTCAGGGCGCGTGGGCGGCCACCGCGGTGAAGAAGAGCATCGAGGAGATCCAGTCCGCGATCATGATTGCGGTCGTCGCCGGCAGCACCGCGGCAACCACCGGCGGGGGCAGCTGACCTAAACCTCCTGCTTCATCGTGCGCAACAGGACGGTCGCCACGTCGACCACCTCGACGTTGTCCTGCTCGCCCTTGGCGGTGACGCCGTCGCCGATCATCGTGTAGCAGAACGGGCAGCCGACCGCGATCGTCTTCGCACCCGTGGCCAGCGCCTCCTCGGTGCGTTCGATGTTGACCCGCTTGCCGATCCGCTCCTCCATCCACATCCGGGCGCCACCGGCGCCGCAGCAGAACGAGCGTTCCGAGTTGCGGGGCATCTCCACGAGGCTGCCCGACTCCCCCAGCACCTCGCGCGGAGCATCGAACACCCGGTTGTGCCGGCCCAGGTAACACGGGTCGTGGTACGTCACATCACCGTCGACCGGCTGGACCGGGGTGAGCTTGTGGTTCTTCACCAGATGCGCGAGCAGTTGGGTGTGGTGCACCACCTCAACCTTCAGGCCGAGCTGCTCGTACTCGTTGCCCAGGGTGTTGAAGCAGTGCGGACAGGTCGCCACGATCTTCTTGACCTCGGCCTCCCGCAGCGTCTCGACGTTCTGCTGGGCGAGCATCTGAAAGACGAACTCGTTGCCCATCCGGCGGGCCGGGTCGCCCGAGCAGGTCTCGCCCTCACCGAGGATGGCGAAGTCGACCCCGGCGGAATGCAGCAGCGTGGCGACCGCGCGGGTGGTCTTCTTGGCGCGGTCGTCGAACGCACCGGCGCAGCCGACCCAGAACAGGTATTCGAAGTCACCCTCGCCGACCCGCTTGATCTCGAAGTCGAGGCCCTTGGTCCAGTCCTCGCGGGTGTTCTGCGGCGCGCCCCACGGGTTGCCCTTGTTCTCCAGGTTGCGCAGCATCACGCCGGCCTCGGACGGGAAGCTCGACTCGATCAGCACCTGGTAACGCCGCATATCGACGATATGGTCGACGTGCTCGATGTCGACCGGGCACTGCTCCACACAGGCGCCGCAGGTGGTGCACGACCAGAGCACGTCCGGGTCGATCACGCCCTGCTGGTCTGCGGTCCCGATCAACGGACGCTCACCCTCGGCGAGCGCGAGAGCGTCCAGCTTCGAGTGGTCCGCCCCGGCCATGACATACGGCGCCTTGGCGTACGCATGATCGCGTAGCGACAGCACGAGCAGCTTGGGCGACAGCGGCTTGGCGGTGTTCCAGGCCGGGCACTGCGACTGGCAGCGGCCACACTCGGTGCAGGTGGAGAAGTCGAGGAGGCCCTTCCAGGTGAACTGCTCCACCTCGGCGACGCCGAACTGGTCCTTCTCCGGATCGGCCTCCTCGAAGTCCAGCGGCTTACCGTCGCTCATCATCGGGCGCAGCGGCCCGAGGCCGGAGCCGGCCGGCTTGTCCGGATCGCGCTTGAAGAAGATGTTGGGGAACGCCAGGAACCGGTGCCAGGCCACGCCCATCGTCACGTTCAGCGAGATGACGATGAGCCAGGTCATCGAGATGACGATCTTCAGCAGTGCGACGATCGTGGCGCCCTCTTCCCAGGCCGGCAGCGGCACGGCGCCGAGCCAGTGGCTGAACGGTGCCGCCCACGTCGGGTACTCCAGGTGACCGGTGGCCGCCTTGAACCCGCGGATGAGGAAACCGCAGATCAGCACCGCGACGATGACCCACTCGACGAAATACCCCTGCCACATGGTCGAGCCGGTGAACCGGGACAGCCCACGGGCACGGGTGGGCCGGTTATGCAGCCGGATGGCGATCAGCGTCAGGATGCCGGCCGTGCCGAGCAGACCGATCCACTCGGTGACCAATCCGTAGACGGCCCAGTGCCCGATGATCGGCAGCCCGCTCTCCGGGTCGACGACCTCGAAGTACGCCTCCAGCACCAGCAGCGACAGCACGATGAACGCCACCATGACGAACCAGTGCGCCGCCCCGACCACACCCCACTTGAGCATCCGGGTATGACCGGCGATCTCCACCAGCATGGTCTTGGCGCGGGTGCCCTTGTCGGTGAAGCGGGCCGGGTCGGGCTTGCCCATCCGGATCACCGCGGTCATCCGCAGCACCGCACGCGCCGCGAGCACGACGGCCACGACGGTGATCGCGGCCGCCAGAACGGTCGCGATGATCTGAGGTGCGCCCATCAGTGCCTCCAGCGTCCCGGCGGTGGCCCCATGTTACCCGCCGGTAATCAGACGACGCACCCCGGCCATGCTGCCGAGGTGCGGTCAGGTAGCGGCTATCGCCAGCGGGCCAGGATCGCCAGCGAGGCGACCATGCAGCCGAACCCGACGGCGAGATTCCAGTACCGCCAGGCCTCCACCGGGTACTGCTGCTCGGAGAGGTAATACACCACCAGCCAGGCGATGCCGAAGACGATCAGCGACACGGCGCTGATCGGCAGCCAGATCGGACTCGGCTTCTTCGACGCGGCGTTCGCCGCCGGCCGGATGTCCGTCGGCGGGGTGTAGACCTTCTTCTTGCGAACCTGCGACTTCGGCACGGCGCTCTCCTGAGGGCAACAAGCGGCTCCGGGAACCCCCGGTCGCGCCCGTTGGCGAATACTGTTCGACAGCTAGCGTAGTCAAGGCGGCGCGCGCACGAGCATCCGCCGGGGTAGTTTTCGATCGGCCTGCGGCGGCTTGGGGGGATGGCGAGTGGATTACACCACCGGCACGCCCTCGTGGCGACTCGTGCTCCGGCGCGCGCTCGGCGGCCTGCGGCCGCGCCGCACCGGCCAGAAACAGCGCGGCTGGTCCGTCGGAGTACCGCTGATCGCGCTGGCCGCGGGCCTGTTGTTCACCACCTCCGCGACCACGGCCGGCGGTACGGCGTTGCGCGACGACCGCCGCCCGCAGCTCACCCAGCTGATCGCGGACAAACGCGACCGGCTCGAGAACCGCGAGCAGCGGGCGGCCGACCTGCGCGCGCAGGTCGACCGGGACGCCGCCAAGCTGGCCGAGGTGGACCAGCCGGTGAAGGCCGCCCGCCAGCGCGCCGATGCCATGCAGCGGCCGGCCGGCTTCAGCGCGCTGCGTGGCCCCGGCATCACCGTGGTGCTGGACGACTCACCCCGGCGGGTGGGTGACGGTGGTCCCAACAATCCCAAAAACGACGACTTGGTCGTTCATCAGAGCGATGTGCAGGCCGTGGTGAACGCGTTGTGGGCCGGCGGTGCCGAGGCGATGTCAATCATGGATATCCGGGTGATCTCGACGAGCGCGGTACGCTGTGTCGGCAATACGCTGCTGCTGCACGGTCAGGTGTTCTCGCCACCGTTCAAGATCACGGCGATTGGCGAACCCACCGCGATGCATCGGGCGTTGGAGTCCGCGGAGGGCGTACGACGGTTCCGGGACGCGGTTGCCGACTTCGGCCTCGGATACCGGGAGACCATCGAGAGGAACGTGACAGTGCGGGCGTACGACGGGTCGAGTGACCTCCGATCCGCGCGGGTTGCCGAGTGATGGTTGGGCCGGACCTTCCGGAGGGCAGCGAGCCCGAAGCCGGCCGGGCCGACCATGGCCGGCCGGAAGCCGTCCGCGCCGATTCGGGGCAAGCCGCCGCCGGCCGCGCGGGCGGGCTGCCCAACTCGGGCCGGCATCGCGCCCCGGACGGTGACGCCCAGACCGCCTACATCCCCCGGATCACCGACGCCTCGTCGGACGGTGTGCCGGGCGGGCCCCTGGATCCGCCGGTCGGCCTGGGCGGCGGCGACGGCTGGACACCGGTTGTCCCGGCGGCCGGACCGCCGCACGGTGGGTTCCCGGCGCCGTCCCCGGCCGCCACTCCCGAGCCGCCGCATGGTGCCGGAGGACCGCCGCACCGTCCAGCGGGCGGCACACCCCCATCCGCCTCGGCGACGCCCTACATCGCTGGACCGCCACCACACCCGGCCCGGGCGACGCCCTATGTCGCGGGCGCGGCGTCACAGAGCCCTTCGGCGACGCCGTATGTTGCCGGCGCTGCGCGGCCGGCCCAGCCCGTATCGCCGCCGGACGCCCTGGGCACGGCCGCCGCGCCGCCGCACGCAGCCGCGGCACCGCCCCGCTCCCCTGCCGCCCCGCCCCGCTCACCCGCCGCGCCGCCGCACGCACCCGCCGTCCCGCTACCAGGCGTCGCGGGCGGGCCGCCCCACGCAGGCCTCGCGGGGTCCCAGGCTGCGCCGCCGCCCGCAACTGTCGCTGGCTCTCGGGCACCACACGCCGGACCCATCCCGCCCCAGCAGCCACACGGCGAATCCGCAACACCTGACACCGCGCAGCGCGGCCGAGGAGGCCCTGAGTCCGCGCGCCGCGAGGCAGGTGAACGACCGTCCGCCGCGGAGACCGCGATCCTCGACACGACCGGGCCGGGGATCGGCAACGGCCACCGTCAGCGGTCCGTGTCCGCACCCGCGAGCGGGGGCCCGATCGACCGTCGCGGCCGGCAGCCCGACGGCTGGGCGACCGACCACCGGGCGGGGACCGCATATCGCGGCGCCAACACGCCCTTGGACGAGTGGGCTCGCAATCGAGCCGCGAGCGGCAACACTGTCATCCGTCGGAACGCCGATGGGTGGAATGCCACCGATCACCCCCACCGTGACGAGCAGGCTTTCGACTTCTTCGCCGAGTCGCGGGCCGAGCCGACAGCGGGACCGCCCACCGGCACCGCGCTGTCCCGGGGACCGCAGCCACCCACCGGCACCGCCGGGCCCCACGGACCTTTCCCACCCGCCAGCCCGGCCGCTGGCACCGCCATGCCGCGCGGACCGCTCCCACCCGCTGGCCCGACCACCGGCACCGGAGCCCCGCCGCGCGTCCCGTTCACCCCGGCGACCAGCACTGCGGCCGCTACGACACCGCCCGCCAGCCCGTACGCCCCTCCGCAGGATCCCGCAGCCACCGCGGTGATCCGCACGGAGAACGCTCCCACCGGCCTGCTCCCCGCGATCCACGACGGCCCAGCGGTACACAACGGCCCGGCAGCCCACAGCCCGGCGGCCCACAGCCCGGCGGCGCACAACGGCCCGGCAGCCCACAGTCCGGCGGCGCACAACGGCCCGGCAGCCCACAGCCCAGCGCCTCACGGGCCGGCAGCGCCCCACGGACAGACGACGCTCCACGCCCCGACCCCGCCCCACGGCCCAGCCGTGCCCCCCGGCCCCACCGTGCGCGACGGATCTGTCCCGGTCATGCCGGGCAAGTCGCCACCGCACCCGGCCAAGGACCTCACCGATTCCGACAACAACAAAAAGGACGTCGTGGTCGGCGCCGCTTCGGTAGCCGCCGCGACCGCAGAAGCAAGGGCCGCCCCGCCCGAGCCGGCACCCGCGGACGACATCAAGCCGAAACGCGGCGAAAAGGTGGTCAAGCTGCGTCCGGAGCAGACGGACGACGGTTACAAGAGCGTGTACTCCGAGCTGACCCGGCCGACGCTGGGCTCCCGCATCCGCACGGCGATCCGGGTGTCCGGCGAGCTGATGATCACCTTCGGGCTGGTCGTGCTGCTGTTCGCGGGATACCAGGTGTTCGGCAACTCGGCCAAGGTGCAGGACGAGCAGAACAGCCTGGACGATGCGCTCGACCAGCAGTGGAACGCGCCGCCCGCCGGGCCGAGCGAGGCACCGCAAGGACCGGCCGCGCCGGCCAAGAACCTGGTCGGGCGGCTCTACATCCCCAAGTTGGACAAGGAGTGGGTGGTCGTCAACGGCGTCCGCCCGCAGGACATCCGGTACGCACCGGGCCACTACCCGGACACCGCCCGGCCCGGCGAGCTGGGCAACTTCTCGGTGGCCGGCCACCGGATCCGGAAGATCTTCTGGCGTCTCGACGAGCTCCGGCAGGGTGACGTCATCGGAGTGGAGACCCAGGAGAACTGGTACGTCTACAAGGTCACCGCCCAGAAGATCGTGCTGCCCAACGCGGTCGAGGTGGTGGCGCCGGTGCCGGGCCGGCCGCGGGCCAAACCCACCAAGGCGATGCTGACCCTGACCACCTGCAACCCCAAGTTCAACAACTACGAGCGGCTGATCATCCACGCCGAGCTCACCGACACCGTGCCGCGCGTCCAGACCCTCGAGGACGCCGGCAAGCCCCGCGAATTGACGAAGGGCTAGAGATGTACGCCTGGATCTGGCGCAAGCTGCCGTTCGGCCTGCCCGGCAAGATCACCGGCTCGATCGTGCTGATCTCCACGGTGGGTGTGCTGCTCTGGTATGTGGTCTTCCCGTGGGCGACGCCGCTGCTGCCGTTCGACGACGTGCAGGTGGGCACCGGCACCGAGCAGGTCGGCGACCCGGCCGGCCAAGATCCCGCCGAGCAGAACCCGGACGCGGTCATTCCCGGCGAGGAAGGCGCGCCGGACGAGATCCCGTACAGCGTAGAGTCGAACGCTCCCCATCCCTCCGCCACCGCCACGAGGTGACAGCGTGCGCATCCTGGTGATCGACAACTACGACTCGTTCGTCTTCAACCTGGTGCAATACCTCGGCCAGCTCGGCGCCGACTGCGAGGTACGACGCAACGACGAGATCACAGTGGCCGAGGTGGGCCGGTTCGGGGCCGCGGGGGTGCTGCTCTCGCCCGGTCCGGGTACGCCGGAACGGGCCGGCGTCATGATGGACGTCATTTCGGCGTACGCGGGGAAGGTCCCGTTGTTCGGCGTGTGCCTGGGCCATCAGGCGATCGGCGCGGCGTACGGAGGAACCGTGACGCGCGCGCCGGAGCTGCTGCACGGCAAGACATCCGAGGTGCATCACAAGGGCGACGGCGTGCTGGCCGGGCTGCCCGACCCGTTCACCGCCACCCGCTACCACTCGCTGGCCGTGCTGCCGGAGACGCTGCCGGAGGAAATCGAGGTCACCGGGCACACCGACTCCGGCATCGTGATGGCGATGCGGCACCGGGACCTGCCCGTCGAGGGCGTGCAGTTCCACCCGGAGTCGGTGCTCACCGAGGGTGGACACACCATGCTGGCGAACTGGCTCGCCGGCTGCGGCCTGCCGGAGGCACTGGAGCGCGCACCCGCGCTGGCCGCCGACGTGGAGGCCCGCCGCCGGGCGGCGTTCGCCACCACCGCCTGAGACGAGCGCCTGATCAGCGGTTGAGGATCCGGCCCAGCCCGCCGTCCTCGCCGGCGCCGTTGCCGCCGCCCGGCGGGGTCGGCTCATCCGGATCGGGATCGCCCGAATTACCGGGATCCGGGGTCTGCTCCTCGATCACCACGATGGTCACCGTGCTGCCGCGCTGCCGCGACCGGTTGGCGGCCGGGTTCTGATCGACCACCGTGCCCGGCTCACCCTGGCGGGCAACCTCCTCGACCCGGACGTCGAAGCCGGCCGCGCCGAGCAGGGCCTCGGCGGCGTCCTGGGTGCGGCCCACCACGTTGGGCACCTCGACCAGGTTGCCCTTGGACACCTTGACGGTGATCTTGGTCTTGGGATCGACCTGCTGCCCGGCCTTCTCGACCTCGAGCACCTGGCCCTCCGGCGCCGCGTTGTCCACCTCGTCGAACTTCGGATCGAGGCCGAGATCGGTCAACGTCTTCTCGGCCGCGTCCCGGGTGCTGCCGCGCAGATCCGGCACGGTGACCTTGTCCGGCGCCCTGCACAGGGTGTACGTGACCGGCTGGTCGACCGCGATCCGGGTGTTCGGCGCCGGGGTCTGCGCCACCACGGTGGGTGTCTCGCCGCAGTCGTCGGTGGTCCGCTCCGGGCCCGCGCTGACCTGCGCGAACTCCAGCTCCTGCAGCTTGTCCGTGGCCTCGTCCTCGGACAACCCCTCCAGGTCCGGCATCGCGACCACGGCGGCGGCCGGAGGCTCGTTGTTGTCCCGGTTCGTCATGTAGAGCCCGACGGCCAGCGCGATCACCGCCAGCACGCCGAGCGCGGCCAGCACCGCCATCACCCAGGACGACGTCTTCCGCTCGGGCGGCCGAGGCGGGCCGCCGGGCACCGGGCGGGTCATCGTGGTGGCGGCCGGTGGCGTACGCATCGGACCGGCCATCGCCAACGTCTCGGCCTGGCTCATCACCGGGGTGGCCAGCACCGGCCGGCCGGCGACCGCGCGCAGCGCGTCGGCGCGCATCTCCTGCGCGCTCTGGTAGCGGTTCAGCGGGTTCTTGGCCAGCGCCTTGAGCACGATCGCGTCGACGTCCGGCGGCACCTCAGGGTTGACGTCGCTGGGCGCCCGCGGGTCTTCCCGGACGTGCTGGTAGGCCACGCTCACCGGGCTGTCGCCGACGAATGGCGGGTGCCCGACCAGCAACTCGAACAGCACGCAACCGGCCGCGTAGACGTCCGACCGGGCGTCCACCGACTCGCCGCGGGCCTGCTCGGGGGACAGGTACTGGGCCGTACCGATCACCGCGCTGGTCTGTGTCATCGTGGTGGCACCGCTGGCCAGCGCCCGGGCGATGCCGAAGTCCATCACCTTGACCTGGCCGTTCTGCGTCAGCATCACGTTGCCGGGCTTGATGTCGCGGTGGATGATCCCGTGCCGGTGGCTGAACTCCAGCGCCGCGCAGATATCCGCGATGATCTCCAGCGCCCGCCGCGGCTGGATCCGCTGCTCCTGCGCCAGCACCTCCTTGAGGGTCCGCCCGTTGACAAACTCCATCACGATGAACGGCAGCTTCTCGCCGGTCGAGGACACCTCCTCGCCGGTGTCGTAGACCGCGACGATGGCCGGGTGATTGAGCGCCGCGGCGTTCTGCGCCTCCCGGCGGAACCGCTCCTGGAACGTGGCGTCGCGGGCGAGGTCGGTACGCAGCATCTTGATCGCCACATCGCGGCCGAGCCGAAGGTCACGACCCCGGTGCACCTCGGCCATGCCGCCGTAGCCCAGCAGCTCGCCGACCTGGTACCTGCCACCGAGCAGGCGGGCCTGAGCCGTCATAGCGTTCGTCGTCCTTCGCTCGCGTCGTGCAAGCCGCCCGATCCGGCGGCTCGCTCCATAAGACGGTACGACGCCGCCGACGTTCCCTCGTCGACCACGCCATGGCGGGCGACCGAGACCCGCGGCGCCGTGTCACCCAACCCGGGGTCACCCAGCGCGGTATTGCTCTGCTTCAACAGGAACGAGATGACGCCGGCACAGAGCAGCACGAGAAGTGCGAGTACCACGGCCAGCACGATGAGCACCTGCCGGCTGCCGGAGCTCTGCGGTTTGGCGGGCGGTGGCTGGTGCATCGGCGGCGGGACCGAGGGGTGCCGGTACGGCGGTGGTTGCTGCTGTTGCACCGGACGCACCGAGGCGGCACCGCGGGCCTGGCCACCGGAGACCGGTCGCGGCATCGGCGGGTACGGGGCCCGGCCGGCACCGGCACCCGAGGACGGCGCCCCGGACTGCGGGCGGTTTCCCGGTGCCGACCCGTTGATCACCGGCTGGTGCACCGCCGTGGTCAGCGAGGACGCCGCCTGCCGGGCGACCGCTGCCATCGCCGCGGCGGTGGGCCAGCGCGCAGCCGGGTCCTTGGCCATGGCGCGCTCCACGATGGACCGGACGGCGGGCGGGATGTCGGCGGGCAGCGGCCGAGGCGTCTCCCGGACGTGTTTCATGGCGATCTCGATCGGCGTGGAACCGTCGAACGGCCGATGCCCGGAGAGGCATTGGTACGCGACCACGCCCAGCGCGTACACGTCGGAGGCAGCCGTGGCGACCGCGCCGGAGGCCTGCTCGGGTGAGATGTACGAGGCAGTGCCCAGCACCGAGCCCGCCACGGTGAGCTGGCCGACCAGGGCCGATCGGGCGATGCCGAAATCGGTGAGCACCAGCGTGCCGTTCGGCCGGACCAACAGGTTGCCGGGCTTCACGTCGCGGTGCACGATGCCGTTTGCGTGCGCCGCCTGCAGCGCGTCGGCGGCCTGGGCGACCAGCGCCATGGTCCGTGCCGGGGTGAGCCGGCCGACCCGGCTCAGCGTCCGGGACAGTGCGTCGCCCTCGACGTACTCCATCACCAGGAACGCCAGTTGCTGGTCGCTGCCGTAGTCGTAGACGTCGACCACGCCGGGGTGGTTGATCGTGGCCATGGTGCGGGCCTCGCCGCGGAACCGTTCGGCGAACCCGGGCTCGTCCAGCAACGCCGGCAGCAGGATCTTCACCGCCACCGTACGGCCGAGCACCTCGTCGGTGCCACGCCAGACATCGCCCATGCCGCCGCCGGCGATCCGCTCGTCCAGCCGGTACCGGCCACCCAGGGTTACTCCAGGGCTGATCATCTCAGTCCCCTCCCTGGCCGGCCGCGGCGCGCATGATGCGCCCGGCGATCCGGGCCGCCTCGCCGCTGGCACCGCTACCGGGCACGTTCTCCAGCATGACGCAGACCGCCGAGACCGCCTCGCCCTTGTCGTTGAAGGCGAAGCCGATGAACCAGCCGTGTGGGTTCGCACCTTCGGCGTTCTCCGCCGTACCGGTCTTGCCGCCCACCTCGAAGCCGTTGATCTGCGCGCGCCGGCCGGTGCCGCCCTCCACCACGCCGACCATCATCTCGCGCAGATCGTTGGCGACCTGCCCGCTGATCGGCGTGCGCAGGGTCTCCGGGTTCGCGTTGTAGATCGGCCGGCGCTCCGGGCTGAGCAGCTGCTGCACCAGGTACGGCCGCATCTGCTTGCCGCCGTTGGCCACCGTGGCGGCGACCATCGCACCCTGCAGCGGGGTCATCCGCACGTCCCGCTGCCCGAGCGCGGACTGGGCCAGCGCGGCCTGGTCGACGCTGCCGTCCGGGTTCGCCATGTCGCCGGTCCGGCTGGCCGCCGCCGGCAGACCGGCGCCCTCGAGGCTGCCGACGGTCAGGTCGGTCTGCTCGAAGCCGAACGCCTGCGCGGTCTGCTGCACGACGTCTCGCCCCAGGGCGACGCCGAGCCGGGCGAAACCGGTGTTGCAGCTGGTCCGCAACGCGTCCTTGAGGTCGATCCGGGCGCCCGGGCACACCTCCTCCGCGGAGTTGCGGATCGGCGCGCCGCTGCCCGGCGGGGTGTAGCTGGACCCCGCCTCGATGACGCTCTCCTGGGTGTAGCCGTTCTGCAGGGCCGCCGCCGCGATGATCACCTTCATCGTCGAGCCGGGCGGCTTGACGTCGGCGATCGCCCGGTTCAGCAGCGGCTTGTCCGGGTCCCTGTTCAGCTCCCGGAACGCCGCCTGGAACGTCTTCTCGTCGTGGCTGGCCAGCGGGTTCGGGTCGAAGCTCGGCATCGACACCATGGCCTGGACGGCGCCGGTACGCGGATTGATCGCCACCGCGGCGCCCTTGTCCACGCCCCGCTCGTTCTCGGTGAGCTCCTTCCAGGCCACCTGCTGCGCCTGGGTGTTCAGGGACAGCACCACGTTGCCGCCCCCGGTGTTGTCCCCGGTGAACATGTCGCTGAGCCGGTCGGCGAACAGTTTGTCGCTGGTGCCGGCCAGGAACTCGTTCTCGGTGCGCTCGACGCCGGTCTCCGCGTTGTTCACCGGCTTGTACCCGACCACGTGCGCGTACGGCTGCTTGTCCGGATAGACCCGGAGGTATTTCAGCGTGCCGTCGGTGGCCTTGTTATTGGCCAGCGGCTCACCGTCGGCCTCGATGATGCCGCGCGGCCGTTCGTACTCGGCCACCGTCACGCGCCGGTTCCAGTCACTGGTGCGGTAGTCATCGGCCTTGTAGCCCTGCACCCAGTTGAGGTTGGCGAACAGCAGCCCGAACATCACCAGGATGACCACGCCGGCCTTGCGCAGTGGTGCGTTCACGGCTTGATCACCTCCGTCGGGGCGCCGTGCAGCTGGACCGGCGGTGGTTTCGGTCCGAGCACCCGCTCGGCCGGCCCGCCGGAGGCCGGGCGCCGTCCGGCGTCCGAGATCCGCAGCAGCATCGCGATCAACAGCCAGTTCGCCATCAGCGACGAACCGCCCGCGGACAGGAACGGTGTGGTCTGCCCGGTCAGCGGGATCAGTCCGGTGATGCCACCCACGATGACGAAGACCTGCAAACCCAGGGTGAACGCGAGGCCGCCGGCCACCAGCTTGCCGAACGAGTCGCGGACCGCGATCGCCGCGCGCAGGCCGCGCTCGACGATCAGCAGGTAGACCACCAGCAGCGCGGACAGTCCGAAGAGGCCGATCTCCTCACCCAGGCCGGCGAAGATGAAGTCGGTGCGCACCTCGGGCACGAAGCCCGGCGAGCCGGCCCCCGGCCCGGTGCCGAACAGGCCGCCAGTGCCCAGGCCGAGCAGGCCCTGGACCAGCTGACCGCTGCCGCCCACCCGCTCGTAGTTCTCCGTGCTGAACGGGTCCAGCCAGACCTCGGCACGGTCGTAGAAGTTGGCGAACGGCCCGCCCACCGAGGCGCCCAGCAGGTACGCGAAGTAGACGCCACCGAAGAACAGCAGCAGGCCGATGATCAGCCAGCTGGCGCGTTCGGTGGCCACGTACAGGGTGACGACGAACAGGCCGAAGTACAGCAGCGCGGTGCCCAGGTCCTTCTCGAAGACCAGCACCAGCAGGCTGAGCAACCACACCGTGACCACCGGGCCGAGGTCGCGGCCGCGCGGGAAATCGATGCCGAGGAACCGCTTGCTGGCCAGCGAGAGCACCTCACGCTTGCGGACCAGGTAGTACGCGAAGAACGAGACCAGCGCCAGCTTGGCGAACTCACCGGGCTGGATGGAGAACGACCCGATCCGGATCCACAGCTTGGCGCCGTTGACCTCGGAGATGCTGCTGGGCAGCACGGCCGGGATCATCACCAGCACGATGCCGATCAAGCCCAGAGTGTACGCGTACCGGGAAACGATCTTGTGGTCTCGGATCACCACGAGCAGCACCGCGGCCAGGATCAGTGACGCCAGGGTCCAGGCCAGCTGCCGTCCGCCGGTGCCGGCGAAGATCCCCGGAATGGGCTGGTCATCGGCGATCGCCCGGGCCATGTCGAGCCGCCGCAGGAACGCCACGCCCAGGCCGTTCACCAGCGCCACGGTCGGCAGCAACACCGGATCGGCGTACGGGGCCATGAACCGGATCACCAGGTGCAGGCCGAGAAACAGCACGCTGAGCAACGCCGACGGTATCCAGAACGACGACGTGACCGTGTCGAGCTGGTTCGCCTCCGCCGTCGCGCCGAAGACCGCCACCAAGACCATCGCGAACGCCAGCAGACCCAGCTCGGCATTGCGGCGGGTCTTCAGCCCCGGAATACGCGGCATCGCACCCGTGGTCGCGGGTGTGGGAGCCGGTACGGCGGGCGCGGTCAAGAAGTTGTCCCCAGACGTCGGTCGAGCGGAGGCTCAGTCGACCGGCCGGCACCCGACCGGGTCGATGACCGGCGGTGGGGCGAGGTCGGTGGGCGGAGCGTCCGGCGTGGATGCGGGCGCGGTAGCCGGCGCCGAGGAGGCGGTGGTCCGACCGGGTGCGGAAGTCCGGCCAGCCAGGGACGGCTCGGCGGACGGGCTCAGCGACGGGCTTGCCGAAGGTTCGGCGCTGGTGGACGTACAGAGTGGTTTGAGGTTGGGGTTGGAGGGCTCGTTGCGGGTCAGGTCCGCGAGCCGGCGCTCGGCATCCGGCCGGTCCTCCGCCTGGATGCCCTGCTTGACCCGGTCCTGGGCGACCGTGGTGAGGTCGTCCAGCCGGGCCGCGCTGGTCTGGTTGACGCTGGACAGGTCGAATCCGGCGATCTCCCCCGGCACACCGCGGAAGATGGCCAGCTGCCCGGAGTCGGTGGCACCGACGTAGTACTGCTTCTGGGTGTACTGCCAGCCCAGATAGAGGCCGCCGCCGAGCATGGCGAGCAGCGCCAGGACGAGCACGGTGGTGCGCACCGGATGCCGCTTGGGCGGTTCCGGTTCGTCCCGCTCGTACGCCGCGCCGCCGTCCGGCTGGGCCGCTCGCGGGGGAGCCTGCAGCGCGGCCGCGCGCGCCGCGGCGCTGGAGCTGTCCGCCACCGTGGAATTGCCGCGGTCGCGGGCCGCCGCACCGCCCACGATCGGCGCCTGCTCGACGATGTCCGCGTCGGTGGCGTCGGCGATCACCACGGTGATGTTGTCCGGCCCGCCGCCGCGCAGGGCCAGTTGGACCAGCCGCTCGACGCAGGCCTGGGGGTCGGCGATGTCGCGCAGGGTCTCGCCGATGGTCTCCGCGCTCACCACACCGGACAGGCCGTCGCTGCAGATCAGATACCGGTCACCCTTGAGGACCTGGCGCACCGAATATTCCGGGTCGATGTCCCGGCCGTCCAGCGCCCGGGTCAGCAGGGAGCGCTGCGGGTGGCTACTCGCCTCCTCCGCGCTGATCCGGCCCTCGTCGACCAGCATCTGTACGTACGTGTCGTCCTTGGTGATCTGCGCGAACTCGCCCTGGCGCAACAGGTAGGCCCGGGAGTCGCCGATGTGCACCATGCCGAGCTTGCTGCCGGAGAACAGCACCGCGGTCAGCGTCGTACCCATGCCCTCGAGGTGCGGGTTGGCGTCGACCGTGTCCCGCAACTGCTGGTTGGCCGCGCCCACCGCGTGCCGGAGCGCGTCCACCAGAGCGTCACCGGGCACGTCCTCGTCCAGCGGGGCCATCGCCGCGATCACGATGTTGCTGGCGATGTCACCGGCCGCCATCCCGCCCATACCGTCGGCGACAGCGAGCAGCCGCGGTCCGGCGTAGACGGAGTCCTGATTTCCGTCTCGGATCAGACCGCGATCGCTCTGGGCGGCGTAGCGCAGGGTCAGGGTCATGGCCGTAACTCGAGTGATGTGCGGCCGATGCGGATCGGCACGCCGAGGGGAACGGGAGTGGGCCCGGAGACCTTACCGCGTTCGAGGTAGGTGCCGTTCGTCGAGCCGAGATCCTCGACGAACCATTGGCCATCCCGGGGAACCAGCCTTGCATGCCGGGCCGAGGCATAGTCATCCGTGATGACAAGCGTCGAGTCCTCCGCCCGGCCAATCGTGATCGGAGTCTCACCAAGCGTGATTTTGGTGCCGGCCAACTGACCGGCGGTCACGATCAGTTGTCGAGCCGCCTTACCGCGCTTCGCCTTCGCCGGCCGACCCTGGGGCATCACGCCACCCACGCCCCGCGGGCTGGCGACGATGCTCTTGGGCCGGGCCCCGGCGAAGAGATCCCGGCGGATCACCCCCACGACCGTGAACACGAAGATCCACAGCAGGATGATGAAACCGAACCGGGCAACGGTGAGGACGAATTCCGGCAAGGTGGCTAGCCGTCCACTCGGAACGTCAGCGTGGTGGTGCCGAGCTGGATCATGTCGCCCGGGTTCAGCGCGACGGCGGACACCCGCTGGCCGTTCACCATGGTGCCGTTGGTCGACCCGAGGTCGGTCAGCACGACCTGGCTGCCGTCGTAGTCGAGCCGGGCGTGCCGGCGCGAGATGCCGACGTCCGGCAGCCGCAGATTGGCCTGGTCACCGCGGCCGATCACGGTGGAGCCCATCTGCAGCGGGTAGGTCCGGCCGTCACCGGACACCAGGCCGACGTTCCGGCCGTTCACCCCGTGCGGCTGGTAACCACCCTGGTCGTACGGCGAATACTGCGGGCCCGCGTCGTACGCCGGCTGCTGCACCGGGGCCACCTCGCCGCCCGTGTACACCTCGGCGGTGACCCGGAACATGCCGGTGTCGAGCCCGTCGCCCCGCTCGATCTCGACGATGACGTCCCCGTACACCGTCCAGGCCTGCTCGCCGATGAACTCCGCCTGCGACTGGGCGAGCTCCTGCGCCAGCGCGGCGGCGTACGGCGCCAGCCGGCTGTGATCGTACGGCGACAGATCGATCACATAGCGATTCGGCACCAAGGTCCGGCCACCAGCGAGGATGGCCTTGTGCGCCTCGGCCTCCCGCTGCATGGCGTTGAGAATCTCCACCGGGTGTACGACACCCTTGAACACCTTCGCGAAGGCCCCCTCGACCAGGCCTTCCAACCGCTTTTCGAAGCGCTGCAGCACGCTCACCGGCTCCTCCTCGGGTTCCGAGGACATGATGGTATCCGGCCGCCGCTCCCGCAGCTTCGCGGAAGAGCAGCCGGCACTTCTGACCCTCGTATGACGGCCCACAACGCCGTGCTAATGTTCTCGGCGTCGCGGGCTTCTATGCTCATGATGTGACTGCAACAGCGTAGTCTGTCGCAGCGAGTTATGGCCGCGTGGGGCTCGAGCAGTATGATCCCCGGACGGTCGCGCCGCGGGGATGTGGCGGAATGGCAGACGCGCACGGTTCAGGTCCGTGTGTCCGGAAGGACGTGGGGGTTCAACTCCCCCCATCCCCACGAGTCGGTGGCGGGATGTGTTCGCAAAAGGCGCGAACCATCCCGCCTCGTCATGCTGACTCCGGGGGCCGAGCCCCCGGACGCCCCGCGAGCCGGTGGTTGCGCTTGGCGGGCTTGTAACGGCATGCCCCTTCGGCTGGGCCGCCCTTCGCCTCGGCCGCCCTTCCCGTCCGCCCGCCCCCTCCGCCCCGCCCCCTCCCCTCGGCCGTCCTTCCCTCGACCCGCCCTTCCTCGGTCGGTTCGTTGGGTGTCTCACCTGTTTGTGCCGGGCTCGTCCGTGTGAAAAGCGGAGCGTGATGGGGCGGGGGTTATGCTCGCGGCTGATTTTGGTGTCTTCGTGCCCTGGAGTGTCGTAGTGGCAGTAGTCCTGATTACCGGATCCGGTGGGTTGATCGGGTCGGAAGCGGTTCGGCACTTCGCCGGGCTCGGCTTGGACGTGGTCGGAATCGACAACGACATGCGCCGGGAGTTCTTCGGGCCCGAGGCGTCCACCGCCTGGAACGTCCAGAAGCTGGCCACCGACCTGGGCCGCGCGTACTCGCACCACGGCATCGACATCCGGGACCGGGCCGCGCTGTCCCGGATCTTCCAGCAGTGCGGCAAGGACCTCGCGCTGGTCATCCACACCGCCGCGCAGCCCTCGCACGACTGGGCGGTGCGCGACCCGTACACCGACTTCGACGTGAACGCGGTCGGCACCCTCAACGTGCTGCAGAACGTCCGGGACCACTGCATCGAGACCCCGGTGATCCACTGCTCCACCAACAAGGTGTACGGCGACCGCCCCAACTCCCTGCCGTTCGTGGAGCTGGAGACCCGCTGGGAACTGGAGCCGGACCACCCGTACTACGACGGCATCACCGAGGACATGTCGATCGACCAGTGCCTGCACTCGGTGTTCGGCGCCTCCAAGGTCGCCGCCGACGTGATGGTCCAGGAGTACGGCCGCTACTTCGGCATGAAGACCGCCCTGTTCCGCGGCGGCACGCTCACCGGACCGGCACACTCCGCCACCGAACTGCACGGCTTCCTCGGCTATCTGATGCGCGCCAACATGGAAGAGCGCACGTACCGGATGTTCGGTTACCGCGGGAAGCAGGTGCGCGACGCGATCCACAGTCACGACGTGGTGTCGGCGTTCGAGGCGTTCTTCCGCAACCCACGCTCCGCCGCCGTCTACAACCTCGGCGGCGGCCGCCACTCACACACCTCCATGCTGGAGGCGTTCGCGCTGGCCGAGAAGATCACCGGCAAGCCGATGAAAACCGAGTACGTCGAGCAGAACCGGGTCGGCGACCACATCTGGTGGGTCGGGTCGAACGCCGCGTTCCAGGCCGACTACCCGGACTGGAAGCAGGTCTACGACGTGCCGATGATCTGCCAGGAGATCTACCAGGCCAACGTCGACCGGTGGGTACCCGCACCGCAAGGAACCCGATGATCAACAAAGGTAAGGGCAACGTCCTCGGCGTCCTCGTCGACGCGGTGGACTACGAGGCCGCCACCGAGCTGATCCTGGACGCCGCCCGCGAGCGCCGGCATTTCGCGGTGACCGCGCTGGCCGTACACGGCGTCATGACCGGCGTGCAGGACCCGGCCCACAACGCCCGGCTCAACGCGTTCGATTTGGTCACGCCGGACGGCCAGCCGGTGCGCGGCGCGCTGAACCTGCTGCACCACGCCGGCCTCGCCGACCGGGTCTACGGCCCGGAACTCACCTTGCGGGTGCTGCGCCGGGCCGCCGCCGAGGGCCTTCCGGTCTATCTGTACGGATCCACCCAGCCCACCCTGGACAAGCTCGTCCCGGCGCTCGAGGAGATGTTCCCGGCGCTCAAGTTCGCCGGCGTGGAGGCGTCCAAGTTCCGACTGAGCCAGCCCGGCGAGGACGCCGAGATCGCCGAACGGATCAAGTCGTCCGGCGCCCGCCTGGTGCTGGTCGGGCTGGGCTGCCCGCGGCAGGAGGTGTTCGCGTACGCGATGCGCCCGTTGCTGGACATGCCGCTGCTCGCCGTCGGCGCCGCCTTCGACTACCACGCCGGGCTGCTGCGCAACCCGCCGGCCTGGATGCAGAGGTACGCGCTGGAGTGGCTGTGGCGCCTGGGCCTGGAACCGAAGCGGCTGTGGAAGCGGTACGTGCTGCTCAACCCGGCCTACGTCGCCCGGCTGGCCGCGCAGAAGGCCGGCGTCTGGAAGGCCGAGCCGCCGCCCGCGGGCACCGAGCGGGTGACGACGTTCGCGGTGTGAACGGCTCGACGGGTCGAAGTGGTGCCGGGGCCCCAGCGCCCGGCCGGGACCCCGGCCGACCTCCCCAGGCCGAGTCCGTGACCTGACAGTAGGACGCCGGTCACGGCCGGGAAAGGGTGAATGTCCACTTCGCCCGTGAGGATGATGACGCGGCGCAAACCTGCCGTTCACCCGTAGTCACCGGTCGACCCCTACGGGTGCCCGCTCCGGTGATAACCCGGTTTTGTGGTTTGCGTCAGAGGTGAAGGCTGGTCGGCGTGAACACCGCAGCAGACCTCACCCTGATCGGCGCCCTCGCCGCCGTCTGGCTGGCCGCCGGACTGCTCGCCGACGGTCTGCCGACCGCCGGCACGGCCGCCGAGCTGCGCCGGCGCGCCACCCAGCTGTCCATGTTGGCCGGTGGCGGCGCCGCGGTGTTCGTTGCCATCCCGATGGTCGCGGCGACCGTGCCCGGCAGGTCCGCAGCCCCGTCGGCCGCACTGCTCGCCACGGTCCCGGCGATGGTGGTCCTGGCCACCACCTTCCGCCGCCTCGGCCAGGTGCGCCGCGGGGCCGGCGCGTTCGCCACCGCGCCGCATGCACCGGTCCCGCCGGGCCTGCGGGCCGCCGCCGCGCATCCGCTGGTCGCGGCGCCGCTGCAGGTGACCGGCCTGGCCGCGTTGATCGGCCTGCCGATCGCCGCGGGCCTGGTCACCCTTCCGGGTGCCGACGCCGCCGGCATCGCGATCACCGTGGTCGGCCTCGCGGTCGTCGCGATCGGCGTCCGCCACGCCTTACGCCACAGCCGCCTGGCCGTCATCGCGGTGGCCCCGCTCAAGCGCGCGCCTAAGCAGATCGCGCGGCTCCCTTGATCACAACCGTTCGGGGTACGCGTTCCGGCGCAACCGCCAGGCCGGCGGCCGCGGACCTTACTTCTTGCGCGCTTCCTGCACGTAGAGCAGTTCCAGGATCGACCGGGCCGCCTCGAACCAGCGGTCCAGCCAGTCCGACGACGGCATCGTGCCGCGAGCCGGGAGCTCCAGCAGCAGACCGCGCAGCAACGGGTGGTCGGCCATGGATGCCGAGGTGTCGCTCCAGCCGGACGACGACGAGAACACCGGCTCGGTGAGGCCCTGAAGGTCCAGCGACGGCAGCTTGGCCGCCCGGTCCAGCGCTGACGTCGGCTCCAGGCCGGACATACCCGGCGAGCGGGTCGGCAGCGGTGCGCCGTCGCGCCGGCTGACCAGCTCACCGTCCTCGGCCGCCAGGGCGGCCTCCCGCCGGTTCTGCCGGTACGCGCTCACCCCGCCGCTGAACCGGTCCTGCGCCGTGGCGGAACCGTTGCCCAGGTTCTCCGAACCAATCGTCATTAGTCTCGCCTTGCCTTGATGATCGTGAAACCCCGCCCTTGGAGCGTTCAACGACACGAGTGCGGTCCGGCGACGGCAAAAGCGGACAAAAGGCGATCCCGCATACCCTCTCTGTCGCGTCCTCACTGTCAGAGGTCGAATTCCCCGTCCTTCGCGCCGCCCACGAAGGCATCCCACTCGGCCGCCGTGAACAGCAGCGCCGGCCCGGCCGGGTTCCTCGAGTCGCGGACCGCGATCGCGTCCTCCACGAACGCGACCTCGACGCAGTTGTCGGAATCCGATCCGCTGCGCGTGCTCTTGATCCACTGCGCGTGACTCAGATCGAGCCGGAATCCCTTGGCCGTGACTTCCACAATGGCTCCTCCGCCGGCTTCCACTCGTTTCATCGAACGTTATCTACAAAGCAATTGGATCATCTGAATGACTAACGAATGTTCGCGGGGGCAGACGTCGATTTCCCGCGCGTCATCACTCGATCGAGCGGCTCTGATCGGTGGACCCGATCCACCGAACCGCCGCGACTCGCGGCGAAGGGCCCATTATTGCCCCGTTATGTCCATTTCTAGTCGGGCCACTGAGGAATTTCCGCAGCGACCCGCCTCGATTGTGCCGACGATCGGCTCCGGTATGGTCTGATTTCCGGCTCGAGAACATCAACACCGTGATCAAACACTCACGGACGGCTGACATGCAACTTGCATCGATTCGACAAGTGGTGCAATCTTTCTGTATGGCTCACGTCACTCAACGTTCTTGAGCGGACGAAGCCAAGCCTGACGAACACACCAAAGCGACGGCCGTCGCCGCGGTTCGCCGTGTCCGAAAGTCCACGGTGGAGCTTGCGGCGCCGGATATTCGGCACGCCCAGCGGGCTGCAAAGGGTACGAGCCGGGCACACTGGAGCATCTGCGTTCACGGGCGGCCAAACAGCGTTTCCCGAGACCACTTTCAGGACAGGAGATGACGTGCTTCCTCGGTCCGGTGATGTCATTCACGTGACGAAGGCAGCGAGCGTCCAGTTCGCGGCGCCCATGCTGTTCCGCGTCATCCGGGTCCATGACTGGCCGACGTACGAGGGCTGGGTCTGGCTGGACGGCTACGAACTCAACTCCGCCGGTGACGCCGTGGAACGCCGATCCATCTTCGTGCAGGTCAGCGGCCTGCGGCAGATCGGCAAGGCGCCCGACCCGCGCACCCGCAACGGCCGTACCCCCGGCGAAACGTCCCGCCAGTTCCGGGCCCGCGTCAACCGCTGAGCACCACCAGACCGCCAGAACCGACCGTCACCGCGGGCCGCACACGTCGCTGCTGCCTAACGGCGGGACACGTACGTCACCCGGCCCACCCGGTTCCACGCATGTCCCTGCTGCGCACCGCTGGCCAGCGTCGATCGTCGACCGGCCCGCGTCGACGGCCGATCGGCTCCGGGTCGGCGTTGATCAGTCGGCCGGCGGCGGCACGCTCGGATCGGTGGTGACCGCCGCGGTGGCGATGACCAGCGTCACCTGGGTGTCCGGCGGCACCTCCTGGCCCTCCGCGGGGTCGCTGTCGATCACCGTGCCGGCCGGCGCGTCGTCGCTGCTTCGGAAGATCAACCGATAGGTCAGGCCACGCCGGTCGAGGGCCTGCTGAGCATCCCGTTGAGACAGTCCGACCAGGGCCGGAACGGTCACCGCGGTCACCGTCGGCTCGGTCGTCGGGGGTGTGGTGGTCGGCCGCGTCGTGGTGGGTTCGGTGGTCGGCGGTGTGGTCGTGGGCTCGGTCGTAGCCGGAGCCGACACCGACGGTTGTGGGGCCGGCGTCTCGGCATCGTCGGAGTTCTGCAGGATCAGATAGATGCCCCATCCCAGCAACGCCAGCAGCAGCAGCGCGATGATGCCGATCAGGATCGGCATCCACCACTTTCCGCGCGGCTCCTCTTCCGGCGGGGGCAGGGCGTCCCAGTCCGCCGCGGTGGTGCCATAGTCCGCGGAACGCGGGGGGCGTACGGTCGCTCGACCGGCCCACGCAGCCTCCTGCGCCGCCGCCCAGTCCTCGGCCGGCGGCATCACCGCCGTACCGTCCGGCTGTTGGCCGTGCGGCGTGACCACCGTCGCGCCATCTCCGGCGATCGGTGGCATCTGCCGGGTCCGGTCCGCCGGGCCGTCGCCCGAACGGGGATCGCCGTCCGGGTGAATTCCGCCGACGCGAGTGCTGTCGTCGTCGAACGGCTGGTGTGGCCGGGTGTCATCCGGGCGTGGGTCCGGGCGCCGCTCGTGCTCGTCGGACATCGGCCGGATCCTCTCCCTTATTCGCCCGGGTCAACGTATCCGATCCTGCAAGACACGTGCCGTCGTCGCCGGACTAGAACCGGTGATCGCCCGTTCCACGGATGGTGAAGGAGTTCGCCGCCGCCGGCACCTGCCGCTACAGTGCCGCCCATGGCCGGGAAGGGTTGGACGTCACAGGTGGCCGCCGCGGCCGGTATCGCGGCCGGGACAGGCGCCGCTCAGCTGGGCCTGGGCTACGGGCTCGGCGTGGTGGTCTGGCCGATGACGCCGGCCGTCGACGACAGTGCCTGGATCGGCAGTCTGGGCTGGGCGACCTGGATCGCGGCGAGTTCCACGGTGTTCGGGGCGGTGATCGCCGAACGGCTCCGCGGTGGTCGGGACGGCCGGCCCACGGGGGCGTTGCGAGTCGCGCTGGCCCTGGCCGCAGGCTTCGGCGCACTGCTCACGGTCGCGCTGATCGCGGTGCCGGCCCGCTCCGCGGTGCGCCCGGACACGTTCGCCCCCGAGATGACCGCCGGTGGATACGCGGTGATCGGCATCGGCCTCGGCATGGTGGTCGCGTACTGGGCGGTGGTGTCCCGCCCGATCGCGGCCAACCTGGTCGCGACGGCGGCCTACCTGTGGGCGCTGGCGGCGACCGGCATCATCGTGGAGCTGGTGGCCGGCCGTGACTCGGCCACGTACCTGACCAGCTGGCAGTTCGCCGACCTCGGCACGGCGGTCCGGTACGGCACCATCTATTGGCCGAGTGCGGTGCTGACCTTGCTGGCGGCGTTCCTGATCGGCGTGCTCGCGGCCTGGCCGGCGGCCCGCCGTGGTCACCTGGGCGTGGGAACGGCCGCGTCCGGCGCGGTGGGCCCGCTTCTGGTCGCAGCCTCGTTCCTGGTGCTGGCGCCGCAGCTGACCGGTGCCCTCGGCCAGTTGGAGTCGGCATACCTGATCGCACCGTACGCGATGCTGGCCGGCCTCGCCGGTTCCGCGATGGCGGTGACCGCCGGGCAGCGGGCGGCCGAGCGCCGCCGGATGCAGCATCACCGTCCGGCCCCACCCGCCGCCACCGGCACGGCCGCGGTGTCCCACCCGGAGGAGGACGAGCAGGCCACGGTCGAGCCGGGGACTCGACCCGGCGCCGAACCGCCGGCGCCGGCAGGCGCAACGCGAGCCACACCTCCCGGCCAGGGCATGGTGCGCGGCCAACGCACACCGGCCAAGCCCGCCACGCCCGCCGCCCAGGCGGATCCGCCCACGGACGCGAAGCCCGCGCCGGCTTCGTCCACACCTCGCGCCGTCGGCGCGACGCGAGCTACACCCGCCGGGCCGGAGAGGTCCGTTGGGCAAGAAGAGTCCGGCCGGGCGGACAGGTCCGATGCGCGGGAAGGCCGGCC
Organism: Actinoplanes sp.; assembly: GCA_035685405.1. GTDB lineage: Bacteria > Actinomycetota > Actinomycetes > Mycobacteriales > Micromonosporaceae > Actinoplanes. Next base: position 4,737 of record DASSAL010000020.1, on the reverse strand, counting down.
GGACAGGTCCGACGGGCCGGACACGCCGGCCAAGGCGGCCAAGGCGGCACGAGCAGCCCCGCCCGAGAAGGGGAAATTCGCGGGCGCGAAGGCGGCGAAACCACCCACGCAGAAGACCACCCGCTCCACCGTGGCCGCGCCACCGGCGACGCCGACCATCGCCGAAATCAATCCCGGCAAGAAACCGGCTTCCTAGACCCGCCCGCCGGCTACTCGACCGGCCACGTGTGCACCGGCTCGTTGGCCTTCTGCAACGCGCTGTACCGCAGCAGCATGTCGTGCAGCGCCGCGTCCCGGTCGAGCCCGCGCCGGTGTTCGGCCGCCGACACGGCCTCGGTCTGCCAGCTCGCACCGTTGCGGCCGCTTCGGCACCGGTCCTCGATCACACCGAGCAGCCGGTCCCGCTGGGCGGTGGCCACCCGGAAGCGGTCCAGTCCGTCGTACGCCTTCGGCAGCAGCGTGGACAACACCAGGTCGGTGACCGGCACCTCACCGAGCGCCGGCCAGTACAGGGATGCCTCGATCCCGCGCCGCGCACCCTCGTGGAAGTTCTCCGCGGCGTCGGCGAAGGTCAGTTGCGACCAGATCGGCCGGTCCTCCTCGGCCAGCTGCCGCGTCAGTCCGAAGTAGAAGGCCGCGTTCGCCAGCATGTCGATCACCGTGGGCCCGGCCGGCAGCACCCGGTTCTCCACGCGCAGGTGCGGGCGGCCGTTCATGATGTCGTAAACCGGCCGGTTCCATCGGTAGACCGTGCCGTTGTGCAGGCACAACTCCGTCAGGCGGGGCACGCCACCGTCATCCAGGACGGCGACCGGATCTTCGTCCGCCATGATCGGCAACAGCGGTGGAAAATATCGGACATTCTCCTCGAACAAGTCGAACACCGAGGTGATCCAGCGCTCGCCGAACCACACCCGTGGTCGTACACCCTGGGCTTTGAGCTCGTCCGGACGGGTGTCGGTGGCCTGCTCGAACAATGCGATCCGGGTCTCCGCCCAGAGCTGCCGGCCGTGCAGGTACGGCGAGTTCGCCCCGATCGCCACCTGCACACCGGAGATCGCCTGGGAGGCGTTCCACTGTGCGGCGAACTGCTCCGGCGGCACCTGCATGTGAAACTGCACGCTGGTGCAGGCCGCCTCGGGGGCGATCGAGTCGGAGGCGGTCCGCAGCCGCTCCACGCCGTGGATATCGACCCGGAAGCGCTCCCCGCGTGCGCCAACGATCTGCTCGTTGAGCAGGTGATACCGCGCGTTCGCGGACAGGTTGGCGAGCACCAGGTGATCCGGCCGGAGGGTGGGCAGCGCGCCGATCATGACCAGCGTGCAGTCCGCCTTGCCGGCCCGGTCCTCGGCGCGGCCCAGGCTCTCCAGGATGTCGTGCTCGTAGTCGGCGAAGCCGGTCCCGCTGATCGACCTCGGACGCGCGTTCAGTTCCATGTTGAACTGGCCCAACTCCGTCTGGAACGCCGGATCGGCCAGGTTGGCCAGGATCTCGGCGTTGCGCATGGCGGGCTCGGCGTCCTGATCCATCAGGTTGAGTTCGATCTCGAGGCCGGTCAGCCGGCGGTCCGCGTCGAACGCCACGTCGGCGAGCATCAGCGCGAGTACGTCCAGACAGCGGCGCACCTTCTGCCGATGAAGGGTGCGGTCCTCGGTCGTGAACGTCGCCCCCGAGAGATCCTTGCCCATTCTCACCCTCCCGCGCCACGGTTAGGGACAAAAGCGGACATCGATCACCACTCTGTGAGCGGACGCACGCGCAGGGTCTACCTAACCATCAGTGGCGGTCCGAGCGCCACCGGTGGCGGACGGCAGCGAGGCGCCACCCGGTGCGGGCGGCGCCTCGTACGCTGAATCGATCGAGCTTAGGACTGGCGGATGGCCTCGCCCTCGATCTCGATCTTCACCTTCCTGCCGATCATCACGCCGCCGGTCTCGAGCGCCTGGTTCCAGGTCAGGCCCCAGTCCTCGCGGTCGATCTCCGTGCTGGCGCTGAAGCCGAACACGTCGAAGCCGTACGGGCTGCGACCCACACCCTCGAACTCGACCAGTAGGTCGACCGGACGGGTGATGTCCTTGATGGTCAGTTCGCCGGAGAGTACGAACTCGTTGCCCTCGAACGACTTGATGCCGGTGCTGCGGTATTCGATCGTCGGGTACTTCTCAGCCTCGAAGAAGTCACCGGTGCGCAGGTGGTTGTCCCGGTCCGGCTGACCGGTGAAGACGCTGGCGGTGGTGATGGTGGCGGTGACCGCGGACTCCAACGGGTCCTCGCCGACGGTGATGGTGGCCTCGGCCTCACCGAAGTTGCCGCGGACCTTGCTGACCATGAGGTGCTTCACGACGAATCCGACCCGCTTGTGCGCCGCGTCCAGCTGGTAGGTGCCGGCCACCGGAATCTGCAGACCCTGGTATTCGCGGGCGCCGGGCAGGGTGTCGGTCATGACGATGTCCTCTCGATGAATCATGGAAGAAGTTGTTGTCTGACATAGCAACTATATCCCAAGCAATATTCCCCGTGTCAAGTGTTCTGCTAGGATGGGTTCTGTGAGTGCCAACCTCGATGACCCCCGCTTCACCGCGGTCGGCCTGTTCGCCGAGGCGTACACCGGGCTGACCAGCCGCTTCGCCGCGCAGTTCGATCAGCACCGGCTGTCCGCCGTCGAGTTCGAGGTGCTGATGCGGCTGGCCCGCTCGCCGGAACGCCAACTCCGGATGACCGACCTGGCCGGCCAGACGTCGTTGTCGACCAGCGGGGTCACGCGCGTGGTCGACCGGATGGAACGCGACGGCCTGGTGAGCCGGCGGGCTTGCGCCAGCGACCGCCGCAGCTCGTACGCGGTGCTCACCGACGCCGGCCTGGAGCGTCTCGAGCAGGTGCTGCCCGGGCACGTCGAGCTGATCGAGAAGTGGTTCATCAGCCGGCTCACCCCGGCGCAACTCGACGGCCTGCTCGAGTCGATGCGGATCCTGCGGGACGCGCTCAATCCTTGTGCCACGGCGGGCAGTGACGGACCGGCAGAACTACCGGCAGAACCGCGCAACGCCTAGTGCAAAAGTGACGTATCTCCCAGATCTCGCGGGGTTGCCCGGTTAGGGTGATCACCCGGATGCGGCGCGACCGAGGTGAGCAAGGGGCAACGGGGGAACCGTCGTTCTCGCCGCGTACCGATAAGGGGCGCTGCGACGGCCGGTGCGTGAGGCACACCAGGGACGCGCCGGTCGTCCACGCTCCGCCTACCTGCCGAGCAGCGCCCGCTCACGCCGCACCAGCCGGATGCCGGTGGCACGGCACAACTCCGCGAGCCGCCGTCGAGCGGCTTCCCGCTGGTCCCGGTCCGGCGTGCTCGCCACCAGCCCGATCAGCGCCTCCACCACGTCCCGCGGATCGTGACCGCCGGCATACGCCTCCGCCGCTCGCGCGTAGCCGTCTGCCGCCCGCTTGTCCTCGCCACGCCGGAAGGCGATGGCCGCCTCCACGATCGCGGCCGGCCCATCCGGGGGGATCTCGGCATCCTCCGGCCGTCGCAGCTCACGCAGCACCTCGTCGGCAGCCTCCAACCGGCCGGCGTCGGCCAGGGCCAGCCCGACCGTGGCCAGCACGCGTCGCCGGTGCCCCGGGTCGCCGAGCACCTCCAGCTCGGCGATCGCCCGCCGGCCCAGCCGCTCGGCCTCGTCCGGATGCCCGTCCAGGCGGGCCACCTCGGCCAGGTTGGCCACCGTCACGGCGTGCAGCCGATGCTCGCCGCTGCGGACGGCCAGCCGGTCCGCGGCGGCCAGCCGCCGGCGCGCCGCGGCCAGGTCACCCTCGCGGATCTCGTACCACGTGAGGTTGTTCTCGGCGATCGCCATGTCGCGGATCCGGCCGCTGCTGCGGGCCAGGTGCAGAGCGGTCTCGCCGTGCCACCGGGCACGGTCGTACCCGCCGGTGGTCATCCATAGCGCGGCCAGCAGGGTATGCGCGGTGAGCTGCCCGTCGATCCGGCCCAGCCGCTCGAAGGCGGCCAGCGCGGCGGTCGCCGCGCCGATCTCCTCAGCGCCCGCGCCATGCTCCAGAGCCAGTTGGGCCAGACCGATGCCCGCCCAAGCCCGCACCGCCGGGTCGGCGTCGGCGGTCCGCGGATCGTCGAGCAACCGCCGCAGCCACTGCCGTCCGGACACGTCCCGCCCGCGGAACCGCCACCAGCGCGGCAGGGCGGCGGCGAGGCGCAGCGCGGTGTGCGGGTCCTCGGTGGCCGCGAACGTCAGCGCCGCTCCCAGATCGCCGGTCACCGCGTCCAGCCGGGACGCCGCATCGGACAGGCCGGCCCCGATCAGCTGCGGGGCGATCTCGGTGGCCAGGTCGGCCATCACCTCGGCGTGCCGCCGGCGCCCGGCGTACAGCTCGCCCTCGGCCGCGGCCCGCTCGGCGGCGTAGTCCCGGACCACGTCGAGCAGCCGGAACCGGAACGCGCGGCTGCCGCGGACACTCAGCAGACCCAGTTCGAGCAGCCGGTCGAGCAGGTGCACCGCGTCCGAGCCGTCGTCGACGAGTTGCTCGGCCAGCGGCAGCGACCAGCGGTGGCGGAACATCGCCAGCCGGCGCAGGGCGAACTGCTCGGCCGGGTCGAGCAGCCGGTAGCTGGCCGCCACCGCGTCACGCAGCGTCAGCGCCACGGTGTCGCGCGAGCCCGCGGTGGCGCCCAGGTCGAGCACCCGGTCACCGTATCGGTTGAGGATCTCGGTGAGGTCGAGCACC